>JACRHB010000198.1 GCA_016217725.1 Nitrospirota bacterium | reverse complement strand
TAGAAAGTGGCTGCGGTATTACCTGGATTTCTGTCAAAAGTATAATCATCCTCATCATAAGCGGGGGAGTCTGCCGTATTTTATAAAAAAACTTCAGGATAAAAAACAGACGTATGAACAGCAAAAGCAGGCTTCTTTTGCGGTATATCTTTATTATGGGCTGCTACCGTCTGATTCTAAAAAGGAGGATAATGTACTACGAGTCTTCCGTCAAGGGAAGACGGACACACCCCTTAGTCCCCTCTTATTAGAGGGGAAAGCCTCCCCTCCCGCTTCTGAACGAGGAGGGGCGGTTTCGGGACGAAAGGCCGATTGGAAGGCGGCCCATGCTGCTTTGTATGCTGAAATAAAAACAAGACACTATTCGCCTAAAACTATAAAGACTTATTCCACGTGGATCAGGAAATTCCAGACGTTTATCAGGGACAAGGAGCCTCAGTCATTATCCACCGACGATGTTAAGGAATATTTGACATTTACTGAAGAATTTAGTCAATAAATCAGACCCCTCGATTCAATTTTAAAACAGCAAACCTTATTTGAACGTCAATAACATGACGACTATCGATTAATCGCCGGATGTTCTCAGGATATGAATTTCTAAAACAGGGTAAGGATATTAATAATATCAGTCAGTTACCTTCTTCTTATTGAACATATTCTTTAGTCCTCAAACCTGGCAAGTAATTTGCAAATCATTAAATCACGGTGAATTTTATCGATAGATTTATATTTGAAAAAGGATAAGCATGAAGATATCCGTCTCGATGATAACGATGAATGAGGAGAGGAATATCGCGAGGGCGTTAAGCTCATGCGGGTTTGCGGACGAGATTGTGGTCGTAGACGGAGGCAGCTCCGACGGGACGCTCGATATCCTGAAAGCTCATGATAAGGTCGTATTGATACAAAATCCCTGGGACAACCACTTCGGCAGACAGAGACAGGTTTCCCTTGACCACTGCACCGGCGACTGGGTGATACGGCTCGATGCCGATGAGGCGTTTTCAAAGGAGCTTGAGCATAATATAAGAAACCTTCTGTCTTCCACCTCCGCTGATGTATCCGGCTATAAAATCAGGCAGTGCAATCTTGTCGGGAACGAGAATTATTATTCAAAGACCTTTGATAATCATGAATTCATTCCGAGGATCTGGAGGAATCTGCCGGGCGTAAAATGGGAGCGCCACATCCATGAGGCGCTGACGGGCCTCACCGGGACGATAAAGCTTTGGGACGTTTATGTAGTCCATTACGGTTTCCTTGATAAACAGCGATACTGGCAAAAGGGCGTTAGGTATTCGCAGGTGGCCGGGAGCGGGTTTAAGGAGCCGGAAACACTTTTTTACAGAGAATATGACATCCGGCCCAGACCTCCGGGATCGGCGGTTGCTTCACATGTTCCTGGATACATAATCGAAGAAGAGCACGACGGCCCGCCGGAGCTCGCGATAATCAGGGGTCCGAACCTGAATAGATCGGAGACGCAGAGCTACGAGCCGCTGTCGGACAGATTCAATATAACCCTGTATTCTACGGACAGGCCGAACTTTGATCTCACAGATATAACGCTGCCTGTTATCAAGCTCCCGTCCTATCCTGAAAATCCCGCTTTCATGCAGGGGCTTGAGTTTGAGCTGTTTAACAAAGACATATTCTATGCGGCGGATATTTTATGGGTATTTACACATCAGGCGGCTATTGCCAGGTGCAAATTCGGCAAAAAGATCATCGCGCTGGAACTGGAAAATATCCCCTTTGCTTATGAAGAAGACGAGGTTATGCGGGGGATCAAACAGTTCAACAGGAATTTTATAGACGTCTTTGTCGCAGGGACGAAACGCGCAAAAGAAGCCCTTTTGTTAGAGGGCGTGCCCGAGGAGAAGATCGTCGTCATTCCAATGGGGATAGACATTGAGAGATTTAAGCCCGATGAAGCGGCGGGAAAGAGGTTCAGACACGCTTTAGGTATTGCAGATGAGGAAAGGGTCGTCTTGTTTTCGGGCAGACTTGTATGGGAAAAGGGGATTTACGATTTTGTACACGCAGCCAAACTGGTTGCGCTTGAGAGCGGCCTGAAGACAGTTCCATTAAAGTTTATAGTGTTAGGACAGGGGCCGGAATCTCAAAACATAAAAAATACCGTTAAAGAGCTCGGCCTGGATCATATTTTTACATTCCTTGAGAGCTGTCCCGGCCATGGAATGCAGGAGCTGTTCAACGCAGCCGATATTTTTGTGCATCCGAGCATCGCAACCAGGACATGGAAGGAACAGACAGGCACGGTCCTGATAGAGGCGATGGCGTGCGGCGTCCCCGTGATAGCGACCGCTTCAGGCTCTCTTGACGAAGCAGCGGCCGATGCCGGTATCCTTGTGCAGCCTAATGACCCGACAACCCTTTCAGCTTCAATAATCAAACTGCTTAAAGACGAGGCTCTGAGAAGAGAGCTCGGGATGAAGGGGAGGGCGAGGGCCGTTAATGAATATGATTCAAGAAAGACGGCACAGAGGTTTGCTTTATTATTTGAAGAAGTGTTTATGTCGACTTTTAAAGGCGCGGTGCGGGAGCTTGCCGAATATACCCGGTTGCCGGTGAAGGACGTTTTAAAACGGATACGCTCAATATATTCAGAGCAAGTGCAGGAGTGGAAAGGCGTCATCGGAGAAGGCTTGACGCCGGATAAGGTAAACGAATTTTACGGCAATACGGACTCATATCTTTTTGATCTCGTACAGTACAACTACGAAAACCTCTATTACATTAAATGGACTCAAGACATATTGAGCTTCTGCGCCGGGTTGAAAAAAGAGAGAGACGGGTTGAAGCTTCTCGATTTCGGAGGCGGCATAGGGAGCCAGTTGCTCTCCCTGTCCGGCCTGAAAGGCGCGGAGCTGAGCTATGCGGACGTCCCCGGCAAGACGTTTGAGTACGCAAGGTGGCGGTTCAACCGAAGAAACCTTGATATAGACATGCTCGACGCGACTGAAAAGGATTTTCTCCGGGATAAAATGTACGACCTTGTGCTGGCGCTGGACGTGGTTGAGCATCTGATGTATCCAGAGACTGCGGTCAGGCGCCTCGTTGACCATATAAAACCTGACGGATATCTGATAACGGTTACATCCTTTGTCGGCGATGAAAGAGAAGCGGGCTGGCATTTGAACACGGACAAGTATACGGATGAAATGTTTTATAACCTCATAAGGGGGCTCGGCATGGAAATGCTGAATGAAGGCCGCCTTCCGAGGTATTTTAAAAAAACCGTCAATCCCGAAATGCAGGAGGCGACTGAGCTCGCAGCGGAAATTAGGAGGCTGAACAGTGAAATCTTTTTACGACAGGAATCTTGATGTTTTAAACTCAAAAAACGGGGATCTGGCTTTAAGAGCTGAGAATATAAATACAGGCAATGACATCGAAGTCCTGACGTCAAGGGAGGGATTGCCTGCTTTAAAGATTAAGGGCATGGCCCTTCATTCCACTTACTATCCCGGTAAAGAAGGTGAACGGATCCTTGAATCATGCGATATTAAAAATATTGATTCCGTCATTGTCTTAGGGTTAGGATTCGGTTACCACATTTCCCCTTCATTGCTGAGAAACTTTCCTCACCGGATCATCATCATTGAGCATAGGCTGGATATTTTAAAAGCTGCAATGGAAGCCGTGGACCTCAAACCCCTTCTGGAAAACGGCAAGCTGCTGGTCGCCCTCGACTTTGAAGAGATCATCTCGGACGGCGACTTAATAAACTGCATGAAGGGCAAGCCGCTTATAATTGAAAACAGACCATCCGTCTCCCTGTACGGGGATTATTACGGCAGAATAAAAAACTACATTCAACAAAACAAGCCGAGGAAACTCAACGTCCTTATGGCTTCCATATCTTCCCCGGTGTCCGCTCCGATCTATTATGAGAAGGCCCTGAGGAAGATATGCAGCGTCATTACCTTCGGGCCTTTGCGGGACAGGGCTTTCTGGGCGGGTTTTGCTGAGGGCTTGAAGACCCATTATTATTATCGTGAGGGCACGGCCGAACACTGGACGGATATATGTGCGCGCCTGTCAAAACCCTGCGACATTGTAACGGGGCGCGGGATAATCGACATAAGAGATATTTTGCGGCAATTGCCTCCGGGCTTTAAGCCGGATATCTTCCTGTGGATCGATCAGCACCGGGAAAATATCCCCGCCAATCTTGAATATCTGGAATGTCCCAAAGTCGCTCTTTTCGGCGATACGCATCTGGGAGACATAACGAGCAGACTGCAATACGCCCTTAATTACGATTATGTATTTGTAATGTTTAATAAACAGCACATCGAACGGTTTAAGGAATCCGGCTGCCAAAGGGTATTCTGGTCGCCTGCCGCCTGCGACCCCGATATCCACTGCAAAATTCCCGCAGACAAGATCTATCCCGTAAGCTTTGTAGGGAGCACCCATCCGTATCTTCATCTTGACAGGGTGAGGATTTTGGATTTGCTTAAGAAAAACAATATCGACATACATATCGATTCAAAGCTCCTGCAGGACATGTCGCTGATATTTTCCCGTTCAAAGATCGTTTTCAATAAAAATATCGCCGAGGATTTGAACCAGAGGGTATTTGAAGTCTTAGGGACCGGAAGCCTCCTCTTGACTAACAGGTTGAGCAGGGACACCGGAATGGAAGATTTGTTTAAGGACAGACACCACCTTGTTCTATACGATAATGAGCAGGAGCTTGTCGAATTGATACATTATTATCTGGAGCATGAGGATGAGAGAGAAAAAATAGCCCTGGCCGGGTATAAAGAGGCGTTGAGCAAACATACCTATGATAAGAGGGTTGAAGAGATCATCCGGGTCGTTTCGGAGGGAGTCTCTCAAAGTACGGAAAGAAGAGCCGTCCCCATGTCAACATATTGACAAAGGAGGCTTTGTTTATTTGCTTAACGTATTACCGAATCAAATTGCGTTGAGACTAATATCCCGCTTTAATCTTTTAATTACAAGGAGATAGGCATTCTACACTCCGCAGTGTTCACCGTATGTAAAATCATGGCAAGTAATTTGCATTATTCCCGGAAGGACGATTTTTTATAAATTGAATTTACTTTTAATTAAAAAATCTTCCCTTGCCCCTCTTTGCAAAAGAGGGGGATTCCTCCCTTTGGCAAAGGGAGGTTAGGAGGGATTTTTAAGTAACGTTGTATTTAACAAAGGAGGCAGATGTTTTTTGAAAAAAATATAACCGTACTTAGAAAAGTAAATCCCGGGCTTGCGCTTGCGCTCCTGAACAGAGAAGCGATTTCTAACCCGGAGATTTTACATGCAAAGAACGGTATGCCTTCTCTAAAAGTCGACAGCATCGCCCTGCACAGCCTCTATGACCCCGTAAAAGAGGCTGAGGACTGGGTCAAGCATCATGAACAGAAGATACAGGACTCGTCGTCGATTTTTGTTCTCGGCTTTGGACTCGGATATCACATTGTCGAGCTTTGCAAAAATACAGACGGGGAGCTCATTGTTTTTGAACCGAGACTTGACGTTCTGGAGGCGGCTTTAGAGACTTTTTGTCTGACTTCAATACTTGCAAGGGTAAGGATAGTAACGGATTTAAAACAATTCTCCTTTGTAAAGAAAGGGAACACACCCCTAACCCCTTCCCCTCTCGAGAGGGGTGCAGGGGTGTGTAATAGAGGGGAATTAAGTCCCCCTTTGGGAAAGGGGGATACAGGGGGATTTTATAATAATAACATTGCGATACTGGAGCATAAACCTTCCGTCAAGCTCAACCCGGAATATTTCAAAAAGGTAACCGCGATCAAGAGCCTTGAAAAAATCAACAGGGGAATAAAAATACTCGTGGTCGGTCCGGTGTACGGCGGGTCGCTCCCGATTGCCGGGTATTGCTCTTCCACTCTCCGGAAAATGGGTCACACCGTCGAGCTGATGGACAACAGCAGGTTTTCGGACGCCCTGTTTTTTGCAGATGAGGTAACGAAGGACCGGGCGAGGTACAAACGTCTTGTTGAAATTCTGACGGCGTTTCTTTCAGAAGCGGTTATCGCAAGATGTGAAGCGTTTAAGCCCCGGCTCGTCTTTGCGCTCGCGCAGGCGCCGCTGAACGCGGAATGTCTTGAAATCCTGCGCGCTAATAAGATCCCGACCGCCTTCTGGTTTGTCGAAGATTTCAGGGTGATGGGATACTGGCGGAAGATCGCAAGGTCTTATGATTACTTTTTTACGATCCAGAAAGGAGATTTTTTTGAAGAGTTAAAAAAGGAAGGGGTGAAGAATTACCATTATCTTCCCCTTGCGGCTTCTCACGACGAGCACAGGGAAAATAAACTGAACGAAGAAGAAAAGGAGCATTACGGCAGCGACGTCTCTTTTGTCGGGGCGGGATATTACAACAGGAGGCATTTTTTCAGAGGGCTGCTTGACCTTGATTTTAAAATCTGGGGAAACGGATGGCCGCAAGATCAGGGCTACGCAAAGTATATCCAGAGAGGCGGGCAGAGGATAGAGACCGAAGAGACGGTGAAGATTTTTAATGCCTCCGAGATAAACATAAATCTCCACTCTTCAACGTATCACAAAGGGATAAATCCTTTCGGCGACTTCGTCAACCCGAGGACCTTTGAGATCGCAAGCTGCGGCGCGTTTCAGCTTACGGACAGACGCAAAGAGCTTGAAGAATTATTTGATCTCGGGGAGGAAATCGTCGTATTTGAAGACCTCGAAGATTTGAGGCTGAAGATAAGCTATTATCTTGAGCATTCGGAAGAAAGAAAGACAATAGCTGAGAAGGCAAGACAGAGGGTATTGAAAGAGCATACTTACGAACACAGGATGCGCGAGCTGCTTGAGTTTCTTGCCGCTTGCGGATATGAGCCGCCCGTATGGAAAGAGGAAGGCGAAAGCGTTCATGAGCTTATTGATGAGGCGGGAAGCGAAGGCGAGCTTGCCGAATATCTTTCGAAATTTGCCGGCAAAGGCAGGATAACCCTTTCCGATATCATTAAAGAGATAGAGAACGGAGAGGGAGACATATCCCGCACCGAGTCGATATTCCTTTTGATGAATGAGCTTGTAAAGAAATGAAAGAAATTCTGATCATAAACCTCACGCGCATGGGCGACCTTTTGCAGACAACGCCGGTAATGGCGGGTTTTAAAGAGACGTATCCCGGGGTTAAGATAACACTTTTAGCCAACTCGCAATTTGCGGAGATCTGCAGGGGCATTCCTTTTATCGACGAGCTTATCGTCTTTGAGATGAAGGACTTCAAGCTTAAGTTCCATAATTCCGAGCGAAGTATTGTGGAAAGCTTCAGGCGTATCGAGGGACTGATAAATGAGCTCAACAAAAAAGAATATGATCTGGCGATCAACTTTACCCATTCCCCGGGCAGCGCCATATTGACGTCAATGGTAAGGGCCGGGGAGATAAGGGGAAATACGGTTGATGCGGAAGGACACAAACTGTTAAAGCATCCGTGGATGAGGTATTTTTTCAATGTCGTGCCCAACAGGGAATACAACCCGTTTCATCTTGTAGATATGAATCTGAAATCAGCCGGCGTAATGTCTAAAACGAGGAGACTGTTTTACGAGATACCCGAAGGAGATCGGAAAAATGCGAATGAAATGCTGCAAGGAGAGGGTGTTGCCTCTAACGACATGCTTATAGGCCTTCATCTCGGAGCGAGTAAGGGAGACAAGAGGTGGTCTGCCGCTTCCTTTGCCGCATTGGCCGATATGATCGTCCGGGAGTTTGACGCAAAGATCATCCTTTTCGGCTCCCCTGATGAAGCCGGGCTGGCAAGGGAATTTGAAAAGACCGTTAAATTCAAACCTCTGAACTTTGCAGGCAGGACCAACCTCGGGGAGCTTTCCTCCCTGCTCAAAAGCTGTTCGCTCCTGATAAGCAACGACAGCGGCCCCCTTCATGTGGCTACTGCGGCAGGAACAAGGGTAATAGACGTATCGGTGGCAAACGTCCATTATTTAGAGACGGGACCATACGGCGAAGGTCATTATGTTATTCAGGCGGATCTGCCGTGCTCTCCGTGCGATTTTCATGTGGAGTGCAACAATATGGTCTGTAAGGACATCATAAAACCTGAAGCGGTTTTTGAAGTTGTTAAGGAGGCGCTGAAGGATAACCCCTCTGTATCCCCCCCCCTTGTTAAGGAGGGAATTAAGGAGGGGGATCCACGATTCAAGGACGTTCAGGTCTACAAGACGGGTTTTAAGGAGGATGGGCTCATCAGGTTTGATCCGCTCGTAAAGAGGCCGTTAAAAAAAGAAAATATTTACCGCCTCCTCTACAGGGAAGTATGGAATATGACCCCTGAAAAAACCAACGGCAAAGCCGATATGACTTACAGGGATCTATGCGCGGAATTATCTTCGTTTTACCTGTTGAGCGATATTGAAGACGTTATTTTATCTCTCGGGAAGGAGGTTGCCGCCCTCGAAGAGCTTGTAAGCGCGTCGGGCGAAGGGTTTGAGCTGATAAGTCTTATAACGGATGAAGCCTCAAGAGAAAAGATCGACGTCGGGAAAGTCAAGGAAATATGGAAGCGCGTGGAAGCCGTTGACGCCGGGATAGAGCTTATCGGCTACGCCAATCCGTGTTTCAGGCCTTTGGTCCTGATTTTTACATATTCAAAAGAGGCATCGGAAGGGAGCGAATTGCGCTCATTGGCTGAAGATTCCTGCAGGATCTACCGGGATCTGAATTCGACTTCATCATATCTGCTGAAGATGATGAAAAAGCTGATCGCCTTTTTTGAAGCGGTTTCGGAGAAGCGATCATTTGTAGATACTTTAACAGCACCTTAACAAAGGGGGAAAAGATGAGTGAGCTGACAAAAGAGATTAAAGGAGCGGAGCTGCTGACCGCGATAAAGGCCAGCATCGGCGACGCCAGATTCGTGGCGCAGCAGCTTTCGGGATCATTTAAGGACAACGTCCGGTCCTTAAGACTGGAGGAAAACGAAGACACTTTTTTGCACCTTGAACAAAACATCAATGATCTTAGACATTTTATGGAATTCGTCAAGGAGCTCGGCAACGGGCTTGGCTGCCTTAACGAATTGAGCCTGCCGCCGAATCCGGCGTCATCGCAGAATTCCGCGCTCAATATCTTTAAGGATATGAATTCGGCTTTTGAAACGAAGGACTGGATAATGCTGTCGGACCTCATCGAGTACGAGCTGGCTCCCCTGCTTGATAAAGAGGATGAGTGGCTGGGCTCTCTGGACGAGAAATTGCAAACAGAAGGATAAAGGCGGAAGAAAAATGCATTGTCATTTCGGCTTGACCGCCGTCATTCCGACTTGTGCGGAATCCTTCTTTAAAAAAGATTCCAGACAAGCTGGAATGACAGGGTTATGTAAATTTATTTATTAGACATGACAATATGATGGATTTAAAAAAGGAAAATAAATAAGAAGTGCAAAAGAGCGATTTTAAAATCCTTGTTGCAGACGACGACGAAATGGTAAGAGAAGTTATTGTAAAGTTCCTTTCGGAGCAGGGTTATTCCGTCACCACCGCGAATGACGGACTTGACGCCGTAAGACTTCTGCGGCTCGAAGACATACAGCTTGTGCTTACCGACCTCAGAATGCCCGGCGCAGACGGGATGGAGGTCTTAAGTACCGCAATGAAAATAAACCCGGGGATTGCAGTCGTCATTCTCACCGCTTACGGGACGCTTGATACGGCACTAGAGGCCGTGAAGGAGGGAGCGTACGATTATATAGTTAAGCCGTTTGTGATGCAGCAGCTTCTTTTAACCGTCAGAAATGCATACAGGATGACAAGCCTGGTTAAGGAGAATGAAAGGCTGTCAAAGCATCTGAAGGAGACTTACAGGAATCTCGATAACGTTAAAACGCTCGGAAGCGGCGACGGCGCGTCCGTGACGCTGGATTCTCTTGAAAGGATAGGCAGACTGAAAGAGCTCAAAATCATCGATGAAGACGAGGCTAAAATCCTCAAGGAAAGACTTATAACGGGGGATGAGAAGATTAAAAAATACAGCTCCTTGGTTAATGATTTAAAGAAAGAATTTTGATAAAGGCAGAAGGGAAAGGAAAATAAGGAGGCAAGATGGCGTCTGAAAAAAAACAGAATTCAAAGGCGGAAGAAAAGAGGGAGTATTTCAGGGTGGATGACGTGCTGGCGGTCGTGGCAAACCCGGTTGACGTCAGCAAAGAAAAGGACCTGGAATTCTTAAAACAGATTTCGAGCTCAAAGGCCTTTTCATTGTCCGGCGCCCCTTATTTATATGAAAAGGACGCTCCGGAAAACGCCCCCGACTTTGCCGGCAATAAGAAGTTATACGGGATGATGGAAGAAATAAAGACCAAGCTTGATTTCATCATTAATCATTTCCTGCTCGAAAAGGAAGGGTTATTGTCACCCGAAAAAAAGCCGGTCAACATCAGCGCTTCAGGGGTAAGATTTACAATCGACCGGCCCGTAAAAGAGAAGGATATCATGCAGATAAAGCTGCTGCTGCCTACGTACCCTCCCGTCGTGGTGTTTGCTTACGGCGAGGTGAAAAGGATCAAGTCGCTGGGCGACGGATCGTACGAAGTGGCCCTTGAATATCTCAACATGACGGAATCGGTCAGGAACGAGATAATACAGTATGCCTTCAATCACCAGAGGGAGGAGATAAGAAAGTCGAGAGAGACGGAAACGAATGAATAAGGCGAGCATAATAGGCATACTCCTCGGCTTTACCGCAATCATCGGCGGCAGTATCGTTGAAGGCGGAAGGATCGGGTCAATTGTTCAGGGATCGGCGGCGCTGATAGTATTCGGAGGGACCCTCGGCGCCACGTTTCTCAGTTTTTCGATCAGGGACATCTCGCTTGCGACAAGATCGCTGAGAGAGGTGTTTTTTGAGAACCCGATGATGCCTGAAGGCTATTCGGTCATCAAAGAGACCATAAACCTTTCCGCCAGGGCGAGAAAGTCCGGCATTTTGTCGCTTGACAAAGACATCCAGAATATGGGCTACGATTTTTTCAGGAGGGCGCTGAGGCTCGTCATCGACGGAATTGATCCGAAGCTGCTCAGGAGCACGCTCGAGCAGGAGATCAGTACCTTTGAAGAAGAAAGGGGCAGGGCGGCAAAGGTCTTTGAGTCGGCAGGGGGCTTTGCGCCTACGATCGGAATAATAGGCGCGGTATTAGGTCTTATACACGTTATGGAAAACCTGGGCGATCCTGCAAAGCTCGGCACGGGAATCGCCGTCGCGTTCGTCGCTACGGTATACGGAGTCGGCTCGGCCAACCTGCTGTTCCTGCCGATAGCGAAAAAGATAATCAACAACATGAAGCATGAGGTCTTGCTCAGGGAGATAATAATAGAAGGAGTGCTCGGCGTACAAGCGGGGAGAAATCCATTTTATCTGAGGGAATATCTGAATTCATTTCTATCGAAGAGGAAATGAAGACAATAGGTCTTATATGACGTATAAGACCTATAAGACCTATGACAAACAAGAAGAAGAAACCGGAAGAGCATGAAAACGTAGAGCGGTGGATGGTTTCATACGCCGATTTCGTCACGCTTTTATTCTGCTTTTTCACCGCGATGTACGCCATAAGCAATATCGACACAAGCAAACTCGGCAAATTCGTTAAATCGATGCGCTCTGCTTTCAACGCTTCCGAGACAAACGTCAACACTTTTAACGTTATTGAAGGAATTCAAATTATTGCTCCGCCTGACGCGGAGGTTGAAGCGGTCGTAAAAAATTCGCTTGAGTCCGTGATCTCGGGATCAAAAGGCGGGATTGAGATAAGAAGCGACAGGAGGGGCATAGTAATATCCGTCATGGATAAGTTTCTATTCGAGACCGGCGCGGCAAAACTCAGGGAGACCGCAAGGCCCATAGTTGATTCGGTGGCTTCCGCACTGAAGCGTTTACCCAACGTGGTCAGGATAGAAGGCCATACGGACAACGTCCCGATAAACAACAATGAATTTTCGTCCAACTGGGAGTTGTCGGCAAAGCGGGCTATAAACGTTTCAAAATATTTCGTAAATGCACACGGTATTCAGCCGGAAAGGATATCAGCCATCGGTTACGCGGAATACAAATCGGTGGCTTCCAACAATACCCCTGAAGGGAGGGCGAAGAACAGGAGGGTCGACATAGTGATCCTGAACGACGTTGAAGCCGCCAAAGAACCCGGATAAAACAATTGCGGAATGCAGGGCGTCAGCTTCCCCTCTAAAAAGAGGGGCAGGGGTGTGTTAAAAAGATTAATAAAAAACACACCCCTCAATCCCCTCTTGATAGAGGGGAAGCAATAAAAAATCGCTCAATTCAGGTAAGATATATCATTAATATGACAAAACAATCCGGCATACAGAGGGCGCTGCTCATAAATATAAACAGCGCCGACAGCAGGTCTCTTGAAAAGGCTTTTTTAGCCTGCTGTCCTGCGACTGAAATAATCAAGGCCCCCGGCGTCCGGCAGGGCCTTGATATTCTCCAGCAAGAAAAAGTCGACGCCGTATTTATCGACTACGTCCTTTCCGTCACCGGAATCAATTTCCTCAAAGAGATAAAACAGAGGAGAATTCACGCCCCCGCCGTAGTAATCGTTGAAAAGGGAAAGGAGCTTGAGGCTGCCGAGGCGATAAAAGAAGGAGCGTATGACTATCTGATACGGGACGCAGGGTATAAAGATTCCCTGCCCGGCGTGCTTGAGAGGATACGCAGCACGTCGAAAATGATCAGGGAGACCGAGGAAGAACAGGAAAGGCGCGAGCTTTTATTCAACCAGATATATAAGAGTCAAAAATGGTGGCAGCACATAATCGACGCGATAAAAGACTACGTGTTCGTCATAGACAATAATTACAGGATATTGAGGACCAATAAGGCGTTTGCCGGCCTTTTCGGCAAGGAGCCTGCGGACATAATCATGAAGCCGTATTACGAGCTTTTCGGCCTGCACGAACCCCACGAGTGGTGTGTTGTGTCGAAAGAGAAAGAAAAGGTATGCCCCGGCTCCGTTGAAAGAAAGCTGAGCGGGATCGTCTACCTGATAAGCTGTTTCCCGATATCATATGACCAGCATGACGCCGTGGTCTATACGATGAAGGACGTCACCGAAACGCGAAGGCTGAAAGACCAGATTTATCATCTCGACAAGTTATCGTCTCTCGGCACCCTGACGTCCGGCGTAGCCCACGAGATCAACAACCCTCTGACCGGGATTATCGGATATACGGAAATGCTCCTGATGGACGACAGGGACGAGACGACAAAAAAATATCTCCGGAACGTATATGATTCGGCTATTAGGTGCAAAAAGATCGTTGAGAACATGCTCACCTTTTCGAGGCAGACGACGGCTCAAAAAAGCCCCGAGAACGTCAATGAGATCATCGACAAGACAATCGAGCTTCATGAATACTGGCTCAAGTCGACCAATATAGAGATAATCAGGAATTACGGCGTCGTGCCGTATATCGACGTCGACCGCCAGCAGATGCAGCAGGTGGCGCTGAACCTCCTCATCAACGCAGAGCATGCCATTTCAGAGACGGACAAGCGGGGGAGGATCGAATTCAAAACCGTTTACGATAAGGCTGCTAAAAACATCGTCATAACGGTATCCGACAACGGCGCCGGGATAGCGCCTGAGATACTTCCCAGGATCTTTGACCCTTTCTTCACGACAAAGCCGGTGAACATAGGCACGGGTCTCGGCCTCTCGATAGCTCACGGGATAATCACCGAACAAGGCGGCGCAATAGAGGCGAAGAGCGAGGCCGGGACAGGCACCGCGTTCATCATCACCCTTCCGAAGAACGATTAAGAAAATACCGTATTTTGTCACCCTGAATTTATTCCAGCGTATTTTATTTTCCATCAGCCTCTAAGCAGCTCAAAAAAGTGTGATACAATGTTTTTAAGAGACATATAGCATATGAGAAAATTAAAGGAAGACGCTCATATATTCTCAGGCAAAAGGAGAGAATGATTTCCTCGTCGAAGACCCGCAGTGCTTTGTATAAGAGTTAAGAGTTAAGAGTTAAGAGTTAAGAGTTAAGAGTTAAGATAGTATGATAATAATAAAAACATTATTTTTACACTTTTAACTTTTAACTTTCAACTGTTAACTTTATTGATATGAACGTGAAAAAATTACTCCACCAGGCGCAGCGGCTTTTCAGAGAGGGGAAGAAGCAGGAAAGCATTATGGCTTTTACAATGGCGATTGAAGCCGGCGAGGCGACGGAGATCGCGTTCCTCAGCAGGGGCGTGGCATATCTGCAGACCGGACAGATCAATAAGGCTATCGATGATTTCAGAACGGTTATCGGCATGAATGACGATAACATACGCGCTCATTTTTATCGCGGGATCGCCTACATGTCAAAGGATGATTATAAGAGCGCCGTCAGAGACTTTGACAAAACAATAGAATTAAAACCCGATCACGGCGCCGCTTTTTTTGCAAAGGGATCGGCTTATGCGCAGATGGGCCGGGAGGAAGAAGCTTCAAGAAACATTAAAATTGCCTTAATATCTTCAAAGACCAGGAAAGGTATTTCAGACGGTTTCGGAGCCGTCGGCACGCACTTCAATAAGGCGCTGTCGATGATGACGGGAAGAGAAAGGGATTTTGCCGCGAAGCTTACAAAAAAAGAGATTGCCGGGCTGAAAAAGTGGCTTGAAGATTGAAGGTGAGCAATGAGCATTAAAGAAAGATTGAAAAAACTGGCAAAGCTTATCCGGTATTTCATACTTGTCTCGACAAAGGAGGCGGGCTCCGGACATCCTACTTCCTCTCTGTCCGCAGCCGATTTAATGACGTGTTTGTTATTCGGAGGGATATTCAAATTCGATGTCGAACACCCGGAGAATCCCAACAATGACCGCCTGATATTTTCCAAAGGCCACGCCTCGCCGCTCTTTTACGCGCAGTGGGCTGCAGCGGGAGTTTTAACCGAAGAAGAGTTGATGAGCCTCAGAAAATTCGGCAGCCGTCTGGAGGGGCATCCTACAAGGACCTTTAATTTTGTCGAGGCGGCGACGGGGTCATTAGGTCAGGGCTTGTCTGTCGGGGTCGGTATGGCCCTGAATGCAAGATATATAGATAAACTGCCTTACATCACTTATGTGCTTTTAGGAGACAGTGAAATGTCCGAAGGCTCGCAGTGGGAGGCGATACAGTTAGCCGCGCATTATAAGCTGGACAATCTCGTGGGAGTCATCGATGTGAACCGCCTGGGGCAGCGGGGCGAGACGATGTACGGCCATGACCTTGCAGCTTATGAAAAGCGCATTTCATCTTTCGGATGGGAAACTTTTTTAACCGACGGTCATTCCGTCGGCGAAATACTTTCCGCATATGAAAAAGTCCTGAAGGTGAGAGGAAGACCGGCGATGATAATCGCCAAAACGACGAAAGGGAAGGGGGTGTCGTTTCTTGAAGATAAAGACGGCTGGCACGGAAAGGCGATGACAAAAGACGAGCTTGACGCCGCGCTTAAGGAGCTTGGAGAAGTTGATAAATCTCTGCGCGGAGAGATGCTCAGACCCGAAAAACTCAAACCGGAAAAAAGACCGCCTTATGAGATAAAAGAGATCGACTACCCTACCGGCAAAGCCGTTGCCACCCGTAAAGCATACGGTAATGCGCTAAAGAGGCTCTTCCCCGCTCTGCCCGACATGGTGGTCCTCGACGCCGAGGTGAGTAATTCTACGTATTCAGGGATATTCGGCAATGCATACCCGGAGCGTTTTTTTGAAATGTACATAGCGGAGCAAAATATGGTCGGCGCAGCGCTCGGTTTGTCAAACAGGGGCAAGATGCCTTTTGTATCAACCTTTGCGGCCTTTTTGACCCGCGCATACGACCAGATAAGGATGAGCCGGTACTCGGATGCAAACATCAAATTCTGCGGCTCTCACGCCGGCGTGTCGATCGGCGAAGACGGTCCTTCTCAAATGGGGCTTGAGGATATTGCCATGTTCAGAGCGGTCCTTAACAGCGTGGTGCTTTATCCTTCCGACGCAGTGTCAACGGAGAAATTGCTAGAGGAAATGGCGAAGCACAAAGGCATCTCTTATATTCGCACTACAAGAAAAGAGACGCCGGTTATCTACAGCATCGATGAAAAATTTCCCATCGGCGGCAGCAAAGTATTGACGGAAAGCAAGGACGACGTGATCACAGTCATCGCCGCAGGCGTCACGCTTCATGAGGCGCTTGAGGCCTATGAGGAATTGAAAAAAGAAAACGTCTACATCCGCGTAATCGACCTGTACAGCATAAAGCCCATTGATCGCGAGACCCTTATGCTTGCCGCTGAAAGCAGCAAGGCGTTCATTACCGTTGAAGACCACTTTGCCGAGGGCGGTCTCGGCGAAGCCGTAAGGAGCGTAATCTCGGAATTCCATATCCCCGTACATTCATTAGCGGTGCGAAAAATGCCGAAGAGCGGCAAGCCCGCCGAGCTTCTTGATTACGAGGAGATATCGAAGAAGGCGATTGTCGCGAAGGTGAAGAGTATGATGTGAGAATAAGCTTCATGTAACAGCACGGTGCGTGATAGAGCAATGCAGCAGGAAGCCCTGTAAGTTATTCTTTACAGGTCTTACATTTTTATGTTTAAATTAGATCGGTTATCATGATACACCTTGCGCTGCTTCTCTTTAATTCCAAGCCGCTAATTTAAAAACAAAAAATAATTTATCCATACTGGCATGAATCTTGTTAATGTATATTTGACTTTTTAAATCAGCATCAGGGAAGCCAAAGATAATTAAGCCGTCATTCCCGATAAAATAAGAAAGGGGTCTCCTTTAATGCAAGGCATTATTCGTGTTAGCTTATTTAATTAGCAGTTAAAAACCTAACACAAAAAGGAGACCCTAATGAAAGATAGCATCTATGATCACTACATAGCAAT
>JACRHB010000194.1 GCA_016217725.1 Nitrospirota bacterium | reverse complement strand
AGCGCAGATTATCACAGATTTATTAAAAGCTTAACTGACTTTTGCCTTTCACCTTTTGGGTGAATATACAATATGTGCCTATCTCATTTATATCATTGTCTTTATCTGTGAAATCTGCGGATGTAATGCCGTTTTTAGGATAATGAGTGGGTAAATATAAGCTTGTCTTTTTAAAAAGAGGATGGGCGGGTTAAGAATTCCCCTCTAAAAAGAGGGGTACAGGGGTGTGTATTAAGAGGGCTTCAGAAGACATTAAAGGCAATGTCAAAAAGATTGAAAATAAACACACCCCTTAATCCCCTCTTGATAGAGGGGGAAAAAAGACAGTCAGTCCAAATCGGAGAATTTACCCACTTGAGATGAGAAAGAACCTTTTTTCTCCTTACCAATTAGGCAGACATTGATTCAATAGAACCATGAGTCAACGCTCCTTCGGTAACATTTTGTTATGAGGCAGCTATCATGTCTTTCGCCTTCTGCATTATCTGCCTTTCGCTTTTATAAGACATTGTTTTAAGCGCTTCGTCTATGGGAAACCATCTTGCTTCATCCACCTCATGGTCGTGATCGCCCGTGTTTCCCTCTATATACTTTAAAAGGAAAAAGTGGACGGTCTTATAGACCTTGATCTGCCCCCCTTTCAAAAAATACCAGTAAGAAATCTGTCCTATCCTGTCGATTATTTTACCGTGAAGCCCCGTTTCCTCTCTTACTTCTCTTAAAGCGGTTGCCGGCGGCTCTTCTTTTCGATCGACCATGCCTTTCGGAAGACACCATGCCTTTCCGCCCCTCACCGACACAAGCGCAACCTCTATCGCTCCGGTCTCCGTTTCCCGATAAATTACGCCTCCTGAAGAAGTCTGCTTTTGAATAATCGGCGGTTTTGACATATCAATTAATAATTATCAATGAACAATGAACAATTGAGGAATGTTTTCTTTGAATTGTTCATCATTCATTGCTCATTGTTCATTACTGCATAAGGCTCTTTTGTACCCACGGGACGACGATCCTGATTATATCGTTGTAAAATACGAACGCTATCAACATCAGGAGCAGCGCCATCCCCACTTTGTTCGCGGCGGTAATTATCTTATCGCTCAAAGGCCTTCCCCTCAGCGCCTCAATGCCGAAAAACATGATATGCCCTCCGTCAAGGACCGGGATGGGCAGCAGGTTGAGGATCGCGAGGTTGATGCTGATGATGGCGATAAAATTAAAATAGGTAAACGCGCCGACCGAGGCCGCCTTTGCGGCGGCGTCCACGATCAATATCGGCCCGCCGACCTGCTTTGCAGAGACCCCGCCTGTCAGCAATTTCACCACTACGTCAATCGTAAGGGCGCACCAGCCGTAGACGGCCTCAAGCGCTTTAAAGGGAGCGCTGAAAATGCTTTCGCTTTGTATGATCGTTGCATCCAATTTCTTCGAGATGCCTATCCTCCCGACGGTTATCTCCTGGCCGCTCTCGTCTTTAGCCGCCACAGGCTCGGGAGTAATATGCATATCCATTACCTCATCGCCTCTTTTAACCTTCAGCGTCAGCTCGTTACCGGGATGCTTTGAAAAGATCTCGGCCATCTCATTCCAGTCCATAACGGACTTCCCGTTTATCTCAACTATGGTGTCGTCTCTCTTTAAACCGGCCTTCATGGCCGGAGAGCCGTCCGTAACGCCCTCGATAGTTGCGGTCATGCTTTCAAGCTTCGGAATCGCAACCGGGAGCTTAACGCTCAGAAACACAAGAAAAATAATGAAGGCTAACAGAATGTTGAAAACCGGCCCGGCAATGACGATCGCCGCCCTCTTCCATACCGGCTGAGAATTAAAGGCCCTGGGCCTGTCTTCTTCGGCGATCTCTTCACCGGCTTCCTCGCCTAACGGTTTAACGTAGCCGCCGAGAGGTATTGCCGAAATAAGATATTCCGTCTCTCCGATCTTCCTGCCGATCAACTTCGGCCCGAAGCCGAGGGAGAATTTTAAAACCTTTACGTTTACAAGCTTTGCAAGAATGAAATGTCCAAGCTCGTGAAAGAAGATCAGCACGCCGAAAAAAATCACCGCCCAGAATATTGTCATGTTTTATCGTCCTTATGTTTAATTCTGTCACCCTGAACTTGTTTCAGGGTCTAAAGATGCTGAATCAAGTTCAGCATGACACAAGGGCGAGGCAGCGCCTCGCCCCTACAATTGTAGGGGCGGTTTTAAAACCCGCCCCTACGTAACTCTTCAACTATCTCCGCCGCCTTTGCCTCCGCCCAATGCGACGCATTTATCACATCTTCAATCGTATCAGCCTGCCGGACCCTGTGCTCCTCCATCGTCCGGGAGACCACGCGGGGGATCGCGGTAAATGATATTTTCCGGTCCAGGAACGCCTCCACCGCCGTTTCATTCGCTGCACTCAATACGCAGGGCATGGTGCCGCCGGCGCGGATTGCATCATATGCCAGAGAGAGAGACGGATACCTCCTGACGTCCGGCTCCTCAAAAGTAAGCTCTCCCGCTTCCGCAAGGTTAAGCAAAGGCAGCACGTTTTCAAACCTCCGCGGGTAAGAGAGCGCATAACCTATCGGTCCCTTCATGTCCGGGACCGACATCTGCGCGAGGACGCTGCCGTCAATAAATTTTACCATCGAATGGATTATACTCTGAGGATGCAGAATTACGTCAACCTTCTCAGGAGGCACGTTAAAAAGCCGGCACGCCTCTATTACCTCAAGGCCTTTATTCATCAGTGTCGCCGAATCTATAGTTATCTTCTTTCCCATCTCCCACGTAGGGTGCTTCAAGGCCTCATCCGGCGTTACCGCATCAAGCCCGGAGATATCCTTTTTACGGAACGGCCCCCCGGACGCCGTCAATACGATTTTCAGGACCTCGTTCATGTCCCTGCCGTCCAGGCACTGAAAAACCGCGCTGTGCTCGCTGTCCACGGGCAAAATTTTTACGCCCCTTTTTGACGCCTCGGACATAATGATGTCCCCTGCCATCACGAGGGCTTCTTTCGTCGCAAGCGCAATATCTTTTCCGGCTTTTACGGCTTCATGGGTGGGGACAAGGCCTGAAGAGCCTGCGATGGCGGAAACGACCATGTCGGCCTTTGCAAGAGTCGCCGCTTCTATAATTCCCTTCTCGCCCGCAAGAATATCAACGTTAAGATTTTTCCCCCTCAGGCTTTCTGCGGCAGACTCGTCAAACACTGCGGCAACCTCCGGTTTAAAGGCGCGTATTTGAGCTTCAAGCAGTTGAACGTTGTTCCTCGCCGCAAGAGCGACGATCTTAAATTTATCGGCATGGCTGCTTATCACTTCAAGCGCATTCCTGCCGATCGAGCCGGTCGAGCCTAATATGGAAAGTCTCTTCAAAACCACCTCACGATCAGATAAAGCACGGGACCGGCGATGAGCATCCCGTCAAGCTTGTCGAGCACGCCGCCGTGCCCGGGGATGAGCCGGCTTGAGTCTTTGACCCCGGCGTCCCGCTTGAGCATGGATTCGATCAGATCTCCGATCAATGCCGCTGTGCCCAACGCGGAGCCTGTCAGTATCACCCCGGCAGTTGAAAGCACTTGAATGCCGAAAACGGCTTTTGCAATTGAGGCGCCCAAGACGCCTCCGAGCACGCTCCCGAAGGCCCCTTCTACGGTTTTATTGGGGCTTATTGCCGGATACAGTTTGTGACGTCCCAGGTAGGTGCCGATGTATAAAGCCATGCTGTCCGCAAGCCAGACCGAGAAATAAAGGAGGAATATGTATTCCAGGCCGAGCGCTTCTTTCCTTATCATCCATTGAAAGCTCAAAAAACCCGCTATGTACAAAATCCCGATCCCGAGGGGGCCGATATCAGACATGCACCCTGAAGGCGTGGATACAAAAAACAGTCTCAGCAGCAACAAGAAAAATAAACTTATAAGTACCGCGTTCAGAGAATATGCGGGCTGCTCACAAAAAATATAAAACAACACAGCGCCGAGCACGAGGCCCGGGACATAAAGCTTTGCAGGCGCCTTATACATGACGAAAAACTCCCACATGGCGGACACGGCGACGACCGCGAGCAGCGCCAGGAAGTAAGGCGACGGCGGCAGGTAATATACGTAGGCAATAAAGACCGGCAAGATCACAGCCGCCACAAGGTGTCTTTTTACAAGAGAGCTGTTTTTCACACCTTGCATCAGGTAGTCCTTCCCGCCTTCTCCGACAATCCGCCGAATCTCCTCTCCCTCTTCTGATAATCACGGATAGCGGAGATAAATTCGCTCTTCCCGAAATCCGGCCAGAGGATATTGGTAAAATAAAACTCTGCATAAGCCGCCTGATAGAGGAGAAAGTTGCTGAGCCTCATCTCCCCGCTCGTGCGTATTATCAGATCGGGATCGGGAATGCCTTTTGTATAAAGATAAGATCCAAAGGTCTTCTCATCGACGTCTTCTGCCCTCACCCCGTCTTTTATCATATCCTTTACGGCGTGTATTATCTCCGTCCTGCTGCCGTAGCTGAGCGCGCTCGCCACTATGAGGCCTGTATTTTCGCGTGTAAGCTCCTCAAATTCCCTCAGCGTCTTCTGTACATGTGACGGAAGCTTCTCAATGTCGCCGACCGCCCTGAAAACGACGTTCTCTTTATGCAGCCTCCGCATCTCGCTCTTTATGTACGTTTCGAGAAAGCGCATAAGGGCGTTGATCTCCGCGGCGGGCCTCCTCCAGTTTTCCATTGAAAAGGTGTAAAAGGTGACCGCCTTCAATTTCATCTCAAGGGCCGCCTCTATGATCTCATTCACCCTCTTGACGCCGTTCCTGTGTCCCTCGATCCTGGGAAGCCCCCTTTGCCTGGCCCAGCGCCCGTTTCCGTCCATGATGATCGCTACGTGTTTGATGTTCATGTTAGTTGTTTAGCTATTAAAAATATCTTTATTGCTGTCATTCTGAACGAAGTGAAGAATCTCAACTGTTAAATATAGATTCTTCGCTCCGCTCAGAATGACATGTTTGTTTTTTTCAATTTATTTCTCTTTAAAATTGTAATAGTACAGAATGCTTCCCCGTGAAAATTCTCCCGAGGCGGAGTTCTTGACGAACGACAGCAGGCCGCCTTTGCCTATTAAAAACAATTTTCTCCCTTCCATCACGTAATCGGTTATACTGCCTGAGATTTCAGACAGGATCATTTTCTCCTCCATGCTCTCCCCATTCCACCACAACGAATAAACCTCAGCCCCCTTGGTCCCGAGTCCCGGAACATTGGATAACACGGGCACCCTGTTGACCAGGATCACTTCCTGACCGCGTTCCGTTCTTACGGAGAAAAGCCTGCCCCTTACAAACCATTTTTTGACCGGGTGGGCCAATGAAAGCGTCTCTCTTTCAAAAGAAAAATTAAATGCTCCATACGCCTTGTCGCTTTTCCATATCACCTGCCCCTGGCCGTCATAGAGGATCAAATATCCCTTATCATCAAAGGTAATGATCTGGTCTTGTCCCTTGTCCTGCCAATCAATGTATGTAAAGCCGTAAATGTTTGCATCCGGAGGGAGATTGAGCGGCCTTTTCGGCCGGTAGTCTCCGTCTTTCCACTCTCCCTCGTAAACAGGGCCGTCGAATATCTGGTTTGGATCGGACTTCTGCATCAGGAGCGTCTTCCCGAGGACTCTCATGAAATACGGGATATCATCCTTTATCTTCCTGTAGCCTTCGGAAGGATCGTATTCCAGCACAAAAGTTTTTATTTTGCTTTCATCTTTGGTTTTAGTGTCGCCGGTATTAATCCCGCTGCCGTCCGTAAGTGCCGTAACGAATATCTCCGCCGCGCCGTTGTTATTGAGGTCCAGCGTGTCCAGCGATAAATATTTTTCCCCGGGGCTTCCCTTTATGGACCACAATTCCTGCAGGTCCTCTTTTAGATTATAGACCGTCAGGTTGCTTCCGTCGCTCACGATAAGCTCCTCAACGCCGTTGTTGTCCATGTCCCCCGCCGCTATCAACTGTCCGCCGGCAAGCTTATAGCTCCCCCACGGCTCCCTGCTGTTTAACGTTGAGGCAATAAACTCCTCCGAGGCCGGCGTTTTTACCTCGTCACGGCGGACGTCTTCTTGTATCTCAGCAAACGCCTTTGCGTCTTCAGCCCAGTATAATCTTACCGCAAGGATTTGCCTGTCGTCTTTAGCCGGGGTTGAAAACATGAGGGCCGCCTCGGCGCCGAGCTCACCGGCAAGCTTCGCCAGCTCCTCCGGCTTATAAGACGGGGTGTACGCTTCAAGGATCTCAAAACGCCCGGAAGTCTTTAAAGCACCGTAGAACGCCTCCGAAAGCGCCCAGTCGGATTTCCTGTCCTGGAAGAAGGCAAGTTTTATCTTTGAAGTGGTAAGTCTGACTATATCTCCGGCCTTGACGTCTCCTTTAATTACCACGCAGGGATATGATCCATCGTCCGTCTTTTCTCCCTTTACCTCAACCCTTCCGACCAGGTCTTCAGTTTTACCGAGCGGCGCATTCGTCACAGGGTGATAAAAAGGCTTGCCTTCCCGGAAGACCGGGAAGCGCATGCCCTTTCTTATAACCGCCTCAGCGCCGAACCTTACAGTCGCCGTTGAGTCATTATTGACAACCTCAACCGTCCCGCTTACAGGGTTGAAATAAGACAGGACCGATTCCTTTAAATTGTTGACGGGATTGCCGGCTTCGGTATTTTGAGTCCCATCCGCAGATGATAAGACAGTTGTGCCGAGTATCAAAGAAATTATGAACAGCGCTCTATAAAAACTCTTCATCAGTCCTTTCCGGGAAAGAAAAAATAATTATGCGTTACAAATTGCTATTATAACTTATCCCGGATTTCTTATCCAAATTGCAGATCTAAAAAATTACCCCTCTTTCGTATTTTAGTTGAATTCTATCTTTCTTAAACACAGAGGCACTGAGACACGGAGAAAGAAAATAAATGAATTATTTATTAAAACTTATTATTATTTTATTTTTAAAAGATAATTTTCTTTATTTGTTTTTTGT
>JACRHB010000016.1 GCA_016217725.1 Nitrospirota bacterium | reverse complement strand
TCTTTAACCATGATAATCTTTCTATTAAGTGCATCGGCTCTCCTTGTGGTTTAGTGTTTTTTTGGTTAAATATTTTACCACAAGGAGAGTCTTATATCCTTGATAAATTCCCTCGTTTTATGACTTTTGCAAGAGGCTCTAGATAGAAGGTTTTTTGCTTTGAACGACTTTTGTTCCATTGATTGGAAGATAAATTACCAGATAGTTTTAATATAAGAGAGATTTTGGATGAACTCGTCTTTTGTGATTATCGGGAGGTTGAGATACTTTGCCGTTGAAACAATTATGACAATTGATGGCACAAAGATAACATTTTCTCCGTTTTCGCAGTTCTTAAAAATCTCCGATGCTTTTGGACTTATTTTAGGACTATCAACAAACCACCAGAGAAGGGCGTGTGTGTCCGTTATGAAGTTCATGAGGCTTTATATTCCCACTTTACTGTAAAGAGAACGTTTTGCAGAGGCGATATCTTCATTTGTAATATCAATACCTTTGATAATGCCTTTAAGCTTAATGAGCTTTTTACCAGAGGGGGTAAGCTTTTTGAGAATAGATAATTTTAGACCCATAACCTCTTTCTCTATGGTCTCTATTTTGTGGAGTAGGTCAACGGTGTTTTTTGCTACCGCCTGTTTCATTTTTATGACTCCTTTTCTATTTAAATCATTTATTAAACTTTACCATATAGATAATTTTTCTGTCAAAAGACGGGGAGTTACGGTCATGGATTTATAGAGCACTTCATTAATAGAAAAAAGTGCTCTATTTACTGATACGAATATGGATTATGGGAGTAAGACATGTTAAAGGCAAATAGGTTTTTGAAATATTGGCAGGTATTACCCTGTGTTTTAAGAGAGCAGGCAGAGGATTGTAAAGTGTATATTTTAGGTTTGACCCCAAAAATCTTGAGTTAATAAGGTGGTAATAATAAAGGTGGGGAGATAAAACCCACCTTCATTAGATAAGGGTCTTTTTAACAGTATTCTTAGGGTTACCCTAATCCTACCCGCCTATTATGCTTTTATCCTCTTCCAGGGCTTCGTACATCTCCCTCTGCAGGGCGGGATAGGAAACGGACGTCCAGCCTTCGCCGAAATGGCGGGTGAGGACGTTAAGGGCGCGGGGATTGTCGGTCTCGATTACAAATACGATCCTTAAAGGCGACTTGCCGACGACCTCGAATCTATCAATCCTCTGACACATCTTCTGAAAGGTCTTGTCCCTGCCGCTTTTGTACCACCTTTCTCTCTCCCTGTTTATATCTTCCATTGATACGTTTTCTTTTGCATCAAAGATTGATAAGTAAAGCATCATGGCCTCCTTTAATTTAACGTTTAACGATCTTTCTTCCTTCAATTATCTTCTCGACTACGGACGGATCGGCAAGCGTGGTGGTGTCGCCTATCTCGCCCTCTTTGCCCTCCACAATTTTCCTTAATATCCTTCTCATTATCTTTCCACTCCGTGTTTTCGGAAGTCCGTCCACAAATTGTATTACGTCGGGTTTTGCAATGGGGCCGATATCTTTTCTTACCTGCTCGACAAGCTCCTTTTCCAGCTCCGGGCCGACGCTGACGCCGCTTTTCAAGATGACGAAAGAGTATATGCCCTGACCTTTGACCTCATGCGGGAAACCCACGACGGCAGACTCCGACACCGAATGGTGGGCGACGAGGGCGCTCTCCACTTCAGCGGTTCCAAGCCTGTGCCCCGACACGTTTATCACGTCGTCTATTCTGCCTAACAAGTGATAATCTCCATCCTCATCGGCTCTCGCTCCGTCGCCGCTGAAGTAATTCCCTTTAACCTGGGAGAAGTATGTTTCGTAATAACGTTTCGGATCGCCGTAAATGCTCCTTGCTATGCCCGGCCATGCATTTTTTATTAACAGCGCCCCTTCTTCATTGATCCCGGCTGCTGAACCGTCAGCTTTTATAATTGCAGGCTCTGCTCCGAAGAACGGTCTTCCGGCGGCTCCGGGTTTCATCGGCACTGCGCCCGGAAGCGAGGAGAGAAGTATGCCGCCTGTTTCGGTCTGCCACCACGTGTCCACGATAGGGCATCTTTCTTTGCCGATATTTTTATGGTACCAAAGCCATGCCTCAGGATTTATCGGCTCGCCGACAGAGCCTAAAAGCCTCAGACTGCTGAGGTCTCTCGTCCTGGTCCATTGCTCTCCTTCCTTTGCAAGCGCCCTTATTACGGTCGGGGCCGTGTAGAAGATATTCACCCTGTATTTTTCCACAATATCCCAGTACCTGTCCGGCTTCGGATGAGATGGAACCCCTTCAAACATAAGGCTCGTCGCTCCGCTGCACAAGGGGCCATACACAATATATGAATGGCCCGTTATCCATCCTATATCGGCAGTGCACCAGTAAGTATCCTCCTCGTGGTAATCAAAAATGTATTTGAAGGTGGCCGCCGTATAAAGCAGATAACCGGCAGTCGTGTGAAGCAGTCCTTTCGGCTTTCCCGTGCTGCCGCTTGTGTACAGGATAAAGAGGGGGTCCTCCGCGTCCATCTCTTCAGGTTCGCACCATGATGATATATCAGCGCTGGTTAATTCATCTTCCGCAAAGTAATCCCTGCCTATTTTCATAACGACCGCTATGCCCGTTCTCCTGAATACGAGACAGCGCTCTATGGTCGGAGTCTCCTCCATCGCAGCGTCTGCATTTTTTTTCAGAGGAATTACCTTTCCCGCCCTGAAGGAGCCGTCCGAGGTGATAAGTATTTTGCCCTTACTGTCATTGATCCTCTCCCTCAGCGCGGCTGCGCTGAAGCCTCCGAAGACGACGCTGTGCACCGCGCCGATCCTTGCGCACGCCAGCATGCCTATCGCGAGCTCGGGTACCATCGGCAGATAGAAGACGACCCGGTCGCCTTTTTTTATCCCTGATTTCTTGAGAAGGTTTGCAAACCTGCACACGAGCCTGTGAAGCTCCTGATATGTAAAGGTCCTGGTCTCGCCGTCGTCCCCTTCCCATATGATCGCAGCCTTGTTTTTTCTGAAAGTATTTAGATGCCTGTCAAGACAATTATACGAAACGTTTAACTTGCCTCCGATAAACCATTTGACTTCGGGTTTAGTGAAGTCCCTTTCGACTACTTTATCCGATTTCTTGTGCCATGATAAGTTTTCGTCGGCCATTTCCGCCCAGAACCCTTCCGGGTCTTCGATGGACCTTTTATACATCTTTTCATATTCTTCGGCGCTTTTAACATATGCCTTTTCACTGAATTCCTTCGGCGGCGGAAATATCTTATTCCCTGCTGCTGAGGCCTCGACGTTTTTATCATCCGACATTGGACCCTCCTTTGTTGTGTGTTTCCTGTTAAACGGCCGTAAAGGATAACGAGTACGGTATGTATTATAATTATTACCATTATCGATATAAAGCAAAAAAAACTTTAACGCCTAGTTTTTTCCCGACCTTGCCGATATTGCATTCAACAATGTAAATTAACTGCTGATGATCCGGAGCCTTTTCATGAAAATTATATCACGACACAGGGAGGTTATTTCCCGGGAGGCGTCGCTTATCCAGGGCTTTATGCAGCTTTTGATGAAGCCGTCAAATACGGGCAATACCTGGACGAAGGAAGAACAAACGCTGCTCAAGTCGCATCTCAAACATCTATCCGGCTATATTCCCGTGCTGATGATCTTTCTTCTGCCCGGAGGGTCGCTGCTGCTGCCATTCCTTGCGGAGCTGCTCAACAGGAGAAAGGCAAAAAGGGAGAAGCAATGAAAAACAAACCGGAGCCCGTGCCTAAAGACAGGAAAGAGACAATACGGCGGCAAATAATATCAGCCCTGAAAGGGAAGGACCTGACGGCCCAAGAGCTGTCGGGCGAAGTCAGGGTATCCGAAAAGGAGGTATACGGGCATCTTCAGCATATTCAGAAGTCGCTCGGTGCAGTTGATTACGCATTAACCGTCACCCCGGCGGGATGCAGGAAGTGCGGGTTTGTGTTCAGGAAAAGAGAAAAGCTGAAGAAGCCGGGCAAATGCCCCGTCTGCCGGAGCGAATCGATAGAGGAGCCTGTTTTCAGGATAGGATAGCTGAGGGTATGTGTGACCCTTACTTAGAACTAAGATATTCTTTTTCGCCACAGGGAGCACAGAAGCAATAAAGAACTTTTGCGCTTTTGGACTTTTGCTCTTTATGTGAGGTAATAAATAATCGACTCTTTAAAGGCGGGCAGGTCTTCTTCCGTAATATCAAAGTACTTCAAGCTTGCCGGGTCTGCTTCAGAGAGGCGGAAGTTGCCGCTCGTCCCCAGATTAAACTGCTGTACAAGCACGTTCGCAACATGGACTGACTTGACGATATCAATATCCGTCTTGCAGAGCTCCGGTTTATGATGCCACCTTATTGCATTTATCAAAAAAGCCGGCATGCTCCACCACTCCGCAAGGTGCCTGCCGATCTCCTCGTGAGTAGTCTCCAGCACTTCATATTCGGCGTCTACCAGCAATAACTTCTTTTGACGCGCCGTGTCCAAAACCCTCTTGAAAGCGTCGGCAAGACACAGCTCCTCAACAAGCTTTCCCAGGTCGTGCAGTAATCCGGCTGTAAACGCCCTGTCTATATTTTTCGGCTCCTCATGAGATATCTTGCTGATAAGCAGCTTTGCCGTTATCCCGCATGCCAGCGAATGGGTCTGAAAGCCCTTAAGATCGAAATCCGTCAGCGATTGAGGGACGGATGACATCGAGCTGAAGATGGAATGGGAAACGACCAGGCCTTCGACTATATCTATGCCTAAGATCATCAAGGCCCTTTCAACGGTGTCGACCTTATGCATTTGTCCGAAAAGCGCCGAGTTGGCCCAGCGCAGCAGCTCCGCCGAGACCGAGGTGTCCTGCTCGATTATTTCCGCAAGGCTCTCGATGGATACGGTGTCTATATGGGCAAAGCATTTCTTGATTTCGAGATAGGTTTGAGGCATGGCTCGCAGCGATGAGATGGAGTTGATGATCTTTTGCAGTCCCTTGCTCTTTTTTTTCAGCTCGTCGGCTTGCAGGAGCGCGCCCCGAATAACCTCTCTAAGCTCCTCGTCCTTCCACGGTTTTGGAAGAAGCTGCTGGGCGCATCCTTCCGACAGCGCCTGGACCACCGCGGTCCTGTCCGCGTATCCGCTCAGGAATATCCGGATAATGTGTGGATAGAATTCCTTCACCTGTTTAAGGAAGGCTATGCCGTCCATTCCCGGCATCCGGACGTCGGAGATTACAAGGTCAACCTTATGCTCTTTGAGGAGATCGATCCCTTTATTCCCGCCGTCTGCAAAAAGCAGGTTCCACGCTTCATCATACAGAAGCCGCTTTAAAGAATTGAGGACGTTCTGCTCATCGTCTACGAAAAGTATGGTCTGGCGCTCTTTATCCATAAACAGGCTCTTCTGCCTTATACTCCGTACTTTTTTATAATATCACGTTGGCGCCCCTTAAATCTTCTATTGTTTTTGAGTTTTCCCATGCCTGACGAGTTTCTGATGCTCTGCCTGAAGCGCTTCTAACAGCGCAAAATCTCCTTTTAATTCTGCCTCTTTTATTTTTTTCGCAAGCTCCAGCTTCAATAGCTTTCGATTGTTATCCTTAATCCGGGAAATGCAATCGTCAAATTCCTTTTCAGGATTATCACCCTCGCCTCTCAATGAAAGCTCCGTGAGAAAAGCCTTTTCTGCGCCCTCAAACGTTGAGATAAGCTCATTGAAATTTTTCAATCCACCCTTAATTTTTTTGAATATTATCCTTGTAGTGGCATTTTTGAGATCATCTTCAGAAAGAACGGTTAATGCCTTATCGATTTTTTCAGGATATTGAAGGAGCAGTTTTATGAGAGATACTTCTTCCGAAGGTTTTGCAATTAATTGAGGCTTCGACGGGGCTGCCCGCTCTTCTTTTGCAGATATATTTCTTATTTTTTTAAATTCCTCTATAATAAATGTTTCGTTAATCATAAGTTTTTCAGAGAGCATTTTTATATAATGTCCTTGCAGGATCTTATCCGACACCCTGGATACCGTTTCAAGCGCCTCGCGCGCGATCAGGCGTTTATCCCCTTTCTGCTGCATAAAGAAATCGATGAGCGATAAAGGACTCTCAAGCAGATGCTGAAACGCCTCGCTGCCGTTTTTCCTCAGGAAGCTGTCGGGGTCTTCATTGTCGGGGAAAGCTAGTATTTTTACATTCAGCCCGCTTTCAAGGAGTATGTTCGCGGCGCTTTTTACCGCCTTCCTTCCGGCAGCGTCGCCGTCAAAGACAAGGATGACGTCTTCTACGAATCTCTTTATTAATTTCCCGTGCTCCTGAGTAAAAGCCGTGCCGAGCGGCGCGACCGCATTCGAGAAGCCGTGCATGTGAGCGGTGATGACGTCAAGATAACCTTCCATGAACAACACGTTTCCCGTCTCCTTTATGGCGTCCTTTGCGCGGTGCAGCCCGTAAAGCACCCTCCGCTTGTTGAAGATTATCGTCTCCGGCGAATTCAGATACTTCGGCTCGTCGCCGTCTATGGACCTGCCGCCGAAGGCGATCACGTCCCCCTTCAGGTCATAGATGGGGAACATCACCCGGTCCCTGAAAGTATCATAAAAGCCTTTTGCGCTCTGCGTAGCGAGACCGGCTTGTCTGATCGCATCCGGTCCGTAGCCTTTGTTTGTCAAATAAGTCAATAACGCATTCCACGTCTTCGGGGCATAGCCGAGAGAAAAAACCTTCTGCGTCTTATCGTCAAGCCCGCGTCTTGTGAGATACCCTTTCGCCTTCTCGCTTTTTGACAGGTGCTGCCGGAAGAAAGCAGCGGCGTCTTTATGCATATTGAGCAGGATCTCTTTTTCTCCGGTTTTAGCGGCGTCCTTATTGGAAGTCTTCAGGACCACCCCCGCTTTCTTGGCGAGAATACTCACGGCCTCGGGAAAAGACAGGTTCTCGTACTTGACGAGAAAGGAAAAGATGTCCCCGCCGCTCCCGCACCCGAAACAGTGGTATATCTGCTTTGACGGACTGACGGTGAAAGAAGGCGTTTTTTCCGTGTGAAACGGGCAAAGGCCTTTCCAGTTCTGCCCCGCCTGCTTCAGATGGACGTAATCGGATATCAGGTCTATAATGTCCAGCCTGTTTTTTATCGCTTCGAGGTCGCTGTCGGAAGGCATGCTTAATGATACAGGATGCGGGATGCGGGATACAAGAATCTTTAATATCCTGTTTTAACTTCTGCTGAATCTCCTGAAGCCGGAGCAGGGAATTATCTTGAATTTTCCCTTCCTCTGCGCCGCGTCGAGGATCAGATTCATTCCGAGGTTGTCGCTCGAGATGTGCCCGGCGATCACGACGTTGATATGATGTTTTTCAGCTTCTTTTCTGTGCTCTTCGGTCAGGTGCATTCCTACGATCGTTCCTATACCCGAGTTGGCGAGACTCTCAAATATGTCCTTTGCGCCTTCGGTCCCACCCGTCATGTCTACAAATATTTTACCCGCGCTTCTCTCTTTGGAGCCGAGGAGGATCTTCGGTCCCGAGTTGTTTTTTGAGGCCTCTTTATATTCGGGGAGGTCTTTCAGGAGTTTCATTATGTCGTCCAGGCTATCCGGTTTCTTCTTGTCAAAAAGCTTCTGAAGATAGCTTGCCACCATGTTATCCGCAGGGGTATGCACGCACATGAAAGGCATGTTCAGCAATCCGGCGACATCAACCGCACGGGTATGGTTGACGGGAGAAAGCCTCCTCTCCACTTCCCTGATCCTGCCTTCAAGCAGTCCCTCTGCAATGTTGATGGGCACGCCGAATTTATTCAGTATGTCCGCCTGCATGTACATTACCTCGTAAAAATTGGCAAAGGCCTTTCCCTGCGGATGGTGTGAGAGTATAAGGTCGATCTTTGCGCCCCTTGATGAAAGCCTGTCGGCAAGGACGACCTCAGCCATATCCATGTCAATGCCGACAAGCGCCGTCCCGATTTCTTCATCGCCGCTTCCATAGAGGATCCTCGTGTCCGCATAAGGATTTGAAAGGCCTTCGGTATCGAAAAATTCCTTCTCCTCAGCCTTCATCTCTTTGTATGCCTTCTTATGCTTTTCGAGGGACTTCAGGACGCTCTTCCTGCCGCGCGGGTCCGCCTCAATGCCCGTGGCGATAAATGTTTCGTAAATATGTCTTAATTTCATTCTCTAACCTCAAGATAACCATGGTGAACTCTGTTTCAATGAAAAACAACGATATCAATGTCAAATATCAAAGCTCAAATTCCAAATTAGTTGTCAGTTTTTAGTTTTTAGACTAACAACTGAAAACTGACAACTAACAACTTTTGTTATTTGGATTTTGGAATTTGGCATTAAAACAGGGAAGGTCGGTGTCATATAGGAATTATTCGCCGGCCTCCCTGTTTTTCTTTAAGCCTCCAGCATCTCTTTCACAAGGGCATTGACAAGCTTGCCGTCCGCCTGTCCTTTTGCTTTTGCCATTACGGCCTTCATGACCTTGCCCATATCTTTAGTCCCTGCCGCTCCTGTCTCGGCGACGGCGTCTTTGATCATTGCCTTGATTTCGTCATCGCCGAGCTGTTTGGGGAGGTAACCCTGAACTACTGCAAGTTCAGCTTTCTCCTTTTCCTCAAGCTCCGTCCTGCCGGCTTTGGAAAACTGCTCTATCGCTTCATGCGCCTTTTTAACGAAGGACCTTAGTATCGCGTTAATCTCATCGTCGTTAAGGGAAGCGCCTTTTTCGATCTCCTTATTCTTGACTGCCGCCTTAATCATCCGCAGAATGGAAACCTTGTTTTTATCCCCTGACTTCAGAGCGTTTTTATAATCATCGGCTATTTTTTCTGATAACGGCACTTCTACCTCGAAGACATCGGCCTGAATCTCTTGTTCTTGATGGCCTTTTTCCTTGCGGCTATGGACTTCTTTTTCTTTTTAACGCTCGGCTTGTCGTAATGCTCTCTTTTCTTTATCTCAGAGAGGATCCCTTCCCTTTCGCACTGCTTCTTGAACTTGCGAAGAGCATTTTCAAAAGACTCGTTTTCTCCAACTTTCACAAAAGGCATTTCAGTTCACCTCCCTCTTGATAAGATTATGAATAATATACATTTTATGCAGTGATTTAAGCAAGGGCGGTATCACTACCGTCCAAAATAAAGGGGCTGAACGCCTCATAATTCAGGGGTTAGGGATTGGGGATTAGGGATTAGTAAAAAAACCAACCCCCAATCCCTAACCCCTAATCCCTTTTTTGAAGCCTGCCGCATGATTTGATTTTTAGCGGCCAATATGATATAAAAATAAACTCTTTGCTCTTACTAAGACAGGTAAGGGCTGTCTTTTCGCCGTAACATTTCACCGCGAAAAGAAATAAAAACCATAAGGAGGCAGTATGAATTTCTACGAAAAGGTCTTAATCATCGACCCTGAGCTTGACGACAATGCGGTTAAAGAGACCGTTGAAAAGTTCAAGGACATAATTATCAAACAGGGCGGCGAGGTCTTAAAAACGGACAACTGGGGCCGCCGCAAGTTAGCCTACGAGTTGAACAAACACCAAAAAGGCAACTACTTTCTTCTGCTATTCAAAGCCCCGCCTTCAACCATTGCAGAGCTTGAGAGGCTTTGCAAGGTGACCGACACGGTCATTAAGTTCATGGTGGTAAAACTGACAAAGAAAAGACAGATAGAAGCCGCTCTCCCGGCTCCGGCCAAGCCGAAGCCTGCAAAAGAAGAGCCGGCATCGACCGAACAAGGCAAAACAGCAAAGGAGGGGAAGAAAGATGTTTAACAAAATCATACTTGTCGGCAATCTTACGAGAGACCCCGAGCTGAGATACACGCCTCAGGGGACCTCCGTATGCAATTTCGGGATCGCCGTAAACCGCAAGTACAAGCAGGGCGAGGAGATGAAAGAAGAGGTTACTTTCATAAATGTCGTGGTTTTCGGCAAACAGGCGGATACATGCGGGCAGTATTTAAACAAAGGCAGCGCAGTGCTTATCGAGGGCAGGCTGCAGGAAAGGCGCTGGGAGACTGAGGACGGCCAGAAGAGGAGCAGGCATGAGGTCGTCGCCCAGAGCGTACGGTTCATGTCTTCCAAAAAACAGGGCGCGGCGGCCGATTATGATGCGCCGGGCGGCGAGGAAACGGCGCCTCCCGATGAAACGACCGAGCTGGAACCCTTTTAAGCCGATAAAAAATTAAAAATATAAAGGAGCAGAAAATTGCAATACAAAAAATTCCAGAGAAAAAAATTCTGCAGGTTCTGCGCGGACAAGAACCTGTTCATCGACTATAAGGACATCAAGACCCTCAGAAATTATCTTACGGAGAGGGGAAAGATGGTAGCCGGCAGGATGACCGGCAATTGCGCAAAGCATCAGAGAGAGCTTACAACAGCCATCAAAAGGGCGAGGAGCATAGCCCTTTTGTCGTTCGTAGAGAGATAATGAGAATCCCCAAAGGCTGGGTGCCGGTTTTATCAAAGGATATCCTTGAAGAGCTCCTTAAAAAAGAGCTGATCGAATTAAAGGTATCCAGAGAAAAGGCTGTGGAATTATTGAATGAGCTGATGCTCGAGGAGCTTACGGTGGAGGACCGGCTCAACGAAGAAGTGCGCGGGATGCTGAAAAAATTCGATTCGGAGATAGAAAAGGGAAGGCTTGACTACCGGAAGCTTTTTGATCTTACGAAGCAGAAGCTCGTGAAGGAGCGCAACCTCGTTTTATGAGACTCTCCGACGACAAGATAAGCCATCTCACGCACGTTGCATTGAAAGGCCTTCTCGATAAAAAGGCGGTGGCCCCCCTTTCGGAAGAAGGCAGCATCAGGCGTGAGATAAAAAGGGTCATCGTCAAGGAATTGAAGATCGCAGAAGATATAGACGCTTCGGTCATAAAAAAACTCCGGTCTTATTCAAAGAAGATACCGGAAGGCTCCCCGGAATGGGATCTGCTTTACCATAAATTCTTCCTCGAAGAATCCGCAAAAAAGGGCCGGGCGTAGGACGAATAAGTAAGAAGTGGGAAGTAAACCGATGCCGACACTTTATCTCATAGACGGCAATTCATATATGTACCGCGCATTTTATGCAATAAGGGACCTGTCCGCTTCAGACGGCTTTCCGACGAATGCAATTTACGGTTTCACAAATATGATACTGAAGATCCTGCGGGAAAAGAACCCCGAGTACTTTGCAGTAGTCTTTGACACGCCTGAGCCGACGAAGAGGCATGAGGCATACGAGGCGTACAAAGCCCATAGGCCGGGCATGCCGGAGGGGCTTAAACAGCAGGTCCCATTTATCAAAAAAATAATCAATGCCTTTAATCTGGTTGCGATTGAAAAGCCCGGTTATGAGGCGGACGACATACTGGGCGCACTTGCAAAGGAAGCAGAGGCGGAAGGGCTTGACGTTTATATTGTCACGGCTGATAAAGACATGTGCCAGGTTGTCGGTCCGAAGATTAAATTGTATGACACCATGAAGGAAAAGATCACCGAGGAAAAAGACGTGCTCGAACGCTTCGGGGTCGAACCCTCACGCTTTCCCGAAATCATAGCGCTCATGGGCGACACGTCGGACAATATACCCGGGGCGCCCGGCATCGGAGAAAAAACCGCGGTAAAGCTTTTGCAGGAATTCGGGAGCCTTGATGACCTGTTGGAGAATTTTTCAAATATAAAGAACTCAAAGGCCCGGAAAGCAGTCTCTGAAAACCTGGAGAATATCAAGCTCAGCAGGGAACTCGCCACGATCCATTTTGACGCGCCTATCGAGGTATCCGTCAAAGACCTGAAGCCCGGAGAGCCTGACTGGATGAGGCTGCTGGAATATTTCAGGAAATTCGATTTCAGCAGTCTGGTCAAGCTCGTGCCGGAGACAACGTCCTCCGATAAGACGGAATATATTGCTGTCCTTGATAAAGAGGCGCTGGAAGAAGCGCTTTCGTCAATAAAAGATGAATTGACAGTCGACACCGAGACCACTTCCGCATCACCGATGCCGGCTGAGCTTGTCGGCATATCGCTTTCGACGGAACCGGAGAAGGCATACTATATCCCCCTTGCGCATTCATACCTCGGCGTGCCGGAGCAGTTGGCGAAAGGATACGTCCTTGGGCGGTTTAAAGGGATTCTGGAAAATCCCGGCATAAAAAAATTCGGACACAACATAAAATATGATCTTATCGTTTTAAGGAATGAAGGAATGGATTTACAGGGCCTCAGCTTTGACACCATGTTAGCCTCTTATCTTTTGAATCCCAATAAAACAAACCACAACCTCACCGATGCGGCCCTCGATTATCTCGGCATAAAGAAGCTTTCTTTTAATGACGTGACCGGTAAAGGGAAAAACTTCAGCGAGGTCTCCGTTGAAGACGCCGCGCGTTATTCGGGGGAGGACGCTGCCGTAACATTGAAGCTGAAAAAGCATCTTGAGCCTGAACTTGATAAGGAAGGGCTCTCGAAGCTTTTCCGGGAAATTGAGATGCCGTTGATTGAGATCCTTGCGGACATGGAAACAGCGGGCGTCAAGATCGACGTCCGGATGATGGATAAACTTTCACAAAAACTGACCCGGGAGCTTGCAAGCATCGAAAAGAGGATTTACTTTATCGCGGGCGAAGAGTTCAACATAAATTCGCCGAAACAACTGCAGGAGATACTGTTTGAGAAGCTCGGCCTCAGGACCATAAGAAAGACAAAGACGGGATATTCAACGGACGCAGACGTGCTTGAGCAGCTTGCGCTTGAGCATGAGCTTCCAAGAGAGATTATCGAGTACCGGGTGTTGTCGAAGCTTCAGAACACTTATGTCGATGCGCTGCCGAAGATGATAAATCCCAAGACCGGCAGGCTTCACACGTCATTCAACCAGACGATAGCCGCCACCGGCAGACTCAGCAGCTCGGAGCCGAATCTTCAGAACATACCGATAAGGGGAGAATGGGGCGCAAGGATAAGAGCGGCGTTCATCGCCGAAGAAGGATGTCTCCTGCTTTCTTCCGACTATTCGCAAATAGAGCTCCGCGTGCTCGCCCACCTGAGCGGCGACAAAGGGTTTATCGAGGTCTTTCAGCATGACGGCGACATCCATACAAGGACCGCAACGGAGCTGTTCGGCGTTTCACCGGAAGGCGTCAATGCCGAGATGAGGCGGCGGGCCAAGACGGTGAACTTCGGCATTGTTTACGGCATAAGCCCGTTTGGACTGAGCAGGCAGTTGGCCCTTTCCCCGGAGGAAGCAAGGGCCTATATCGACACCTATTTTGTGAAGCACGGCGGGGTAAAAGAATATATGGAAAAGATGATCGCAGAGGCGACTGAGACAGGATTTGTATCAACCATGTTCAACAGAAAAAGACCGATCCCGGAGCTTAAGAGCGCAAACAAAAATACGAGACAGTTAGGCGAGAGGCTTGCGATCAATACCCCGGTGCAAGGCTCTGCCGCCGACATAATCAAATTGTCTATGCTGAACATCGGGAGGCGGCTGAAAAAGGAAAAGTTAAAAACGAGAATGCTTCTGCAGGTCCATGATGAATTGTTGTTTGAAGTCCCTGAAGAAGAAAAAGATGTTGTTGTATCCCTCGTCAAAGAAGAGATGGAAAGCGCAGTAAAGCTCGATGTGCCGCTCAAAGTGGATATCGGTATCGGCAGGAATTGGGCCGAGGCGCACTGAAATTATTAAACCTTATTTTCCCCGAAGATCGCCCTGAGCGCTTCGTTAATTTCCGTATACTTGAACTTATATCCTGCCTTTAACGCCTTCCCGGGCAAAACCCTCTGTCCGGTGAGGAGCACGCTTCCGAGCTCTCCGAGGGTTAGTTTGAGCACGAAACCCGGAACATGAAGCCAGGACGGACGGTTGATCGCCTTCCCAAGCGCCGAGCAAAACTCTTTATTCGTGACAGGGTGCGGTGCGGTTGCATTCACCGGACCTGACATCGAAGCGTTTTCAAGGGCATATTTAATAATTCCTACTACATCGTCCCTGTGAATCCATGAAAACCCCTGTCTTCCGCTTCCCATGTGTCCCCCCAAGAAAAACCTGAACGGCATCATTATTCTCGGTAAAGCTCCTCCGGCCGATTCGAGCACTGCTCCGATGCGGATAAGCACAACCCGAATACCAAGCTCCTGCGCCTTTAATGCCGCAGCCTCCCATGCCTTGCAGACTTCCGCGAGGTAATCCGATGCAGGCGGCGCATCCTCTGTCACAAATTCATCTCCATGAGCGCCGTAGTAACCGATTGCGGATGCGCTGATTAAAACTTTGACCCTTCCGCCCCCTCTAACAAGAGGGGATAAAGGGGTGTGCTCTTCTTTTTGTTTCATCGACTCAACAAGGGCCTGCGTCACATTTACACGGCTCGACATGAGAAGCTCCTTCCGCCTTTTGGTCCAGCGTCCGGGGGCGATCGGCTCCCCGGCGAGATTAATAACGGCATCGATATTTGAGATTGCGTCGGGTGGAATAAGCGCTGGCGGATGCCACGTCAAAAATCCCCCTGCATCCCGATGCTTCGGGACTTTTTCCCCTCTATCAAGAGGGGTTAGGGGTGTGTCCCCCCCTTTTTTAAAGGGGGGGCGTCTTGTAGTGATAATGACATTATGTCCCGCACCCCGGAGCTCCCGGCTTAACGGTGCGCCGATAAATCCTGTTCCGCCGCTGATGAGTACGTTCATAGCATAATTATATCAGTCCTCATGAAAGTTGTTTTGTAAAAGCGGCGTCCATTCCTTCCTGAATTTCTCAAATTCTCCATCGCCTATGGCGGCTCTCATTTTCCTGAAGAAATCGAGATAGAAGTGAAGGTTGTGCAGGGTATTTAATCTCATGGAGAGGATCTCCTTATTCATAAAGAGATGCCGCAGATACGCCCTTGAATGATTTCTGCACGTGTAGCATCCGCACTTTGAATCAAGCGGATTCGGGTCCGCCCTGAATTCCTCGCGCTTGATGCTTATCCTTCCCGTGCTCGTAAACAGCGTCCCGTTCCTCGCATTCCTCGTGGGCATCACGCAGTCAAACATGTCGATGCCTGCCGAAACGGCCTCAAGCACGTCGAGCAGGTCCCCAATCCCCATGAGATAACGGGGTTTGTCATGAGGCAGAAGAGGCGTTGTGAAATTTATCATCTCATACATCAATTCCTTCGGCTCCCCGACGCTGAGTCCCCCGAGCGCATATCCGTCGAAATCCATCTCGATCAATTCCTCAGCGCTCTGCCTTCGCAATTCGGGATATACGCCGCCCTGAACAATGCCGAACAGGGACTGGGATACATTAAGGAATCCCCCTACATCCCCCTTTTCCAAAGGGGGACTCAATTCCCCTCTATCAAGAGGGGTTAGGGGTGTGTCCCCCCTTTTGACAAAGGGGGGCAAGGGGGGATTTTTTCTTGCTTCTTTACACCTCCTCGCCCACTTAGTCGTCAATTGCAGGGATTGAAGCGCATATTCCCTCGTTGCCGGGTACGGCGTGCATTCGTCAAAGGCCATTGTAATGTCCGAGCCGAGCGCGGATTGAATTTCCATCACAAGCTCAGGTGTTAAGAAATGCGTTGATCCGTCAAGGTGCGATCTGAATTCAACGCCCTCATCTCTTATCTTTCTCAGAGGCGAAAGGCTGAAGACCTGAAACCCGCCGCTGTCGGTAAGAATCGGTCCCTGCCGGCTCATGAATTTATGAAGCCCCCCGAGCTTCCCGATAATATCATGTCCCGGCCTGAGATACAGATGATAAGTATTGACAAGGATGATCTCAGCGCCGAGCTCCTTCATCTCGTCGGAGCTCATCGCCTTCACGGTCGCATTCGTCCCCACGGGCATGAAGGCAGGGGTGTTTATAATGCCGCGTTTTGTGTGAAGCTGCCCGAGACGGGCGCTGCCGTCCGATGTTATTTTATTAAATAGCAATTGTGATGCTGTAAGGGCGAACGGCGGTTCGCCCCTACTTACTCCTAACTCTTGATTATCCTAAAAAAAGCATTTATCCACAGATTAACGCAGATTATCACAGAGTTATTAAAAGCTTAACTAACTTTTGCCTTTCACCTTTTGGGTGAATATACAATATGTAACTATCTCATTTATCTCATTGTCTTTATCTGTGAAATCTGTGGATATAACTGCCGTTCTTAGGATTATATTTTCCCCTCGACAATGGCCAGTGAGAGTTTATTCATAAACTGCTTAATCGATTCGCTTGAAACAGGCGTAATCCATTTGATCTCGCTGTCGAGAAGGCTGTAGTCGAATTCAGCAAAGATTTTTGCGATGAGCAGAGGCGAAATCCCCGCGGCTTTACTTTCAGCATCAAGCAGGGCCCGACGTATATTTAAACCGTCTTTTAATAGGTAGAAGACATCAACGACGTCTTTAGGCAATGTCCTGTCGGCAATTGCGGTCAATTTGTTGGCAAGAATGTTTTCCTTTGAATCAATAACGCCCAGGACCGGATGGTTGACCAATGCGCCGATATGCGAAGGCACATCATTTATCATCTCTATCTTTAATTTTTCTTCGGCAGCAAATATCCTGTAAAAATTCGTATCTCTTGTGGAGATTTTTACTTCACTGAATATGTCTTTTAATTTGCCTATCTGTCTTTCCGTTATTCTGTTAAAATCATGGTGGTCATTAACAAAATAATCCAGATCATCCGAATATCTGTGATTGTAATATCCCCTTGATAAAGCTGTTCCGCCTGTCAGATAAAAAGGAGAGTCTTTGAATGCAGGTATAGCTTTATCCTGAAGAGGATAAAGGATGTTATTGTAAAACTCTACAGGCAAAATCCATCCCCTCCCTGATCGATCTCAGCCTGACATACCTTTTTGCTTTTGCCCAAAGGCTGCAAATCGTTCTCGGGTCGATTACTTTTACAATATCAAACCAGTTAACGCTCTCAAGCAGCCTTGCCGTGCAGAATGCCCTGTCAGGCCATTTCCTCTCGCTTCTGCCTTCAATGACGTCAAGAAACTCCTCCGGGGTGAGATTCAAGTCCCACAAGGCCTGAGAGAGGATGCTCTTTTCCTCTTCGGTTAATTGTCTTTTTTCCGAGTCAGACATAGGGTTATTACGTTTGATGTCGCTGTCGGTTTGCATGAAGGATTATAGCATATGTTGATTATGGGAATTTTGGCCAAATTGATGATGCACTTTAATTCGTTCCACAGCGCCTCTTATATTTCTTCCCCAAGCTTCTGGAGAACATTTTTAATATCCTCAGCGCCCGGCATGCCGGAAGCCCGGCCGATTTCGTAGGAGCGGCGTAATATTGTAATACCTTCTTTGCGTTGTCCGTTTTCAATTAATATCTGTCCAAGAAACTGACCCACCTGAAACAGTCCTAATGCATCACCGGTTTCGAGAGCGATCTTGTACGCCTCCGTTTCCAGGGCCAACGTCTTTTCCATGTTCTTCATCTCATACTCAATCAATGCCATATTGTGAAGCGTCGGTATCTGTCCACTTTTAGCCCCTATCTCTATCGTTATTTTTAAGGAGTCTTGCAGATATTTTAATGCCGTCTCGTAATTCCCTCTCGCTTGATAAATACCGCTGATATTGTTCAGCACGGCTCCTTCGCCGCTTTTATGCCCTATCTCTCTACATATTTTTAAGGAGTCTTGCAGATATTTTAATGCCGTCTCGTAATCCCCTCTCGCGTCGTAAATCTGACTGATATTGTTCAGCACGGCCCCTTCGCCACTTTTATCACCTATCTCTCTCCTTATTTTTAAGGAGTCCTGCAGATATTTTAATGCCGTCTCGTAATCCCCTCTCGCTCGATAAATCTGGCTGATATTGTTCAGTGCGGCCCCTTCGCCACTTTTATCACCTATCTCTCTCCTTATTTTTAAGGAGTCCTGCAGATATTTTAATGCCGTCTCATAATCCCCTCTCGCATCGTAAATCTGACTGATATTGTTCAGCACGGTTCCTTCGCCGCTTTTATCACCTATCTCTCTCCTTATTTTTAAGGAGTCTTGCAGATATTTTAATGCCGTCTCATAATCCCCTCTCGCTTGATAAATCTGGCTGATATTGTTCAGTGCGACTCCTTCAATTTTCCTGTTATTAATAATTCTTGAAAGCTCAAGACACTTGAAATAGAAACTAAGGGCTTTATCATAGAGATAAAGTTTACTATAGCCCTCGGCTAAATCAAACAACTTGTCTGCCCGTTCACTTTCCGTAAAAGTATAGGACTCCAGCGCAGACTCAAGGAATGCCACCCTGTTTCTTAAAAATTTCTCCTCAGCCATCTCACGGAGAGGATCCAATCCTTCAAAAGCGCCTGTCCTATCCGGCAGGAATTTAAAACTCATGGATACGAAATCAAAAAAATCCCTTGCATGTTGTGCGATAAGGTCAATGAAATAGCTTGGGAAAAAGAAGACAAGCAATTTATTCATCCTTGCATATGGCTCCCTGCTGAAGTTCAAATCCCTTACAAGACCTGGTTCTTTTCCCTCTACGTTTTTTGCAAGGGTGTGCAGGTTTAGTATAAGAACAACTTCGGAGTTCGGTTCGGTCTGAAGCCTTTTCTTTACCTCGTCAAGGTGTGTTGTATCAGGAGAAAGTCCCTTGAGGTCTATAACAATTGTCTCTTTTAAGGTGAGTCTTTCTTTGAGAGACGTCGCAATTTCATCTTGCCTGGCAGGCTCATTAACTTCAACAAACATTATGCCGCTGTCTATATTTTCGAGATAAAGGGTGGCTTCACGCAGGGTCTTTTCATCGTTTGGCGATATCAAGGATCAATCCCTTATCTTTTAAAATATCTATGACAGCGGGATGAAGGTCGCACCACCTGTCTCCGTTATATTCGATAACCGCCAAACAATACAACAATTCCATCAGGTTGCCGTCGGCAAGGGGTTTTTTGTCTCTGTTATTGTAGAGATTTACCAGCGTCTCCTGATGCCTTCTTGCAATGCTTCTTTCAAAATCGCTCTTTAGCTCGGTATATGCGTTTTTTACAGCAGCCATATCTATTTTGTCTGCTCCACTTCTGCCCATTATTGTAAGGGCGGCCCGCTGTATCATCTCAAATAAATTCCTTAACGCTCCGCCCGATTTTTCAATAATGAAATCCAGCGCCTCGGCCTCAAAGAGGTCAATGTCGGCGCGCATCTTCAGTATTTCTTTGATTATTTTTCTGCCTTCCTTATTTTCGCTTCCATCTTTGTTATTTACTTTTATCATGCTTAAGAGCTCATAGTGGCTGAAGGCATCCTTTATTTCATTGAACTTTTCCGAATAGTGGAGAAAGATGGGGAACGTATAGATAGTATGTATTTTCAGCTCCGTGAGGATATTCCTATGGTTTAGAAACAGCTCCTCCGCAACCGGGATTTCAAGTTTATCCAGGTCTTCAATAATAAGAATGGGCATCTTCCCCTTTTCCATCAAGGCCTGGCTTATATTTGTAATAAGGTCGTTAGTCCCGGTGATAAGCTCACTCAGCTTTGGCTCGATGAACTCTCTTACAACCTTTTTTGTTTCCTTCCCTGTAGCGAGGACCCCTTTTACCGAAGCCCTTATAGCATTAAAAAAACCGATCTTGGCCTCAGCGCTTGCTTCAGCGTTCACCTTCTCCATTTTAAGCTGTTCAATAAACTGTTCGTTGTGCCAATAGTTATAGAGGTTGTCAAGCAGAGACTTATCTATCATTACACCATCTTTCAAAGCTTCATCCATTATTTTGTTTAAGATGACAAATATGAGGTCAACGTACTTTAAATCCGAAATATCTATTTCATCTCTGATAGAAAAAGCGATTACTCTGAAATCATCTCCAAGAAGCTTTCTCAATTGCCATAGCTCAGTTGACTTACCCGAACCCCGATGTCCCATAAAAAGTATCTTTTGCGGTTCATCCCTGTTGACGTCCAAATAATTGAAGAGCCTGACAGCAGAATTCTGTCCCCTTGCCGTGGAAGTTTCAACGTGGAATTTATCGAAGTCTTCACCGCAAAGATGTAACGGTTTACATACTTTAAGCAGTTCGCGAATCTTGGTCGCTCTTTCCATTAAATATTACCTCCGAAAACTTGTTATCTGGGAATTAACGATCAACATAAATGCCAAATCAAATATTATCAAATTTTTTATTATATTACCATATAGTTATCCCTAATTGCGGAAGGGACTTTCAACTTAGCGTTGTTGAATAATCAGGCTTAACCATGCCCCGCATAAACTCCGGCTGCAATCGCAGACAGGCTCAACCCGAGCACGACCCAGTGAAATATCTGGAGGGCGTTGAAGACCGTCTTCATATCAGCCTGCGCCCCGGGCCTTGAAAACAGCTTTGCGAATATCAGTTTCTCCAGTCCGAATAAAAGCGACGCGTAAACAATCCACAGGACCATCATTATCCATACACCCGGGCTCAATCCTTTTTCAAATATCAGATAGACCCCGGACAGCCCGGCAAGTATGACCATTACCTTTGCGATCTTTCCGAACCTGTGCTCCACGCCCTGGAACACCATGACCATTTCAAGCGATTTATCCATGCGAAGTATCATGGGAAAAGTCACCAGCGTAACAAAGGCCACTCCCCCGATCCAGATGACTATGGAGATAATATGAATTGTTAAAGCTGTGACATATAACATATCACCCTCCGATTTCCGTTAATATTAATAGGCGCTAAGGAACACAGGCACAAAGGCACAGAGTGAAATACCGAACATATGCCACTTTGTGCCTATTGATGATCACATCCTTTCCGGGGCGCTCACGCCGAGGACCTTCAAACCTTCTTCGAGGACGAGCTGTACGGCCCTGCAAAGGCCGAGTCTGGCGTTTGTGAGCCCTGCGTCATCGGATATCACCCTGTGTTTATTGTAGTATGAATGGAACATACCGGCAAGCTCCTGCAGGTAATAAGTTATCCTGTGAGGCTCAAAGGAAACCGCCGCCCCTTCAAACACCATCGGGTATTGAAGCAGTTTTTTGATAAGCGAGATTTCCTCATCTTCTTTTAACGCTGAAAGGCTTGTCTCCCCTTCTTCACTCTTCACTCTTAACTCATAACTCTTAACTGTTTTTTCCTCTGCTTGCCTGAATATGCTCGAGATCCTCGCAAATGCATACTGGACGTAAAAGACGGGGTTCTCGGCCGACTGCTCTTTTGCCGTTTCGAGGTCAAAATCGAGATGACTGTCAGCGCGTCTTGTGAGGAAAATGAATTTCGCTATATCGGCTCCTACCTCGTCAACGACCTCTCGCAGCGTTATAAATTCTCCCGCCCTCTTTGACATTTGCACGGGCTCTCCGTTCCTGAGCAAGGTCACCATCTGGATAAGAATGACCCTGAATTTTTCCTTCGGCAGACCAAACGCCTCAAGCACGGATCTGATCCTCGGGATGTAGCCGTGATGGTCTGCGCCCCATATATTTATAATCGTATCAAATCCCCTGTCGAGCTTGTCTTTATGATAGGCGATGTCCGAGGCGAAGTACGTGTATTCCCCGTCCCGTTTCACAACGACCCGGTCCTTATCGTCTCCGAACGTGGTTGATCTGAACCACTGCGCTTCGTCTTTTTCATAGAGCAAATCTTTTTGTCTGAGCGTAATTAAAGAATCCTGCACCTTGCCTTTTTCATAAAGCTCTTTCTCGCTCTGCCACCTGTCGAAGACTACGCCGAAGTCTTTCAGGTCTTTTGCGATATCGGCAAGCATGTTCTTATAAGCGACGTTTGTAAAAAACTCTCCGCAATCTTCAAACGCCTTGTTAAGATACTCGTCTCCGACCCGTTTGATTATCTCCTCTGCGACGGACTCGACATAATCTCCTTTATACCCGTCATCCGGGAAAGGCGCGTCAAGACCCAGCAATTGCAGATAGCGCGCAAATACCGACTCTCCTAAAAGCCTTACCTGCACGCCGGCATCGTTAATATAAAATTCCCTCCGCACCTCAAACCCCGCCGCCGTCAGCAGATTGCAAAGCGCATGGCCCACTGCGGCGCCCCTTCCGTGCCCGATGTGCAGCGGCCCTGTAGGGTTGGCGCTCACGAATTCGACCTGTACCCTGCGGCCCTTTCCGGTATCCGCACTGAGGGATGAATGCCCTTCTTTCAGGAGCCGTCCAAGCTCACTGTAAAAGAAATCTTTGCTGAATTTGAAATTTATAAACCCCGGCCCGGCTATCTCGATGGACTCGAAGACATCAACCCCCCCCTCGCCCCCCTTTGACAAAGGGGGGATGGGGGGATTTTTAATGGCCTCAACAATCTCCTCCGCGATCTTTCCCGGAGGTCTTTTAAGCGTCTTTGCCAGCCCCATCGCCGCAGTGGTTGCGAGGTCGCCCATTTCCTCGTTCTTCGGGATCTCAACGTCGATATCAGGCACGCCTTCAAGCCCCCACTGCTCCTTAAGGCTCTCCAATGCCTTTCTGATTATCTCGAGAACTATCGGCTTCATCGATAATAAGTTTAAGGATAAGGGAAAGGCAAGTCAACTAAGATAAGACGGGCGGGAAGCGGAAGTGAACCTGCAACCTTTGAACGCGTCCAAGGTGGTATAATAATTGACCGTGAACAAGATATGTCTCATAGGAATCGGCTTCCGACCCCTTGATAATGCAGCAGGCAAGGCTTTGCTGGATTCCGACGTCGTGCTTGCAAACGGCAGGCTCCTTGACGTTTTCAGGAATTATGAGGAATATGAAAGCGTCAAAGGTAAAATCTTGGTGCACGGCACTGTTTATGAAATGCTGGATTACATCGGCGATAATTCCATGACAAAAAAGATCTCGCTGCTTGCGGCCGGAGACCCGATGTTCTTCGGCATAGGGCGCCTGGTGATCGAAAGATTCGGCAAGGATGCTGTAGTGGTCTATCCTGACCTCTCAAGCATTCAAGCTGCATTCTCAAAGATAAAAGAGACGTGGAGCGGCGCATTCTTGATGAGTGTCCACGGCGGCCCCGACCCGGCAAAGAGAAGAAAGCTTGAATATGAAATAGGAGACCTTACGCGTCTTCTTGAATCCCACGATAAAATCGCCGTCCTGACGGATAAGGTAAATAACCCGGCCGAGATTGCGAAAGCGATCTTAAAGCCTTCAGCCTTCAGCCTTCAGCCTTCAGCCTTGAAAATGTACGTCTGTGAAAGGCTCGGTTATCCCGATGAAAAGATTATCGAAGGAGCGCCTGAGGAGATGGCGGGCAGGACGTTTGAGCATCCGAATGTGGTTGTGATAGTGCAGAAGTGCAGAAGTGCAGAAGTGCAAAAGTCAGAAACTTCCGCGCTTTTGCGCTTCTGCACTTCTGCACCGTTTTTCGGTCTCAAGGAAGACGAGCTTCAGCACACAAAAGGTCTGATCACAAAAGATGAGGTGAGAGCGGTTACGATACACAAATTGAAACTGCCGCAGCAGGGCGTGTTGTGGGACCTCGGCGCGGGTTCCGGTTCGGTCTCAATCGAGGCGGCAAGGCTTTGTCCGTCACTTAAAGTATTTGCCGTTGAAAAGGACGTAGAGCAGATTGATAATATCACCGCCAATAAAAGTAATTTCAACCTTGCCAATATTGAGATAGTGCGGGGAGAAGCCCCGGATGCATTAAAAGATATGCCCGCTCCCGACAGGGTTTTCATAGGCGGCAGCGACGGAAGGCTTGGCGGCATAATAGACTTCATTAAGAACAGTTACGAGTTGCAAGTTGCGAGTTACGAGTTAAATGACCCGTCACCCGTCACCCGTCACCCGTCACTTATTATCGTTATCAATGCAACAACAATCGAGACTTTGAATGAGGCCGTGCAGTGCCTTGAAAAACACGCTTTCGAAGTTGACGTTTGCGAGGTTTCGATCTCGAGGGCGAAGATGCTCGGACAGAAAAGGCACATGAGCGCCTTGAATCCGGTATTCATTATTACGGGGGAGAAATGTTAGGCAAGCTGACCGTCATAGGCGTAGGTCCAGGCGATCCTGAGCTGTTGACGATCAAAGCATTTAATGCACTCAAGCGCATAAAGGCGCTCTGCGTCCCGAAAGGCAGGGAAGAAGGCAGCAGCCTTGCACTCTCAATTGTGCAAAAGATGGTGAACCTCGACGACAAGGAAATTATCGAGGCATATTTTCCGATGAGGAAAACAAAAAATAGAGCAGAAGTGCAAAAGAGCAGAAGTGCAGAAGAAAAAAATCTCCTTAATGTGACTACTGAACTTCCGCACTATGGCACTTCTGCACTTGTTTCTGATTACGACCTCGATGCGAAATGGAACGAAACCGCAGAGACGATCATGAGCAGGTTGAGGGAGGGAGACGACGTCGCCTTTATTACTCTCGGAGATCCGACGATATACAGCACTTTTTATTATCTATATGACAAGCTTATCGGGCTTCAGCCGGGCCTGGACGTTGAGATAATCCCCGGCGTATCTTCCATAACGGCTTCGGCTGCAAGGGCGAAGCTGGCCCTGGGGCTTGGAGATGACAAAATTGCCATACTTCCGGCTAACTATATGAACGATTTGAAAGCGGCATTGGAAACCTTTGATACGGTTGTGCTCATGAAAGTTCATAAGGTGTTTGATCAAATCGTGAAGCTGCTTGACGAGATGAAGCTGACCGGCAAAGCTGCATATGTTTGCCGGGCGGGCATGGATAAAGAGAAGATATTCAGAAATTTAAAACAAGTTAAACAGGAAGATTTGAACTACTTTTCGATGGTGATAGTGAGGAAATGACAGAAAAGGATCTGGAGCTTTTAAAGAACCTGTTCTCCGACTTTACAAGGTCTTTTTATTCATCCGATGAAGAAGATCAGAAAAACATCATGCTCAAAGTGGTGCATACGCATAACGTGTGCAGTAACATGATTGAGATAACAAGCGATTTATTAATAAGCGATAATGATAAAAGGCTGGCTGAAACAGTCGCGCTGTTCCATGACATCGGCAGATTCCCGCAATACGCAAAATTCAAGACCTTTAAAGACGCCGCCTCCATTAATCACGGTCTGCTCGGAGCGAAGACCCTGATCAAGGAAAAAGTCCTGCAAGATCTTTCAGAAGAAGAGCGGGAGCTGATCACAAGAACCGTAAAATTTCACAATGCGTTAAGAATACCATCGACGTTTGATGAAAGGTCGGTATTCTTTCTGAAGCTGATTCGCGATGCGGACAAGCTGGACATATACCGGGTGTTCATGGAATTTTATGAAGCGCCCGAAGAGCAAAAGGCGTCCGCAACGGCTCATGGCAAGCCGGACACGCCGGAATATTCAAAGGACATGCTGAAGAATATCCGCGACAGAAAAATAGCCCCGTACTCGAAGGTAAAAAACCAGAACGATTTCAGGCTGATGAAATTATCATGGGTATTCGACCTGCATTTCCACGGTTCATTCAGGCTGCTGCATGAGCGCAGCTATGTAAACAGGCTTGCTCAAAAACTGCCGCAGACGGACGAGATTTTAAAAGCGGTGTCTGAGTTAAACCGGTACATTTCCGAAAGGCTGCAAGATGTCTGCGCGAAATAAGGTCTGTTTTATCGGCGCAGGGCCCGGCGATCCCGAATTAATAACGCTCAAAGGAAGAAGACTTCTTGATGCGGCTGACGTGGTTATTTACGCAGGAAGCCTTGTAAATCCCCGCTTGCTTGACGGCCTCAGGGCGGAGCTCCACGATTCATCAGGGATGACGCTTGATGAGACGAATGCCCTGATCCGGAAATCGCACAAAAAAGGCAAGCTCATTGTCAGGCTTCATACGGGAGATACGTCGTTCTACAGCGCCATATCGGAGCAGCTGGAGAGACTGCGTGAATTGAATATCCCATACGAGGTAATACCCGGGGTGTCTTCAGCCTCTGCAGGCGCTGCGGCGCTGGGGCAGGAGCTTACGATCCCTGAAATAAGCCAGACCGTTATCTTCACCCGCATGGAAGGCAGGACGCCGGTTCCGGATAAGGAAAGACTCGGGGAGCTTGCTAAACACAAAGCCTCGATGGTGATATTTTTAAGCGTCGGCATGCTCGAGAAAGTCAGGGATGAATTGCTTCAGGGCTATTCGGCGGATACGCCGGTTGTGGTAATCGAAAAGGCGTCATGGCCTGAACAGAAGGTCGTTAAAGGCACACTGAATGACATAGTAAACATCGTCAAAAATGCAAGCATTAAAAAGACGGCATTAATCTATATCGGTGAAGCGCTGAAGGCGTCCGAAGGACAATTGAAAAAAGAATCGAAGCTGTATGATAAGGATTTTAAACATGGCTGCAGGAAGTAAGAAAAGAAGTCGGAAGTCGGAAGTCAGAAGTCAGAAGGAAAAAACCACTGCAATATTTTACGTTACGGACAACGGATTCAAACTTGCGCAGCAAATTCAAAAGCACAATGCCGATGCGCAGGTTTTTAAATTTGCGTCCGTAGGGGCGGACGGCCGTTCGCCGCTGCGACATCTCTGGAATGAATGCCGCAAGCTTATCTTCATCATGGCCTCCGGTATTGTTGTCAGAGCAATCGCCCCTTTGATAAAGAATAAAAAGACCGATCCCGCCGTTGTCGTGCTCGATGAAAAGGGCAAGTATGCGGTCAGTCTTTTAAGCGGGCATTTGGGCGGGGCGAATGCTCTTGCAAAAGAGCTCGCTGATTTTCTGAAAGGGGAAGCGGTGATAACTACCGCATCGGATGTGAATGACTTGCCGTCCATAGATTTATGGGCGAAAGAGAATGATCTTGTTATTGAAAATGAGAAAGCTCTTCCACGCATAGCCGCAAAACTTATTAATGAAGGCGCATTGAAAGTATATCTTGAACAGAGTACGGACATGAAGATTCCAAAAGAATTTATGCAAGTTGATAATCCGGGGGATGCAAATATTTTAATAACGAATAAAGATTTAAAATTCAAAATTCAAAATTCAAAATTATTTTTAAGACCCCGGAATCTCGTCATCGGCATCGGCTGTAACAGCGGGACGTCAGGAAGAGAAATAGGGACCGCCGTTAAGAGAGTTCTCCTGGATAACAATCTTTCATTTCGTTCCATCCATTCCATCGCAACCATTGATAAAAAGGGGGAGGAGCCGGGATTGCTCGCCTTTGCCGATAAGTATGATCTTGAAATTAAAACATTCAAGCCGGCTGAATTAAACAAAGTAAAAGGGATAGCAAAATCAAAAACCGTATTCAGGGCGGTCGGCGCAAACGCTGTTGCGGAACCGGCTGCACTGCTTGCAGCAGGAGCGAGTAAGCTGCTTGTCCCGAAACAGAAGATCGGCAACGTAACGGTAGCGATTGCAGTGCAAAAGCGCAAAAGCGCAGAAGCGCAGAAGGCAGATAATCCCCCCTTGCCCCCCTTTAGTAAAGGGGGGTTGGGGGGATTTGTCCCCAAACTCCAAACTCCAAACTCCAAACTCTACATCGTCGGCACGGGTCCCGGCGGAATTGAATACATCACCCCGCGAGCACAGGAAGCGATAAAGGGATCGGATGTGATTGTCGGATACGGAACATATCTCGATTTGATCCCGGACTTGATCAAAGACAAAGAAGTTGTCTCTACAGGAATGACACAAGAAGTGGACAGGTGCAAAAAGGCGGTTGAGCTTGCAATGGAAGGCAAAACCGTTTCTGTCATCAGCGGCGGCGACCCCGGCATATATGCGATGGCAGGGCTGGTGTTTGAGATACTCAGAGCAGAAGAGCAGAAGAGCAAAATAGCAAAAGAAACTCCACCTTGTTCCTCCCCTTGTCAAGGGGAGGATAGGAGGGGTCATGCTTCTGCACTTTTGCCCTTTTGCCCTTCTGCACTTTCCGTCGAAGTCATCCCCGGCATATCCGCGTTAAACGCCTGCGCGGCAAGACTCGGCGCTCCTCTCATGCACGACTTTGCATCCATAAGTCTTTCCGACAGGTTGACTCCTTGGGGAGTTATAGAAAAAAGACTCGAAGCAGCT
>JACRHB010000196.1 GCA_016217725.1 Nitrospirota bacterium | reverse complement strand
TTTTTCAATGGGGCCGATAGGCTCGCCGATCTCCAGGATCGGAGTTGAGATTTCAGACAGTCCATATGTAGTAATAAATATGCACATAATGACACGCGTGAGTTCGCGCGTCCTGGAATTGCTCGGCACGGAAGGCGATTTCATACCGTGCCTGCATTCTATTGGAGCTCCGCTTGCTCCGGGACAAAAGGATTCAAAATGGCCGTGCGCACCGATTGAGAAAAAATATATCAGTCATTTCCCCGAAGAAAACCTGATCTGGTCTTATGGATCAGGCTACGGCGGCAACGCCCTGCTTGGAAAGAAATGCCTGGCGCTTCGTATTGCCTCAGCCATGGCCAGACGTGAAGGCTGGATGGCGGAGCATATGTTAATTCTTCGTCTTACCAGTCCCGAAGGGAAAAGGTACCACATTGCCGCTGCCTTTCCCTCGGCCTGCGGGAAGACGAACCTTGCAATGATGCAGCCTTCCATTCCCGGCTGGAAATGCGAATGTATCGGTGATGACATTGCCTGGATGAAGATAGGGCCTGACGGGAAACTTCACGCCATTAATCCTGAAAACGGCTTCTTCGGCGTAGCTCCCGGTACATCATATGAGACAAACCCTATGGCGATGGAGACATTAAAAGAAAACGTTCTTTTCACTAACTGCGCCCTGACCGATGAAGGCGATGTCTGGTGGGAAGGCATGGACGGCGATGAGCCGGCACATGCCATAGACTGGAAGGGAAAGGACTGGACGCCTGAGAGCACCGCTGACGCAGCACATCCGAATGCGCGCTTCACAGCCCCGGCGTCGCAGTGTCCGGTAATCTGTGAAGACTGGGAAAAACCGGAGGGGGTACCGATTGATATTTTTATATTCGGCGGCCGCCGCAGCACTGTTGTGCCGCTGGTGTATGAGGCTTACAACTGGGACCACGGGGTCTTCCTCGGTTCCACAGCGGCCTCAGAAACAACTGCTGCGAATATTGGTGCTGTAGGCAACCTCAGACGCGATCCTTTTGCCATGAAGCCGTTCTGCGGTTACAACATGGGCGACTATTTCGGGCATTGGTTTGAAATGGGCGATAAGCTTGGGAACAAAGCCCCAAAGATCTTTTATGTCAACTGGTTCAGAAAAAGCGAAGGCGGCAAGTTCCTGTGGCCCGGGTTCAGTGACAACAGCCGCGTGCTGAAGTGGATGTGCGACCGTATAGAGGGCAGGGCAGGCGCACAGGAATCACCCATAGGTTTATTGCCGCATGAAGCAGGCCTTGATCTCAGCGGTCTTGATATATCATCCGATGGCATGAAAGAGCTCATGCGCATAGACACGGACGCATGGAAGGCGGAGGTTCCCGATATCGAAAAACACTTCTCCACATTCGGTAATCGTCTGCCTGAAAGACTTAGAAAGCAGCTTAAGGAATTCATAAAGCGTCTGGGATAATTTTACCTTGCAGTTGCATTAAATTATCAATGTCAGACAGGGGGTCTCGCCGTAAAACCTTTACAATGCGATATGACATTAAAATATAGCTGCATGAGCAGAAGTTCATTAAGTGATATTTATAACGCCCTCAATAATCTGGTGGTAAAGCCACTGAAGGTATCGCAGGTAAAGCTTTTCCGTCAAGACCCCCTGTCTGGTTTATACAATATTAAGGTTTATTCAGAGAGGGATATTCTACAGTAAAAATTCAGCAAGGTTAATATTATATTCTTTGGGATTCATTGATTTGACTATGGATCTTTTATATCCGTTATTTCCGTTTTTTTCAGCCAGGTCTACAACATGACTGTCCGCCCTGTTGCCGTTGGCGTCAGCTATAACAAACACTCTCGGCCTTGATAATATGAGCTTATTATTCTCTGATACGAGGCCAAGCTCCTTTGTATTTAACAGGACAAGAGTGCCTATCGGGTAGATCCCCACCATATTTGTAAAAAACTTGAAGATCAGCGGATCCAGCTGACTGCCTGCGCGCTCCATCATGATACTCAAGGTCTTGTCCGGCGGGATACTGACCCTGGAGTATACTCTGGCGGAAGTTATTGCGTCATACTGATCGACTATGGTTACTATTCTGCTGAATAAGTCCAGAGAAACGGGTTTTCTTACTTCGGGATATCCGGAGAGATCATAGTTCCTGTGATGCTCAAAGGCAACTATAGCGGCCTTTATTGTTAGCTCGTCAAGGCTCCTGATTTTCATTAATGACCTGGCCCCGCAGGGAGGATGCCTCATCATGATTTTCCACTCGTCAGTCGTAAGACTCGAGGGCTTGTTCAGAATTTCATTGGGGACAGCGGTCTTTCCTATATCATGGAAAAAGCCTCCCATGCCGACTTCAATAAGGGACTTTTTGTTAAGCCCCAGCCTGTGGCCCAAGGCAACTGCGAGGATGCTTACATTCACGGAGTGATAATATGTGTATTCGTCATAATCTTTAATGGCGGTCATTCCCAGCAGTATATTCTCCTGGTCAAGAACTGTATTTACCATAGTCGCAACTACCCTTTTTGCCCTTTTGAGGCTCACTTGCTCCCCGCTTCTGATCTTGTTCATAACGCCCTCTGTAGTCGAGACAGCATTGTAATACGTGCTTCGCACTGTTTTTTTTATGTCTGTCGTTTGATTATCAGTAATTTTCTTTAGTCTTTCCAGTCCTAGGCCCGGGATGACGGAGGTTTTTTCCTGTAATGCCTCAAAAGGGGATTCAGAAAATGACGAGGAAATGAAGGCTTGTACAAAGGCCCTGATTTCTTCAGTCCCTGTCTTATTTTGAATATTGATACTGCCAAGCTCGAGCTTCCTGAATTCGCGGGCCAGGAAATCATAATTCAGCAAATTATCCACAGAGTACGGGACACGAATGTCATTGAAGTAAAAGTATTCACCCCGCAACTCAAGAGTGATCGAGTTTTCACTATCTATAAGCTCAATTATCAATGACTCCAGTCTCCCGATGGAAGATGTGACGGCAACATTATTTGCATTATGAATATGGGCCGTTCGAATCAGTACGGAGAGCCGGTTTATAAATTCCTTTGCCGTCTTCTGGATGCTGATATCTTCTCTATCTGACATGGCCGATATTTTTTATGGCCTCGCTTGATAATTCCCGGAGGATCTTATTACCGACGGTCTTATATTTATCCAGAATCTGAAGGGCGTCTTTGTTGCCGAGCAGACCAAGGCTGTACGCTGCACAGGCCCTGTTTTCAAAGTTTTTCGACTTTTTCCAAA
>JACRHB010000197.1 GCA_016217725.1 Nitrospirota bacterium | reverse complement strand
TGATACGTTATGAGGTAACTACAAACAGATACTATCTTTCAGTAGATGCTATCCATCAATCGATTCGTCTCCAACAGCATCGATGGAAGCCAAAAAAGATTCGTTCATTATGTCGTGTTACTTAATGCCGTTAGTATAGTTGTTAGACTTAAAACTGAAAACTAACAACTAACAACTAAAAACTAATTCCCATGGATCTCATCATCGCCTTCAACAAACCCAAAGACATCACCTCTCAGGATGCGGTAACAAAGGTAAAAAAGATTTTGAAGGTCAAAAAGGCCGGGCACACCGGCACCCTCGATCCTATGGCGAAGGGGCTTCTTCTTGTCTGCCTCAACAGGGCGACCCGCCTCGCGCCGTACTTTTCCTCCCTCGACAAAGAATACAGGGCCGTAATGAAGTTAGGCGAGGCCACCGACACGCAGGATGCATACGGTAAAACCATATCCAGGGCCGACCGCGTTGAAATTGATAAAAGCGCTCTGGAGGAAACTATAAAATCATTCAAGGGCAAAATACTCCAGCAGCCCCCGATGTTTTCCGCATTGAAGCATGAAGGCACGCCCCTTTACAAACTGGCGCGGAAGGGCATTGAGGTCGAGCGGAAACTGCGAGAAACAACTATTTATGAGATTGAATTATTAAATGTAAATATTCCTTTCGTAAATTTCCGCGTCGTATGTTCAAAAGGCACTTATATAAGGACGTTATGCGATGATATCGGCAGGAAACTCGGCGTCGGTGCGCACCTCTTTGAGCTTGAGCGCTCGGCTGTGGGGCCGTTTAAAATCGACGACGGCTTAACTGCCGGGGAATTAGAAAACATCGATATAAATGGGCCTGCATGTAAAGGTGTTTATACAATGGATCAGGCGCTGTCGTGGATGCCGGAGCTGAAAATAGACGAAGAAATGTTAAAGGCCGTAGCTCATGGAAATCCGATCAGGGTTGACAATGCCTTAAAACTTTCCGATGAATTAAAGACGGCGAAGGGCATAAGAATAAAATCACCTGCCGGAGAGTTTCTCGCAGTCGGCAGTTACTCCGCTGAAAAGAATATTATTAAAATGGATGTGGTCTTTGCATAAAACTAATAAAGACAGTTAGCCACGAATGAACACGAATAAACACGAAAAATACAACCCTTTTAAGATAAATATATTTTTAACCGAAATGGTGACGAAGACAATAGTTACAAATTTTTATTTATTCGTGACAATTCGTGACAATTTGTGGCTAAATTGCTTTTTTAGGATAAATGAATAAACCGAAATCCAAATCCGAAAACGAGCTAATCCTGAAAATAAGAGTCGAACCGCGATCATCACGCTCCGAAATCGTTGGACAATATGGAGACGCATTGAAAGTCAAACTCACCTCACCCCCGGTTGAGGGGAAGGCGAACAGGGAGCTTGTTGAAATCCTGGCAAAGGAATTCGGTGTTGCAAAAAAGGACGTAGAGATAATTTCCGGGCAAGGCTCTAAAAATAAAATCGTAAGACTCAGAGGCTTTAGGAGTAAAGAGTTATGAGTTTAGAGTTAAGAGTTAAAAATAAAGAAAGGTCTTTACAACTTTTCACTTTTAACTTTTATAAAAAGTTCTTCAGTGTGAAATGAATATCGAAGCAGCCTTGTGCGCATGGGGAGCTTCATTATTGCTCTCGATATTTTCCCCCTCGATATCCTGCCCCGCGATAAATTCTTCCGTCATCCTGTAGGCAATGTCGTCATTGAACTGTTTCGGCGGACGCTTCATAAAGTAAGCCGAGGGCGAATAAAGGACGCCGCCTTTCCCCCTGTCCAAAGCCAGCTTGCAGCATCTTATTGCATCGATTGCAACCCCGGCGGAATTCGGGGAATCTTCAACTGAAAGCCGCAGCTCAAGGTTCATCGGCACGTCTCCGAAAAGCCTCCCCTCCATGCGTATGAAACAGACCTTGTTATCCTTCTGCCAGGGGACATAATCGCTCGGGCCTATGTGGATATTTTCATCGTCCAGCCTGTTTTCATTAAGAATCGATTGCACCGCCTCGGTCTTGGACGTCTTCTTCGATACAAGCCTGCTCCTGTTCAGCATGTTGAGAAAATCCGTATTGCCGCCTGTATTCAACTGGTAGGTCCTGTCCAGCTTGACCCCTCGCTTCCTGAACATATCCACCAGCGTCCTGTGCGTAATCGTGGCGCCGAGCTGGGATTTAATGTCGTCGCCGATGAGAGGAAGGTTTTTTTCTTTAAATTTTTCTGCCCATTCGGTATCGCTCGCTATAAAAACCGGCATGTTATTTATGAATCCTATGCCTGCTTCAAGCGCGCACCCGGCATAGAATTTTACGGCCTGTTCGGAGCCGACCGGGAGATAATTCAAAAGCATTTCAGCGCCGGATTCCTTTAAGGTCCTGATAACGTCTTCCTGTGAAGCCTCTTTCTCGCCGCTCAAGACGAACGTCTGTTTCGGGTTGTATTCCTTCATGTGGCCGGAAAAACCGTCCAGGATTTTTCCCATCTTCACTGTGACCTTTGCTTTAGGGAGGCTGCCGCAAAAAACCCTGGTGCAGTTCGGCAAGGCAAAGACGGCCTCATTAACGTCTTTTCCGACCTTTCTTTTATCGACGTCGAAGGCCGCCGCCACTTCAATGTCATATGGTTTGTAACCGCCGAGGTCCCAGTGCATAAGCCCGACCGCTTCCGCGCAGGTTTTCCCCTTATAATATTCGATCCCCTGTATCAGAGAGCTTGCACAGTTGCCAAGCCCGGCAATGGCTATTCCGATCTTCTTCATTTACATTACCTCCCCGGCGCTGCATCACATCTTGTTGTTAAAAGCTGAATTCCCCAAAGCAATTATATGCAAATAATATCAAAAACATTTCATTCTATCAACCGAAAGATTATCTGAGCCTGCGAATTGACATTTTATATGTGAAAATTATATAAATAAACCCTATACACATTATAAAGGGAGGGAAAAATGATTAAAGCATCATATCTTAAAATGCCGGGAATCATAATAAGCGTTCTTGCGGTCTTCATACTTTCGGGATTCGATGCATATGCGGCATCCAAACGTGTATATGTAGCGAATGCTGGCAACAATACGGTTTCGGTTATTGACGCCTCAACGAATAAGGTCGTAAATACGATAAGGGTCGGGGTATGGCCTGCATCAATAGCGATCGATCCGGCAGCCAAAAGGGCCTATGTCGTCAACTCAAACGAAGGCGACAGCACGATTTCGGTCGTTGATCTCGACAGCAATTCAATAATCGCTTCCATAAAAGTCGGCCTCGGGCCGATGAGCATGGCGCTTAACGCCTCTGCAGGGATCGGATATGCCGCTGATACGGAGCATATGGTGGAGGGGAAAAACGTGAATAAGACCCTCTCTCTTATTGATCTCAAAACGAATACGGTTAAAGGTAAGCTCGAGGTCGGCGTCGGGCCTTTTGATATGAAGCTCATCGACAACAAGCTCTTTATAAGCAATTCCGGCGATTGGACGGTTTCGGTGCTTAATACGACGGACAACAAAGTAATGGACACCCTTAAGACCGTTGACACGCCTCTGGGCGTTGCAATCGACTATAACAAGAAAAAAGTTTACGTGGCCATTCACGGCAAGGGAAAGGCGATGGTCATTGACGCCAAAAACAACAAGGAGATCACCACCATAGACGTAGGCAAGGCGGCATGGTACATTGACGTCGATTCCGCAAAAAGCAGGGCTTATTTGACGATCAGAGAAGAAAATACTCTGGTAGTCATTGATACAAACAGCGACAAGGTAATTGAAAAGATCTCTGTCGGCAAAGAGCCTATCGGCGTTGCGGTCGATCCGGAGAACAACAGGGCCTACGTGGTAAACCATGCCGACGTCTCGGTTTCGGTTATAGATACGGCAAACAATAAAGTCGTGGATACTATTAAGCTGTCTCCCGCCACAGACAGCACGTATTCCGGCTCGCCCTGGGGTGTAGCCGTTTATTAAAAACTCACAGCCGTTTAATTAGAGTCTGTACATAAACTCAGCCATTGAATCCGTCATTCCCGCGGTCTGTTGAGCGGGAATCCAGTCTTTTTAGAACACAGAGGCAACTGCAAAATGCAAATTGAAAATTACAGAGTGCAAATGAAGGAAGGTTTTTTTAGACGACGTGTCCGAATCTCTGCTTGAATTCTTCCGGTTTCATATTGGCGGTTTTTGCGAGGCGTTCAAGATTTTCTCCGGTGAAATCATTCTTCTCAAGCCGTATCATGTATTCTCTTCCGACTTTATAGGTTTCGGAAGTCAGATCAACCGGTCTCATCTTTACCTTGCCTGTGGAATAATCCATAAGTTCAACAAAGGGGATAGGCCTCAGCCTTCCTTCATCAAACACAATCATCGCGCCTGTGCCGCCTTTGAGTAAATACTGAATCACGCCGTAGCCGAGGTCCCTTGTGTATTCAACGTCAAACGGGATCGGCGCGGAAGCCCTTAATTCGTATCCGATTGTTTTGTCCACAATCGTTATCTTTATGCCGAGGGGATCGAGGGTCTTTTTTACGAAGTTTTTCAAAATCCTGCCCAACTGGATTTCAGAGAGTCTCACGCGGCCGGTCTCGTCTTTTTCGAGATGCTCGTGCTTGCAGAGGTCTTCATGGTCGAACTTCTCCGCTATCCCTTCCGCGAGTACGGCGACTCCGTAATCCCTATCCATGGAGAGTCTCTTTATAATCGAGCCGGCGAGTATGTCCGCAACCTTTTTGAATGAAACGTTGTCTTCAAATTCCTCTGATATGAGGGTGACCGTAGCGCCTGCCGCTTTTCCTATTCCCAATGCCAGATGACCGGCATATCGGCCCATTGTGGTTATGAAGTACCATCTGCCTGTAGTCTTTGCGTCCTGTATTATGTTCTCAACAATGTTTACCCCCCGGTGGCGCGCCGTCTGGTATCCGAAGGTCGATGCGCCTCCGGGCAAAGGTATATCGTTGTCAATTGTCTTTGGAACGTGCGCTACGCTTATAGAGCCTCTTGCCTCCCTCTCGATCCAGTTAGCCATGAAAAGCGTGCCTTCGCCGCCGATGGTCACAAGGTATTTGATGCCGAGCTTTTTAAGGGTGGACATCAGGACTTTGAATTTCTGCTTAACCTTGTCGGGATATTCACGGGACGTTCTCAGGATTGAGCCTCCCTCGGTATGGATCATTGAAACGTCTTTTATAGTGAGCGGAATTGTACAATTCAAGTCTCCTGCGAAAAGGGCCTTGAACCCGCCCATTATGCCGACAACCTTTTTCCCTTCGTTAATGGCTTCGATGGTCGCCGAGCTGATAACGCCGTTGATCCCGGGCGCGGGGCCTCCGCCTACGATTATTCCGACAATTTCGTCATTCTTTTTCGGCATGCTTGGGTTCTTATCGGCTATTGGTTTTAAATTATTAAGATAAAAAGTTTAAAGCCGTATTCCTTTTTAGACATTTTGAATTGTGGATTTAAGATTTTTACATTCCGCAATCCGAAATCGGCAATCCGCAATTTTTTATACATGTCTCTCAATCGGTGTTGCCGCCACTTCACATTCAAACTCGTACTTTTGAGGTTTTCTGCCGAAACATACTCCAAGACTTTCAAACAGAGCCACTTCGCTGATGTCAACTTCTCTCCGCTTGATCGCCTCTGTAGTCGGTATATAGAATACTTTGCTGCCGCTCACGTCAACAACCGTATTTCCTGTCTTGCCCTGAAGAAGAAGCAGCACCCCGGCTGCGCCTGTCCTATATCCGAAGTTCACGTCATACGCGGAAGTCTGGCCGCAGCGCACGAGGTGGCTCGGGGCTATTTCCCTTACCTCAGGTATTTCATACACCCCCGGGGCAAACATGCCGACCTTCTTCATGAATTCAGGTATTGCAGGGTCCGCCTTCATCCTCTTCTCGATCTGTTGTCTTACATATTTCCCGGCCCCGGCAAGTTTTTTGTGCCCGAAGGCGTCCACTCCGGCGGATTCATCATAAAGCAATTCACCGGATGCCGTTTTAATTCCCTCTGCAACTACCATCATATATGTGCCTGCTTTGACGTCGCTCCTTTCAATTCTGCTGAAATAGGTAGTCTTGATATGTTCGTAAACAACGTCAAAGTCAACGGGAATCTCAGGGATCAGAATGCAGTCGGCCTCTGCGCCGATACCGCCGCGAAACGCGGTATGACCTACGTACCGTCCAAACACTTCAATTACCATGACGCGGTTATGGCTCATGCCTGTCGTCTTGAGGTCGCGCGTCATTACCGCTATCCTGTTGATCGAAGAATCACCGCCGACGCTGTAAGGTTGTAAATCAAGGTCCATTGTCTTGGGGACATGCACGCAGGGGATGCCCTGTCCGCCGAGGTCGACAACGACGCTTCCTGTATCATCCCCGCCGCTTATGACCAGCGCGTCTATACCGAATTTTTTCAGCCCGTCTTTTATCCTTGCATATGTGTTGGGGTCTTTAATCTTGCTTATCTTTACCCTTGAGTGCCCGGCCTCCGAGCCTGAAAGCGATGCCTCAATACGGCTTACCCTATCAGCATTGAGCACAACCACCTGATCCAGTTCAATAAGGTTATAAAGACCTGCGTAGCCGTTTGGAATTACAACGGACTCGATCCCGTGAGCGTATGCCTCTCGCGCAACGCCTTTGATCACCGCGTTCAGTCCGCCGGCATCTCCGCCGCTTGTGATTATGCCGATTCTCTTAATATCCATGATGCCACCTTCCTTTCAAGAGCTAAGACCGGAATATTGAAATAAGGTAAATTTTAACACATTCCGTCAACCGCTGCCAGAGATAAAATTTTGAATCTTGAATCTTGAATTTTGAATCCTATAATGTCCCTTTAGTCGATGGCACGCCCTTTGTTTTGGAATGTATCTCCGACGCCGCATGCAGCGCCCTGCCGAATCCTTTAAATACGGCTTCAAAGATATGGTGCGGGTCGCGGCCGTAATGGAGGATGATATGCAGGTTCATCCCTGCGTGATTTGACAACGCCCTGAAAAAATCTTCAAAGAGGGAAACGCCGAGACTCTGGATCTGTGCGCTGCCTTTAGGAGTTCGCACCTTATAAACCAGATAAGGCCTTCCGCTGAGGTCTAGGACAACCTGCGCGAGGCTCTCATCCATAGGCGTCACTGCTTCACCGTACCGGCGTATCTGCAATTTCTCGCCGAGCGCCTTTTTGATCGCCTCGCCCAGCACGATGCCGACGTCTTCCATGAGATGGTGGTAATCGACTTCAATGTCGCCCTTTGCCTCAACGTTTAAATCTATATGTCCGTGTTTCGACATAAGGCTGAGCATATGGTCGACAAAAGGGATCGAGGTGTTGATTTTATAGCTTCCTTTTCCATCGAGATTAATGCTCAGCTTGATGTCGGTCTCTTTTGTCTTTCTTGCAACGGCGGCTTTTCTCATAATATCTCCTTGAATTTGTTGTTGCCTAAAATATCGTTAATTGATTTTTTTGTACCAAAATTCCCATTTTTCATAGTTTTTAGAAAAATCCGGGAATTGTGGTCCGGTTGCATAGCCATATGTCCCATCATATCCTGCTTTTCCAATAGTTTCATGAAAAACTAATTGTGCAATGGGTATCCCGGGATAAAGAACAATAGGGACTTCACCTTCATTAATAATTTCCAAAGTTATAGACCCTCTAAACCCTGGATCGACTTTTGTTGCAGTAGCAATGATCAAACCCATACGTCCCCAACTTGATTTACCAACAACGTAGCACATCAATGTTTTTGGAAGGCTTATATATTCTAAAGTGCTTCCTATAATTAACTGATGAGGATGCAACACAAATTTATCTCCGTAGTCTATTCTGATTTTTTCTTGGTATTTTTCAATTTGATTTGATAATTCTTCTTTTTCGGAAATATCAAGGATTGGGAATGATTGTTTTTTCATAATAATAAATTCATTGCCAAGTCTTACATTAATAGAAACTGCATCGAAAGATTCAAAGGGGTTTATTAGTGGTGTAACAACCAAACGATCTTCTATTTGTAGTCTCTTTGTTCCATCCATATATTCAATAATCTTAGCTTTTGTTAGGGCACTCACTATTTATCCACCTCGTATTTATCCGGTTTGCCGATTTTCTCTCTATACTCTTTTTCTATATCTGCATATTCGATTGCTTTCAAAGTTAAGCGATTCAGTATATCTCGTTTTTTGCAAATATCTTTATTAAAAGAACCATCACTATTGAATATATTATCTTCCCAAGCTATTTTATGAAACCAAGCTGCGTTTATTATTTCTACAAGTTCTGCATGCTTTCGATCATTTATTGTATTCTCATATGCATTTGGAGGTATTCCATTATCTATCCTTTCTATAAGATGCGGTAAGCTTCTATATAAATCAGAAGATTTTATTATTGATTTTTTTATCTGCTCATCTACTTTAAAACGTGGTATAGACTGTGAAATGTCTTTATCAATTTCTCTGTATGCTAATTTTAGTATTGGATCATTGTGAATTGCTTCTTTGTCATTTTCTTTTTGTGTAATATCTTTTATTAATGCGAATCGTTTATTAACGCTCTCAATAATTTTTTCAGAAATAAAGATACTCTTCGGTAAAGGGAAAAATTCTTCTGATGAATCCAGAAGAATTTTCAGAATTTCACGAAGTCGCAATCTCCACGGCGGATAATAATTATTTTTTGAAGAGGGTATACAATCAATGTCATATTGAATTGCTATCTCTAAAGCTGAAAATAACATGGCAGGGCCAAATAACAATGCCCCGATTATATCGGATAGTATTTCCTCAAGCCCTCTTTGCCATGCAAAATTAGCCCGTTCAATTTCCTGCTGAATTTGAGTTTGTATCTGATATTGGACAAATAAATTATCAGGATCTTTGCTGAACGTATTTCTTACAATGACATCAATTTCGTTGCGGGCATTTTTTAAAAATTCATCGACGCGAGATTTGCTGAAATATGTTCTTGAAATCAGATGTCCAATTTCATGGCTAATGAGACAATGCAACAAAATATTTTTCCTTTCGAGAGAAGGGAAAGATACTATATGGAAAGGCAGCTTAAAATCTTTTAATACCTTATCATTCAGCGATATATCCGGGAGGTAGTCCTGATATTCTTTTATGGAATCGTAATATGCCTGCCTTAGATCAGTAGTTACAATAGAATAGTTATATTTCCATTGCGGCCTAAGCATGATTTGTCTATCAGGAATAAGATTTTTAGTGAATTTCTCGATTGGCTTAATAATACTCCAGGGGAGACGATTAGTCCTTGCGCCATCAACATAACGCACATGTGCTCCAAGTTCACGAATAATGGTATCGGTATCCTGAAGGAGAAGCAGAAATGATTTAAGTTTATCATCAGTTATTGAATCCCAATTGATTTGTTTGTAGATAGCCTTTGCTGCTTCTTCTAAGTAGTAACACATTCCCATAAGGGTAGTCGACAAGGCTCTGGGAGCGTAAGAAGCGAAATCCTTTGCTAAGAGTTTGTTACATCTAACCTGGATAGCTTGAGAGCGCGAAATGATTTCAAGAGTGTATTCTTCTATTATTTCACGCGAACGATGTGGCATGGAAAGTATTTTTTCTTAGAACTGGTTGTTCCGTATATCTTTCTTTTAAGAGATCACCCCTGAAAGCACTGCCGAGAGCCAAAAAGAAATTCTTCAGTAGACTTATATCGCTTGCTTCATTTTTGCTATATTCAACAATTTCCAATTGATCAAGCAAGTGCTTGAAAAACTCGGTAAACCCTTTTATTTGGTTGAATAAATTTAGTGATTCTATTGTTGAAAGTGCATATCCATACGCTGACAAGCCTTCCTGCGTTGGGGCGAGTTGATCAAACTCTTTCCCTTCAACAAGAATAGCTCCTTCAATTATTCTTTTTATGAGAGCTGCAGCTCTTCCCAATATCTGCTTTTCTGTTTCGTTCAACTGCTTTTCTGTTTCGTATTTTTGGAGGACTTGGACTACTTTTGTAGTTAATAAGACATATTGAAATGTCTGCCCTTTTTCGGACAAGCCTAATAATGTCATTTTGTCCCTCCTTTATTGTTAGTTTGTAAAAAGAAAACCTTCCACCGTTAAAAAAATGTTATCAATGTAAGTTCTTTTTGTCAAGAAATATCTTTTATTGTTTTCAGGAAAATCTTATTCTCTTTCGATGTCCCCACTGTCACCCTCAAGCAATCTTTGACTGCAGCGGTCATATTTCGGATAAAAACGCCTCTCTTTAAAAGATTTTTATATACCTGCTCGGTATTTGCAGTTTTAAACAATATAAAGTTTGCATCCGAAGGATATGGAGTGATGCCTTCAATGTTCTCCATTGAGCTAAACAGCCTTTTTCTTTCCGAGATAACGGACGCAATATTTGACCGCATCTGCTTTTTATTCTTCAATGCGTCAATTGCAACAGCCTGCGAGAGAGAATTTACGTTGAACGGGAGCCGGACCTTATTCACTTCATTTATGACGTCTTTATTTGCAATCAGAAAGCCGAGTCTCAAACCGGCAAGCCCGATTTTGCTCAGAGTGCGGAGGATGACGAGGTTTTTGAATTTTTCCAACAGAGGAGTGAAGCTCGCCTTGTCCGAAAACGGCTGATATGCTTCATCTACCACAACGATCCCTTTCGCCCCTTCGATTATCTTTAATATCCGGTTGGAAGAAAAACAATTTCCCGTCGGATTGTTCGGGGAGCTGAGAAATATCAATTTCGGTTTGAATTTCTTTATTGCCGCAATCGTCTTCTCGATATCAATATCAAACTCATCATCGAGCGGAATTTCGACCTTTCTTTCGTCCAGCGCCTGCGAGATGATTCCGTACATTGAAAATGTTGGAACGGGATACAGGACAGGCCCGCCGAACGTCGCGATCAAATAATAGATAAGCTCGTCCGAGCCGTTGCCGTGAAGAATCTTTTTCGGCTTTACTTTTAATTCCTTTGCCATGAGTTTTCTGAGGGATGTTGCCTGTGGGTCAGGGTATCGATTCAATAATTGTAGAGCTTTTTTAACGCTGAACGCTGAACGCTGAACGCTGAACGCTGAATACGGACTTTCATTCGCATCCAGCTTTACCTTGCAGGGGACCTCCTCGGCCTGATAAGCGCGTAGGGAGCGGATATTCGGCTTGACAAGCCAGGCGATGTTTACGTCTTTCAAAGGTCCTCCATGTGGAAATCAGGCTGTCGTAATATACCGTATTGCTTTGTTTTTAGTCTATTGTCAGAGCGCCTCGTCTTTAAAAACATCGCGGAGCTTCTCGTATCTCTCGCCGAACTTCTTCCTCAGAAGCGGATCAAAGCGCTTCACGGTCTTCATGAGGTATATGTCATGCCTGATATAGTCCTCAGCCATATTGACGAACCCTTCATTCATGCTCCACACGGCCTCCGTCTCTTTGTCGTCGATCTTTCCGTTAAGGGCCTCGGAGGAGTCTGCGACGAGGGTAAAACCCCTTACGCCCCTCTCCGCATAGATGGTATCTTCTATCGGATGAACGTACAATTGTCCGATTTTGATATCCGCCGCGCCGTAATGTATTATTGCGATACTTACGCCCCGCTGCTCCGCGCTGCGAAGGACCTCCAGCAGGGCTTTCAGCTCCTTCTGCCAGGCTAACAGCAGGACCGTTTCCCTGACTGTGGCGATCATCCTTTTTGCCTTGAGGATGAGGCTGTTATGATCCTTAATATGCCACGTGTAACTTTTGTCCATCCCGATACCGACGCCTTTGAGCTCGTTCTTGACGGCGTGAAGATTGTCCTCTACAGAGGACCTGAAGTTCTGAATAAACTCCTCGGGAGACACGGGGACGAACATCCTGGACCGCTCGCCGTGAATCGACTGGACCATGTGTTTGTATTCGAGCTTTTTTATGACCTCATATATCTTTGAAGAGGGGATGCCGGTATTTTTAGCTATTTCATAAGCGGTTAAAGGACTTTCATTTACGAGCATGGCATATGCCTTTGCCTCATACTCTGAAAATCCGAGCTGTTTCAGCTTGGGTACTGCCGTAAACATGGATTATTAACTACCATAGTAGTCAATAAATGTCAAGTCTTAATTTTTAAAAAGGGCAGTAAATGATATAAAAGCGTTTAACTAACGGACTGTGCGTTCAACATTCCGCCGGCGCTTGTCTGGACTCCATATAATCCAACATCATCTCGGGATGACATCCCGTGCATACGTCTATTCCCTGGATCAACAGCATCTCCTTACACATTAAATAAGCCTTTTTAAGCTCCTGGTCCTGTAACCCGTTTATTACCGAATCCTTCGGTCTGATATATGCTTTGCCGCAGCTCATGCACAGCCAGATAAAATTCTCTTTGGCTTTTTCAATGCACGTATGACACACATAAACGACTCTTCCAGGCATGGCTTCTACATTAAGGGTCGTATACTCCTTTTTGCAGATGTCACATCTTCCGAACTTCTCTGGCATTTGCCACCCCCCGATAAAATTTAAGTCTTTCTTCTGTTGTCTTATCGGCATACCATGATGTTTTCTTTAAAAGTTAGAAGTGAGAAGTAAGAAGTTTAGAAATGGCTTAAGAGTTCTTGCCTTTGTTTTTACTTCCTACTTCCCACTTCTAACTTTTGACTTACTTGATGCCATGTCCCGTAATATGAGACAATAGCCTGAAAGTAAAATTACCGCAGAAATCATAGAGCGGTTGAATATATGCCTAACATGACATCTTATCAAAAAATAAAAGCCGTTCCAATCATCATTATTTTGCTGTTCTTTCCGGCCGGTATTCAGGCGTCTCCGGTAACGGACTACGATCTGGAGGTCTCCTTCGATGTCGGCAGCTCACAGTTGTACGGTGTCTCCCGCATCAGTGTAAGAACGGGAGAGGAGCTTTTTCTGAACAGGGGCGCGCTCGAGATAAATCACATCAAGCTTAACGACAGGCGCATTGATTTGAACCTGAATACCAGGCTCATCAAGATAGTCCCTGATGAGCCCGGGACAATGGAGATAAGCTATAAAGGAGTTTTTAAAGACGGCGGCGTATCTTACGAACGGGATGACGCTGCGATGCGGAATGTAATAGACGCAAGGGGCATATCGCTTACAAATATGTGGTATCCGGAAATCGGCGGCCTTAGCCGGTACAGGCTTCAAGCCGTTCTCCCGAAAGGGTATGAGGCCGTATCAGAAGCCGAGGAGATCAGAAAGACCGAAAAAGGTGAAGCAGTCGAGTTTTATTTCGATTTCCCGCATCCGCTTAACGGCATAAACCTGACCGCATCAAACAAGTTCACAGTTAAAAATGATAATTACAAGGATATCGAGATACAGGCATATTTTTTTAATGAAGAGGCGCGTCTTGCCGGGACTTATATTGAATTCGCCAAAAAATATCTCAGAGTATATGAGGGCCTTTTAGGGGAATATCCGTATAAACGGTTTTCCATAGTCGAAAATTTCTTGCCCACGGGGTATTCGTTCCCGACCTTTACGCTCCTCGGCAGTGCGGTTGTAAAGCTCCCTTTTATCGTCGAGACCTCGCTCGGACATGAGATCCTGCATCAGTGGCTCGGCAATCATGTGTATGTGGATTATGACAGAGGCAACTGGTCTGAGGGGTTGACCACATATTTGGCCGATCACCTCTACGAGCTTCAGAAGAACCTGGGGTGGGAATACAGGAAGCAGATACTTATCGATTACAAAAGCTACGTGACGGATGAAAAGGATTTCCCTCTGAAGGGCTTCAGGAGCAGGGTTGATTCCGCCTCGAGGGCGGTAGGGTACGGCAAGGCCGCCATGGTCTTTCATATGCTTAAAAACATGACCGGAGAAAAAATATTTAACGACGCATTGAAGGATTTTATAAATGAACATCGTTTTAAGGAGGCCTCATGGAGCGATTTAAAGAGGTCGTTTGAGAAGTTTTACAAGAACGACCTGGACTGGTTTTTTTCGCAGTGGATAAACGAACCCGGCCTGCCCCGGCTGGAGATCGGCGACGTCCAGGTAAAATACGCGGGTGCTGAGTACGACCTGAGCTTTGTCGTCAGCCAGAAGGAGAAGATTTATAAATTCGAGCTGCCGTTGGCCGTTTACATCAAAAACGGCGTCAAAAGGAAATTGCTGGAAATAAGCAGAAAGAGAGAGCGCTTTGAGCTGCGCCTTCCCGACAAGCCGGAAAAGGTGGTCTTTGACGAAGACTATGACGTGGCGAGGGAGATTGCGAGAGAAGAGGTCCCCCCGGTTGTCGCGAGGCTCTTTGGAGAAGAAAAACTCATCCTGGCGCTGCCGGAGAAGAACAAGAAGGATTACCAGCTCATTATTGACGGTTTTAAAAAGCAGGGCGGGCTCGAGAAAAGCGCAAAGGACATTAAGGAGGCGGATTTAACGGCTTCTTCAATTGTAATTCTCGGCCTCGACAACCCGCTGAACAGGAGGCTTTTCGGGAAACTCATGGGAAAACTCCCTTTTGAAGAAGCGGGGTTTTCAGTGATCGTGAAAGAGAATCCGTGGAACCTCCGGAAGGTGGTGGGGATCTTCAACGGGAAATCAAAAAAGGAAGTTGACGCCGCCTTCAGGAAGATATCCCATTACGGGAAATACGGCATGCTGATGTTTGAAGACGGCAGGAACGCAGGCAAGGAAGTAAAACCAACTCAAAGGGGGATAATTATGGAGCTTAACGAAGAGGCCGCCGCAGTCGATCTTTCCACTATAAAAAAATTATCGGACGTCATAAACGGCGCGGCAGACAAAAAGATAATTTATGCGGGAGAGGTGCATGACGTATTTGCGCATCATGCCGTCCAGCTTGACATCATAACGGGAGTATACAAGAGGAATAATAAGCTTGCGATCGGCATGGAGATGTTTCAGCGGCCCTTTCAGCAAACCCTCGACAGCTTTACTGCGGGTAAGATGAGCGAAGCGGACTTTCTTAAAAAGTCCGAATATTTCAAAAGGTGGGGCTTTGATTACCAGCTTTATAAACCTATACTTGATCTTGCAAGGGCTGAGAAAATACCCGTCGTCGCTCTGAATATAAAACGTGAGATCATAGAGCAGGTGGCAAGGGAAGGGATTGACTCCCTGCCTAATGAAGATAAAAAGGAGATCCCGTCGGCTATGGATTTCTCCGATATTGAATATAAAGAAAGACTGCAAAAGATATTTGAGCAGCACGAAGAGTTAAAAAACAAAAACTTCGACTTCTTTTATCAGTCTCAGATAATCTGGGACGAGTCGATGTCCCAATCCATAAGTGAATTCCTGAATAAGAAGCCGGACCATCAAATGATCGTCCTCGCAGGCAAGGGGCATCTCGAATACGGCTCAGGCATCCCTAAAAGGACTTACAGGAGAAACGGGCTTGATTATTCGATAATACTCATAGATTCGGAGGTTGAAAAGGGCATAGCCGATTACGTCGTTTTCCCGAAGCCGGTCGAAGGCGTTACCTCTCCGAAGCTGATGGTGTTTTTAAAAGAAGAAGAAGGAAGGCTCAAGATCACCGGTTTCCCCGAAAACAGCGTCTCCGAAAAAGCGGGATTAAAGGCGGGCGATATAATACTCTCCATTGACGATGTGAAGATGAAAGGTATGGACGATATAAAAATCCATCTCCTGTACAAAAAGTTAGGGGACACCATCAAAGTCAAAGTAATGAGAGTCGAAAAAGAGCAGGAAAAAAAGATGGAGTTCGAGGTGACGCTGTGAAGCGCCATGTCACCTTTTTAATAACCGCTGTTCTTTTCGCCTGAAATAGCTCCGGATATTTTTTTAAACATCATCGCCCTGAACAAAGCGCTCAGATGCAGAAACGGCTGGTCAAAGCCGGTCTGGAATTTGTTTGCCGCGATAAGAAAACGGTACGAGCGCTGTTTAAAAACCTCCGCGGTCTGCGATTCGGGGATGCCGTTCAGGAATATCGTTACGAAGTACATCAAGCGTGCCTCGAGTTTCAATTTCCCTGACAAGGCGCGTCAGGAAACGCTCCTAACACGCTCGTCGCCGACGGTATCGGCGGTTATTCCGAGGAGGGATTGTTCTATTGCCGCTTCAAAGTTCTTTTCGCTGGTGTCCACTTATTATATCCAGCCCTCGTCATGGAGCCTCGACCAGGCTATTTCTATATGCTCCGGATGAAAGGTCTGTTTTTTGTGCTCGCTCCAGGACTTAAATCCCTGTATAACGGCGTTACTGTTCTTCCCTTCTGATAGGTCTTCGTGTGCAAGCCAATGCACTGTTGCCAGCAGCTCCATTCCATAGGGGGATTCAAATCCCTCTATGAGACGGGCGACTTTATCAAGTTTTTCCATGTCATTAAAGAATCTGCTAAGATGAGGGCGTCGAGCTTGGAGGTCTCGCGGTCGAGGTAATCGGTGATGGTTTGTTGTTCGGGAATTGGAGGGACTGGGAAAAGTGAGCTATCAATCGCAGTTTTTCCTATGCCAAATCTGGTAATACCATTCGCAGCCACTCTGAATTGATCATTAATGCCACGGGCATGGAAGGCTCGAAAAATGTAATTTCCAACTGCTAATATAAAAAGGGGTCTAATTTGAGCAAGATGATAACCACAAAGTACACCTTCAAGATCATGAGTGACATAAGCTGATACAGCAATATCATCCCAAGATTCTGAGTCTTTTGTGATTAATATATCCCCCTTCCTCAGAGTAAATGTTGACACTTCCGTTGGTGTCGCAGTTGCTTCCATAAAATCCATTTCAGGAGTAACATAATCGTGATAATAGACATCAGTATAATTGCAGAGACGGACTGACGTTTCGCCTTCCTCTGATTTTTTATCAACCCCGCTGAACTTCACAGAAGCGACTTGTTTTAATTTGCGCACCTCCCACCCCTCCGGCACTTGTCCCAGCCACTCAATGCCTGAGTCTTTGTATTTGGGATAAGCGTGTTGTAAATTTTTCTGTCGGCATTCCTGTTAAACCAGCCAACCATCTCTGCCGGATGTCGGGGAATACTCATAGTAAACGTCATCCGGCGATTCCAGAGGCGGCTGTGATGGGCTACGAGGTTTCGTACATGAGTTAAGTGATGCATAAATGAGCCGAGCACGGCTTCATCAATCTTAATATACATCTGCAACTGCCTTGCGGTCTTTACGGTGTTTGAGGTTCTGAAACCATTTTGACAACTGCCCGAATGACATGACCTCACAAACCGCCCAGATAGGCGGAAATTCGGGGTCTGTATATTTTGTACGGTAGTGCTCTATGAATGTCTCACGGCTGCGGCTCAGCTCTTCCTGTAAGGCGGACATGCATTCCTGATGTTTCTCAGCCGACTTAAAGTTATTCCGGTCAAGGTATGCGTGACTGCCGTATTTGAGTGACAATTCATATGCAAATCGAGTTCGGAAAGAAACCTCGACGCGTTCAATCGCTTCAAGCACAAGAAGACGGAATTTCCGATCAAAGACATACAGCGACAGGACGTTCTCGAAATCAGTGCCCGGCTTGAATCTATGTTCATCGTTTCCTGTGGCTTCCTCAAACGGCAGCCAATATGCTCTTAAACGATAATAGTTGATGTGAGTAAGGTAGCGGGAGGCCCTTCCACGGTCGGTGATATTCATACCGCGAGAAATAAGAAGATCAACCTGTTGGTCAATAGTAAGAGGGGGCTTAGTGTATTTCACTTAAATCCCCTAAATAAGTAACCCGCTCGGTGCGCTTATCCGGCCGAAACCGGTAGAGGCGGGGCGGGTGTTGTTCAAATTGTATAAATCCAATCTATCAGAACTATAAAAGAATGTCAAACGAAAAGTTGAACTCTTAATAAACATAGTCATCCGGATATCTCCGAGAGCATCTTCATGATCTCCGCCTCAAGCGTCTTTATATCAGCCTCGATCTCCTCAAGGGGTCTCGGCGGCTGATATTGATAAAAATAGCGCGTGAAGTTTATCTCGTATCCTACTTTGCCCACTTTGCCGTCTTTTTCATCCCGCACGTTCTCATTTATCCACGCATCCGGGACATGAGGCTTGACCTCGCGGCCAAAATAAGAATAAACGTCTTCCTCATACGGCACGTTTTCATAATCGCGCAGCTCGGGATCAGGTTCGGGATTGCCCTCCGCATCCCTGCAAATATCCGCCGTCTCGTCGCGCTCGCTGAGGGCGGAGAGGATGGCTTTCTTAAGAGGAGAGGCAAGCTTTACACCCCCCTTACTTCCCCCCTTAATAAGGGGGGATTGAGAGGGGTCGAACGCCTCATCAAGAACCGCGTTGAATACATCCCTGCTTTTGCAGACGATTACAGGATCAATCTTCCCGAGAGTTGAAATGACGGCCTTCTGCATCTTCCCGCCATTTTTTAAGGGCGTATCGCCATACGCCCCTACGCCTTTGCCCTTATTTTTAGTCTTTGCAAGATTCTGAAATGCGGTCTCATCTTTAAGACGATCAATACGCTCTGCCGAGGTCTGAAAGTTCAGGCGCAGCGGTCTTTCGACAGTTATCTTCCTGTATGCAAAGTCAGCGTTTCGGAAGATCTTCGCATGAGCGCCTTCTTTAAATGCTTCTGCAATTCCGGCAAGCTCTACGATATGATCTTCTCCAAGTTCATTGCGCTTGTCCCCGGACGCCTTGCGCAGTTGTCCGTCGAGGTTGGAAAGCCCCCTGCCTTTTAATTCAGCATGACGCCTGAGAACCTTTTCTTTTGTCGGAGCAAGCACACAGTCAAGCCGCCGGAGCACGGTGAATGGAAGTATAACGTCAGGATATTTACCCCGCTTGAAGTCGTCCCGCAGCACCTCGTCGGCGACCGACCATATGAACCCTACTTTATCCTGAAAACCGTTCATTGAGATTTCCCTGGCTGCCTGTCTTCTGATTGAACTGTGTGTAAAGGAATGCGTAATTTTACATCTTTTCCCCTCATATGCTCAACATAAAAATGACGGCTGATTGAACGCGTTATAATATCAACTGCTTATCGCCCTTACCAGCGCCATACCGAGGTAGAGCAATGCTTCGACGTCAATATATTCCGTGACCGTTGAGTCAAAGAGCATCTTGCAGTCCGGCTCGAATTCTTCATCCCCCGGCCAGAGAAGGACAAGGAAGGGGATTTTGGGAAGAGGATATATTATAAAGCTGTGCGCTGCTGAAAAGCCTTTCGCTTCCTGAGCGCCCATCGCGATCATCTTTTGAAGAAGGCCTTCGTGATTTTTTCCATACATCTTTGCAAGAGATAATTCGCAAGCTTCATGAAAGCTCTCCGACCTGATCAATCCGTCTTTCAAATTCCTGAAGGCAACCCACTCGCCGGTCAGGGTTTTGCTGCCCGCAGTTTTTATATACATGAGGATAAGGAGCTTATCCATGATATTCAACTCTTCATTAAAGCCGGAGGGTCCAACCATGATCTCCTTCCCAAGGTAGCGTATTTTAAATGAATCCTTCTCAACCGAAGCGCCGATCCCTTCGGCAATCTCTGCAATCCCCCCTAACTCCCCTTTTATAAAGGGGGGGCCGGGGGGATTAAAAATCTCCTGAAACAATTCCAGGAGCCTCCGCTCTTTCCAGTCGCCGGGGGCGGACAGCATAACTTCAATTTCCTTTTTCGTCTGCTCATCGATTTCCGGGCATTCGGAGATGGAAACCATCCTTCGCAGAAATTGTACCGCGAAAGCCATGCAGGTTCCGGCGGAGCATTTGCCGCAGTTTTTACGGGGGAGCTTTTTATAAACGTCGAGGGGATTCATGGGGCGCTTTCAATTCGCGTTACAAGGCAATTCATTTTTTCTTTTGAGTTAAGCGCACACTTGTCAAATATGAGCCGATGGCCGTGCATGAATTCAACAAGCCTTCTTCAGCCATCACCTTATATCGGAACTCGCACTGAAAGCAGAAAGATTTTTCTTGCGTGCGTGAGGAGTCGTTCTCGTCCCCGGGGCAGTTATCAACGATTACCCAGCACATCCTCCCGCCGTTGACACCGCCGTTTAATCCGTCAGCCAGAATTTCCGTTGTAACGGGGCAGACGCTGCACTTATCTTTCTTGTCGCCGTTCGGCCCGCGCCCGCATAACATAAATTCCCAGCAATTAAGCTTATTCAAGATAATTTAGCTCTAACCTTTCCCTTATCAACTCTTTGTTGTAGTGAAAGTCGAATATGTCATATTTTTTATTATATGTTTTAGATGCATTCGAGGCAAGATTCCCTATAAAAAAATCAAAGGATGCCGACCTGGGGGGATTAAAAGATCGGCTCTCAACGTAGGTAGGGGGAGCTCGGTTTGCAATCATTACCGGAGATTAATTAAACTATCTCAGATCAATTAATCCCTCAGCGAATAATAATGAAGAGAGCGCTTATAACATTTGTCAAAGCACCTGTGCTGGGCACTGTAAAGACAAGATTGCAGCCTGATCTGGGAAAGGACGTGATCGTCGAGATCTACAAGGCCTTTGTTACCGAGATAATTTCACAATGCGCGCGGTTAAAAGGGCTGGAAAGGTTTTTGGGCTGCGCCCCTTCAAAGGATCATGACTTTCTACGGGAGATTACAAAAAAATACGAGTTGAAAAGTTTTAACCAGAGGGGCGCAAGCCTCGGTGAAAAGATAGTTAACGCATTTCAGGATTATTTCAGGAAGGGATACACGGAGATAGCTTTGATAGGCAGCGACAGCCCGACGATACCGATGAATTATATAAGGAAGGCGTTTGCGGCCTTGGAGAAGAACGACCTGGTCCTCGGCCCCTGCTGCGACGGAGGGCTGTACCTGATCGGCGCAAAGAAAAAAATTGTCCCGGAGATATTTAACGACATCCCGTGGGATTCGTCGAAGGTATTAAATAAAATCCTCGATAATATTGATCCCGCGGGCATTAAATTATATCTTCTGCCTTTCTGGTATGATGTGGACGGCATTGAAGACCTGAGGTTTCTGAAAAAACACCTAAGGTATCTGAATAAAAAGCTCCCGCTTCCGTCCTTCTGAACCATATTTCGTCCGCAGCCGTTCTTCGATGTGTGGAAATCCCCTCCATCAGGTCGCGGTAGGGATGCCGGTTACCCGACACCCCCCGCACAGATCCGTACTTGAAGTATTACCTCATACGGCTCCTACCTTGGGTCATGACGGCAAAACCTTCAATGTAAGACTCTTTCATTCTCAACTCCTTGCCGGTTTATCCCGGCGCTCTAACCTGTCAGAAATGACAGGCATTTGAATTGATTACATCTATTCCCCTCTTGAAATATCGGCAAATTACAATTATCCTACTTTATAATTTAAGCACTATTATGGACAAAACATTTTTCTACTCAGAGCCTGTCGACTCCGTAGAGGAGCTTACCGGCAATACGCCGATGGTCAGGATCAATAAGCTTGTTCCCGAGGGTTCGGCGGAGATTTATGCAAAGCTGGAGTTCTTCAATCCCTGCAAATCCATTAAGGACAGGATATGCCGGTCGATGGTGGAGGCTGCTGAGGAGCAAAAGAAGATAAAACCGGGCGACACCCTCATCGAGCCCACTTCCGGCAATACCGGGATCGGGCTCGCTTTTGTATGCGCGGCAAAGGGGTATAAGCTGGTCCTTACGATGCCGGAAACGATGAGCATCGAGCGGAGAAACATGCTGAAGGCATTCGGGGCGGAGCTGATCCTGACGGAAGGCTCAAGAGACATGATCGGGGCCGTTGAAAAGGCTGAGGAATTGTCCCGCGAGAAAGGATACTTTCAGCCCCAGCAATTCAGCAATCCTGCAAACCCGGAGGCGCACAGAAGGACTACCGTCCGGGAGATTATCAGGCAGATAGGCAGTCCCGACGCCTTTGTAGCCGGAGTCGGCACAGGAGGGACGATCACAGGCGTAGGCGAGGTATTGAAAAAAGAAGCAGGCGAAAATGTAATGATCATAGCCGTTGAACCGGTAAAGAGTCCTGTCTTATCGGGGGGACAGCCGGGCTTGCATGAAATCCAGGGTATAGGGGCGGGGTTTGTCCCTGAAGTCCTGAACAAAAACATTATCGATGAAATCATCCAAGTTACGGATGAAGACGCATATGAAACAGCGAGGAAGCTCATGCGTGAGGAAGGCATCCTGTGCGGCGTATCATCCGGAGTAAATTTCTTTGCCGCCTTGAAGATCGCAAAGAAGCTCGGAAAAGGCAAAAAGGTTGTGACCGTCTTCCCTGATACGGGAGAGAGGTATTTAAGCACGAGGCTTTTTGATTTGTAAATTAACCACAGAGAACGCAGAGTCAATGAAACATAATCGCATCATCGACACAGTGGACTACAGCATCCTCGACACGATCGGCAGGACGCCGCTTATCCGCCTGACTAAAATTACCGAGGGCATAAATAAGGGCGTAAAAATATATGCAAAGCTTGAATGTTACAATCCCGGGGGCTCCGTTAAAGACCGCGCGGCATATCAAATGATAAAAGATGCGGAAGACGCCGGGGATCTGACAAGGGACAAGGTCCTCATCGATTCAACCTCAGGCAATACCGGGATCGCTTACGCCATGATCGCTGCGGTTAAAGGGTATAAGGCAAAAATCGTTCTTCCGAGGAATGCGAGCATAGAGCGGAAGAAGATAATCGCGGGCTTCGGGGCTGAGATCGTTTATTCAAGTCCGCTTGAAGGCTCGGACGGCGCCATAAGGCTGGCAAAAGAAATATACAGCGGCGATCCCGACAAATACTATATGCCGGACCAGTATAACAACCCGTCAAACCGGAAGGCGCATTACCTCTCGACAGGCCCTGAGATCATAGAGCAGACAAAAGGCAAGGTCACCCATTTTATAGCAGGGTTGGGGACCACGGGCACGATAATGGGAGCCGGCAAGGCGCTGAAAGATCTCCATCCGGATATTAAGGTCATAGCGGTTGAGCCGGATGACGCGATGCACGGCATCGAAGGCCTTAAGCACATGAAGACCTCGCTCGTGCCGGGAATTTATGACCCGGCTTTCCCGGATGAAACGCTTTATATAAACACTGATGAAGCCTATGATATGGTCAAAAAGATCACCACGGTTGAAGGACTGCCGGTTGGGCATTCATCCGGCGCCGCTTTGATCGGAGCCTTGAGGATTGCAAGACAAATTGAGGAAGGGGTGCTCGTCATCATCTTCCCGGACGGCGGCGACAGGTATTTGAGTCATGAGATCTGAAAAAGTTGTCAGTTTTTAGTTGTTAGTTTTCAGTCTAAAAACTAACAACTAAAAACTCTGTTGGTTCAATCTTGTAGATTGAACCGAAAATTTTATGGTTCAGGCTGCAAGCCTGAACCGGCGAAGACAACTAATAAAATATGCAATTAAATAAAGACACCTTAGAAAATATCTTCCAACACGCCCTGCAAGCTTACCCTTACGAATGCTGCGGCATCATAACCGGCGATGAGCATGCTCAAACCGTTCACAGGTGCGAAAACATCCAGAACAAACTGCACGCTGAAGACCCGGCAAGATATCCGAGAGACGCGCGCACCGCTTATGTCATTGACAGGAAGGAATTCGACCGGGTCGTGGCCGCCGCAAAAGATAAAGGAGACCTTGTCGCAGCGTTTTATCATTCCCACCCCGAGCACGAAGCCTATTTCTCCGAAGAAGACGCCGCCGCTCAAACCGTATTCGGAGAGCCGGAATTCCCCGACGCCCTGCATATCGTGATTTCAGTGATGAACGGAAGGATCCACGATATAACATGTTTTAAATGGGACGGGGATAAACAGGGTTTCATATCCCTGCCGCCCTCCTCTTGGCAAATTAAAGAACCGTGATCTGACTTATAAAATCCTCCCCTTTACAAGGGGAGGTGGGAGGGGTATTGAAAAATTAACAAAACCTCCCCTACCCCTCCTTGTAAAGGAGGGGATTCCCACCCTTCACTGAAGGATTACTAATTAACCGTGATAGAATCTTAATAAGACTTTACAACAACAGGAGGTGGAAAAATGAAAGTGCTGCTTGCCACGGACGGCTCGGAATTTTCCGAAGGGGCCGCAAGGTTTTTAACGAGGTTTGATTTTTCTCCGGATGACGAGATCCATATTCTGTACGCCGTCAATTGGATGCCCGTTATGAGCGAGTGGGAATCCATTTACGTCGACTTTGAGGCGATAAGAGACGAGATCGCGCCACGGATACTTGAACCGGCAGCGGACCTTTTAAAACCGGTCCAGGCAAAAATAAACGCCTCGTTTGTGGAAGATTTTCCGGATAAGGCCATTGTCGATACCGCAGTCAAGTCAGGCGCGGACCTTATCGTAATGGGCGATAGGGGCTTGAGAGGGCTCGGTTCATATATCGTCGGCAGCGTGACAAGACTGGTCGCGATCAACTCCCCGAAACCGGTTCTCATCATTAAGCCCCCGCAATGGGCGGCAGCCGGAAAGCTTAAGATCCTTTTTGCCGCCGCCGGCTCGGCTTATTCGGATGCAATGGAGAAAACCCTGACCTCGCTCCCTTTCCCGGGCGATACTGAAGTTACGATCCTGAACGTGGTCTTTTCCTTCCTTTCGGACATACCTGAAAGATTCGCCCTTGAGATCAACGACAGGATCAAAGGGATAGTGGCCGAAACGAGGGAAAAGGAGATCAGGAGATCGGAGGAAATAACAGGGAAGGCCCGCGAATATTTAAGCAGGAGATTTTCAAAAACAGAGGTAATGATAAAGATGGGAGACCCCTCAAAAGAGATACTGGACGCCTCTGAAGCCTTAAACGCAGACGTCATCGCACTGGGCAGCAGCGGAATGAGGGGGCTCAGGGGAATGCTCGGCAGCGTGTCGAGGTATATCCTGAACCATTCAAAATGCTCGGTATTGATCGGGAAAGGTTAAAGTCCTAACCCGGACGAGCCGTAGCCAAAATATTTTTCTCACCACAGAGGGCACAGAGAAAAACAACAAAATACTTTTTAAAGGATTTTTAGTTTTTCTCTGCGACCTCTGCGTTCTCTGTGGTCAATTTTATTTTGTACACGATCAATCGAGGATGACTACGCTTTGAGCCTGCGGGCCTTTGGGCCCCCTGCAGATCGTAAATTTTACCCGGTTGCCTTCTTTTAGTGAGCAGTCGCTTCCCTCACAAAGAACGGCGCTGTAATGGACGTAAACTTCTCCGCCTTTATCTCTCTTGATGATGCCGGCGCCCTTATTCTTGTCGAACAATTTTACAGTTCCGGTTTCACGACGTTTCACGGTTATTACATTCCTTGCAATTGAATAAATATCGGGCAATAAAAAATCCTGGGACGAATTTAAGCGAAACTGCGCTTGAGGACATCAAGCGCCTTCTATTATTTATTAAAACTTTTTACCGTTGTAACTTGTCAAATATATTATTGTTATAGACTGTTAAGTTTTGTTTATTAATTCTGAGAATTGAGCAATTTTCAGACGCAGAAAGCACGGAGAAATGAAAGGCGGCGAAGGGCTTTTTCAGTTAATATCAAGCTCCATAATGACTGCATCGTCGTGGGGCTTTTGATAATATCCTGTCCGCTTTCCCGTTGCTTTAAACCCGAACCCCTCATACAGCTTGACGGCTGCCGTGTTTGACTGTCTTACCTCCAGGGTGAGCTTAATGCCGGGCTTTAATCTTTTCAGGTCCTTAATAACTTCAAGGAGGAGCATGCTCCCTACTCCTTTACGCCTGAATTCGGGAGAAACGGCTAAGTTCAGCAGATGAGTCATATCCAGGATCGTGCGGACGCATACGTAACCTATAATATGGTGATTGAGAACAGCCGCTTTCAGGATCGCGTCCTTGTTTTGCAGCTCATGTTTAAAAGAATTAATCGACCACGGGGTTGAATAGCACTGATCCTCTAGGGCGTGAACCTCCGGGAGGTCGCCGGAAGACATTTCCCTTATTATTATCCCTTCCAATGGATTTCCGCCTCGGATCTTCGTATGTAAAACGGGGTAAGGCTTATGGGGTCCGTGAATATGCCCTGTCTAATGATTTCAACCGCCAGCTCCGCCACTGTTGACGCAGACGGGGACATCCTCGACGCCGGGGCAAAGACGGCGTTGTCCTTCATGACATCGGAGATAAGTTTTCTGTAGATTGCCGCGCCTTCCCCTGTAAAGACCGTCGGCTCATCGATTTGCTCTAACAATTCTACAGGGCTTATCGCGGCTTCAGGCAATATCTTTCTGCAATGACCGCCTTCCCATTTGTACAGCCCCGCATACACCTCGTTTTTTCTTGCGTCAAGCATCGGGCATATCATGTATGAACAGGATGGGAGCGTCCTTGCAAAGGCGTCAAGGGTCGGAACCGGCACGACCGGTTTGCCGGTCGCATATGCAAAACCTTTTACCGTGCTGAGTCCGATTCTCAGTCCTGTGAAAGAACCGGGCCCGATGGATACTGCAAATGCATCAATCTCTTTTATGGAAATGCCGGAAGATTTTAAAAGCCACACAATAGACGGCATCAATCTTTCAGCATGTGCAACTTTGATGTCTACCCTGACCTCCCCGATAAGTCCTCTATTGTCGTCAAGTATTGCAACGCTGCCGGCGATTGTAGCAGTTTCAACGGCGAGGATTTTCATAAGTGGTAGTTTAACGCAACGACGCTTCCGAGTAAAGACGGGAGAGGCGCTTGCAAAAGTCTTTATTCGTCATTCCCGAGGTAGTAATCGGGAATCCAGTTTCTTTGAAAAACAAAGACTTCTGGATACCCGTTTTCACGGGTATGACGACACAAGTCATTTTGCAGGGACTTTTGCAAGAGCC
>JACRHB010000195.1 GCA_016217725.1 Nitrospirota bacterium | reverse complement strand
TGACAAAACTCTCCGGTCTGCTCGGCAAGATATACAGTGCCTCGGGCGATGAAGACGAGAAGAAAGAGGTAATTGCCGTAATGAACAGGTGTGAAGCATGCATAAATTCCTTGAAGGCGATACTCATGCAGGAGCTTGAAGGTCATGTGTACTGGGCTGAGAGGGACGGGAAAATTGTGAGGCTTGCGGCAACACCGATAGAGCTGGCCGAATTGCTTAAAACAGCAGTCTTTGATAATTTGAAGTCAGGCATCCTGACCTCGGCGACACTCGCCGTCAATAATAATTTTACTTACATCAAAGAGCGCCTCGGCTTACAGGAGGCGGAGGAGATTCTTCTTAAATCGCCTTTTAATTACAAAGAGCACGCCGTTCTTTATATCGCCGGGGACCTACCGGAGCCGAAGGCAAAGGACTTTGAAGAAAAATTTATTGACAGATTGAAGGCGATCATTGAAATAACCGGGGGCCGGACGCTTGTGCTTTTCACAAGCTACAGTCTTCTCAACAAGGCATATGATGCGATTGATATGGAGGGGGTCAACATTCTTAAACAAGGGGATGCGGACAGCTACCGTTTAATTCAGATGTTTAAAGAGGATGACAATTCCGTGCTGTTCGGCACATATACATTCTGGCAGGGGATTGACGTGCCGGGAGATGATCTTCAGTGCGTGGTCATAACGAAGCTCCCTTTCGCCGTTCCCGACGAACCTGTCACAGAGGCAAGGATGGAGGCGCTTCAGGCTGAGGACAAAGACCCGTTCTCGCATTATCAAATACCCCAGGCGGCGATCCTGTTTAAACAGGGCTTCGGCAGGCTTATAAGGAACAAAACCGACAGGGGGATAGTCGCCGTTCTTGATTCGAGAGTCCGAACAAAAAGATACGGAATGCAGTTCCTGAATTCCCTTCCCGAATGCAGGAAGACCGTGAGTCTGGATGACGTGAGGAGTTTTTACATAACCGTAAGTAATATGGGAACACGGAGAGAAGTGAAAAAAACTCTTTCGCAAAGAAGTTGAATAAAATATAATTAAACACAGAGGCCATGACCATCCGTGAGCATACAGAAGAGATAGAAAGACAGATCCTGCATCCGAACGCATGTCTGAGCTCGCAAAGCAAAGGCAGGCAGAGGAAGGAAAAGGAAGACGACCTAAGGACCTGCTTTCAGAGGGACAGGGACCGGATCATCCATTCAAAGGCGTTCAGGAGACTGAAGCACAAAACGCAGGTCTTTCTTGCGCCCCAAGGCGACCATTACAGGACGCGGCTGACCCATACGCTTGAGGTCTCCCAGATCGCGAGGACGATCGCACGGGCGCTCAGGCTGAATGAAGACCTTACCGAGGCGATTGCTCTCGGGCACGATCTGGGGCATACGCCTTTCGGCCACGCCGGGGAAGATATCCTGCGTGAGATCTGTCCCGGCGGCTTTGAACATTATGAGCAGAGTCTTCGGGTCGTTGACGTGCTTGAAAGAAACGGCCAGGGGCTGAACTTGACGCACGAGGTGAGGGACGGGATCGTCAAACATTCAAAAGGCAAAGGCGCAATATTTTCTTCACGCGACAGGAGTGAAACCCTTGAGGGGCAAATAGTAAGGGTTTCCGACGTTATCGCATACGCCAATCACGACCTTGACGACTCCATGAGGGCCGGCGTTTTAAAACGCTCCGGTATGCCGCCGGAATTCTTCAGACTCGGCGAGACCCACGCAAAGAGGATCGACACGATGGTAAGAGACGTAATAAATTACTCCTCTTCGTCGGGGCTGAAAGAGATCACTATGAGCGGCGAAATGAAAGACGTTACACACGGTTTGAGGGATTTTTTATACAAGAACGTCTATGAAGGGGAGGTTTCAAAAAAGGAATTCAAAAAGGCGAGGAAGATCCTTCTCGACCTGTACGATCATTATCTGGAGCACACGGATGAGGTATTCAAAGAATTTCCGAAAGAGATGATTCAGCAAAAGGAAAGAATGGTCTGTGATTTTATAGCGGGCATGACGGACAGCTTTGCCCTCATGATGTATGAGCGGATTTTCCTGCCCCAGCCGTGGTTTGTTCTTTA
>JACRHB010000193.1 GCA_016217725.1 Nitrospirota bacterium | reverse complement strand
TTTGGACAGCAACAGTGGACTCAATTATAGCAAAACTCTCTCGTTGCAAGCAGACTTTGGAAAAGATTCAACCGGGTTGCACGTTGCCCCGTTCGCGCAAAATAAAAAATAACACCAGTCGTTTATGAGACACTACACTAGCGTGATAAGTTAAAAACTCGTTACGCATTACCCGTCACGCATTACGGTCTTTTAATGTCTGAAGTGCCTCATCCCGGTAAACACCATCGCCATGCCGTGCTCATCCGCAGCGGCTATGACGTCGTTGTCTTTGATCGAGCCGCCCGGCTGGGCCGCCGCGGTCGCTCCCGCCTGTGCTATAACGTCTATGCCGTCTCTGGCAGGGAAGAAGGCATCCGATGCAACGACCGAGCCTTTCAGCGATATATTGCAATTGGCGGCCTTCATTGCGGCAAGCTTTGCTGAATCGACCCTGCTGGTCTGGCCACAGCCGATGCCGAGAGTCTGGTCCTTTGACGTATAAACGATCGAATTCGATTTCATGTGCTTGCAGATCCTCCATGCAAAAGCGAGCGCAGCATATTCATCATCGGTCGGCTTCCTTTTGGTGACCACCTTCAACGCCCTGAAGTCGTCCAGCATACCGGTGTCCCTTTCCTGCGCAAGAAGCCCGCCCTGGATCTTTCTGATGTCAAAGCCCGCGGGGCTTTGCGATATGTCGAGCACGAGAAGCCTGATGTTCGGCTTACCGCTTAATAAGTTAAGCGCCTCAGGATCGAAACCGGGGGCGATTATTATCTCAACAAAGAGCTTCAGTATCTCTTTTGCGGTAGCCGCATTCACGTCCCTGTTTAACGCAATTACCCCTCCGAAGGCCGATACGGGGTCTGTTTGAAAGGCCTTTACATATGCGGCTTCGATCTTATCCGCAACGGCTGCGCCGCACGGGTTGTTGTGCTTGACGATGATCGCGGCAGGCTCTTTAAATTCCCTCACAAGCTCGAGCGCCGCGCTTGAATCGAGATAGTTGTTGTAGGACATCTCCTTGCCCTGCATGATCTTTGCGTCAACGATGGACAGGCCGTTATAAAGCGGCTCCTTGTATAATGCGGCCTTCTGGTGCGGGTTTTCTCCGTACCGCAGATCGTTGATCTTGAGATAGCTCTGGTTGAAATACTTCGGGAATACTTCTTTTGTTTCACCGTACCTGCTTAAGTACCCCGAAATCAACGTGTCATACCGGGCGGTATGCGCAAAGACCTTTCTTGCCAGATAAAATTTCGTGTCATAGCTTACTTCCCCGTTTTGTGTCTTTAGCTCCTGGATCACCTTTTCATAATCCGCCGGATCGACGATGACGGTTACGTCCTTGAAATTCTTTGACGCCGCCCTCAGCATGGTGGGGCCGCCTATGTCGATATTCTCAATCGCCTCGTCAAACGTGACGTCCGGTTTGGACACGGTCTGTTCAAACGGATAAAGGTTGACCACGACCATGTCTATGGATTCTATCCGGTGGGCCTTTATCTCCCGCTCATCCTGCGGGTTGTCCATTCTCCACAACAGCCCGCCGTGGATCTTCGGATGGAGCGTCTTGAGCCTTCCGCCGAGCATCTCCGGGAACCCCGTATATTTCGAGACTTCCTGTATCTTGAGTTTCTCATTTATCAAAGTCTTGGCCGTTCCTCCCGTAGAAATTATCTCTATGCCGAGACCGCTCAGCTCCTTCGCAAACTCTATGATGCCAGTCTTGTCCGAAACGCTGATCAACGCCCTTTTTACTTTTGCCATAATTGCCTCCTTAATTAATAAAGAAATTGAACCACAGAGGCACAGAGCTTTGATTAATTTTAAAATTGAGTTCTTAAAAAAATTATTATGCTCCGTGTCTCCGTGACTCCGTGTTCCAATCGTAGTTTTGTAAGAATTAAAAAAAACCTTTCTCCATGAGACTCTCATATCTCCCGTCTGCGACAACCACGTGGTCCAGCACCTGGATGCCCACTATTCGCCCCGTCTCTACAAGCCGTCTTGTTATGTCGATGTCGTCCCTACTCGGGCTCGGGTCCCCGCTCGGGTGATTGTGGACAAACAGCACTGCGGCAGCCGCCTCCTTGATCGCGTACCGGAACACCTCCCTCGGATGCACCTGTGAGGAAGTAAGCGTGCCGTCCGAGACGATATCCTCTCTGAATACCCTGTTTTTCGCATCAAGCAGAGCGCAGAGAAATTTCTCCTTCTTCAATCCGTAAAACCTGGGTCTGTAATATTCATAAACCTCCCTGCTGTTTCTGAAAGACGTCTCCTGAGCATCGTAATGCGCTTCACTCTGGAGGAGCCTTCTTCCAAGCTCAAAGGCGGCCTTCAATTGCGCCAGCTTGGCAGCGCCGATCCCTTTTATGTTCTTGAATTCAGCGACGGATGCGTCCTCTATCTCTTTCAGGCTGTTGAAATGGATCAACGTCTCCCTCGACAGCTCGAGGGCGCTCTTTTCCTTTCCGCCCGTTCTCAAAATTATCGCCAGAAGCTCGGCATTGCTCAGTCCGGACGCGCCCAATTTGATAAGTCTCTCCCTCGGCCTTTCTTCTTCAGGCCACTCTTTGATGCTTTTGTAGTCCATTATAATGGATACAAGAATACAAGATACTGGCTTAAGGATGCAAGATTTGAAGAAGTTGGGTAGTGGGTCAGTTTCAATTTAAGGCATCTTGACCGCTCAAGAATACCATGCTACACTAAAGCATGGATAAGAAGAAAAGAAAAATCGCAGATATTAACATCCTCGCTAAGTCAATAGTATCACAAGCTACCGGACAGCCTATCAAAGAGAAACCCGCTGAAAGCCTGTTTGATTCAGAGATCGTACAGCAAGCCATTAAAGACGGTAAAGACCCGCTTGCCGTGTTGCTTGGTCAACGTGGCGGACTTAAGGGCGGCAAGGCTAGGGCAGAAAAGCTATCCGCCAAGAAGCGTAAAGAGATTGCCAAGAAAGCCGCTGAAACCCGCTGGTCTAAAAAGAAGTAATCTCGCCACTTATTTATACTTGCCTTAGTAAGTATTGACATTCCCAAATAACCTTCCTATAATTATACCTATACTTGCCTTGGCAAGAAATTATTTAATGTGAGGTAAAAGCTATGCAAAAAAGAATGCGATTAAAAGACGCTGCAAAAGAGTTTTCTAAATTAGGAGCATCAAAGGGCGGAGAAGCGCGGGCGCTATCTCTTACTCCAGAAGAACGGTCAGCAATCGCCCGTAACGCTGTTATGAAAAGATGGGAAAAAACCATTGATGAAAAGAGAAAAATCCCAAAAGTTGAATATGGTTCGCCAGATCGCCCATTAATCATTGGCGGAGAAAAAATACCTTGTTATGTTCTCGATGATGGAACAAGAATATTAAGAGAGAGAAGTGTTGCCACAGCATTAGGGCGGAAGGGTGGCGGCGCACATTGGCAAAAGAAAAAAAGCGCCGAAAAAAGCGCTCTATTGCCAGAGTATCTTTCATTGAAAAATTTAGATCCATATATTACGGAAGATATGCGTGAATCACTCTTAAATCCAATTACTTACCGGCTTAAATCTGGTAGTATCGCACAGGGCATACCGGCTAAATTACTCACAGATATATGTAATATTTGGTTAACTGCAAGGGAAAAAGGCGCTCTCACAAAATCACAATTAATAACAGCTTACAAAGCAGAACTGCTTATGAGAGGCTTTGCGCAAGTCGGTATTATTGCCCTTGTAGATGAAGTTACTGGATACCAAGAAGCCCGTACAAAACACGCCTTACAAGAAATATTAGAAAAATTTATCGCTAAAGAACTTAGACCGTGGATAAAAACATTCCCCGATGATTTTTATAAAGAAATATTTCGTTTAAATAATTGGGAGTTTAAAACGTCGTCAGTTAAAAGACCTGGAGTCATAGGAACATGGACTAACGACATTGTCTATAATAGGCTTGCTCCAGGAGTCCGTGATGAATTGCATAGATTAGCCGAGAGAGATGAAAAAGGGCGAGCCAAACATAAACTATTCCAAAGATTAACTGAAGGTACAGGTCACCCGAAATTAAGAGAACACCTAGCTGCAGTTACTGCTTTGATGAAAGCGGCAACAAATTGGAAGGATTTTAAACATCTATTACAACGTGCCTTGCCTGCATATGGATCAAATCTTCAAATACCATATCAAGATTAATTTTTTCTTTTGACAATGCTTGAGCGGTCAAGTAATATATAATTATGAATAGATTGAAAGCAGATAAACAGAAGCAAATCATAAGCGCACTTGTTGAAGGTAATTCAATCCGGGCAACCTGTAGAATGACAGGAGCGGCTAAAGGTACCGTCTTAAAACTGTTAGCTGATATTGGGATGGCATGTGCTGACTATCAGGATAATGCATTCAGGTATTTAGAATGTAAGCTTATCCAGTGTGATGAAATATGGTCATTCTGTGCTATGAAAGAAAAGAATGTACCAGAAGAAAAAAGGGGTCAATTCGGTTATGGTGATTGTTACACCTTTACTTCTATCTGTGCAGAATCAAAGCTTGTCCCTTCATGGTTAGTTGGAAAGCGGACTTTAGAGAATGCAACAATATTTATAAAGGATTTATCAGAGCGTTTAAAGAACAGGGTTCAATTAACTACGGACGGCTTTAAACCTTACCTGAATGCTGTAGAAGATGCTTTCGGTTCTGAAATAGATTACAGTCTGCCTAATCCCACGAAGTTGACCGGCGAATCCCATTTTACGTGACCGGAATTATCTCATTCAAAAGCCGATGAAATTATTTTAAACGATCTTTTCATATACGATATAGAAGTTGGTCACTTTGTTCAAGCTTTTTTGTTG
>JACRHB010000192.1 GCA_016217725.1 Nitrospirota bacterium | reverse complement strand
TTTTGCGGCTTCTTGTTGATTCAATCCTGTAAAATCGATTTAAAATAAAGGCAGTAATCGCCCGGACAGGGCTGATATGCCCTGCTGCAACATGTTCTCTGTGAATCGTAATGGTTTTTAAGGTTCATCGTGAATTGCTGCCATCAATAATCTTTGCTTGCTTTGTCCGGCCATCTATGGTATATGATTTTTAAAATATGAAATTCCATATAACATGGCTTGACATGAACCATATCAAGTGAGATAATAAAAAATAAAACTGTCATTATTTCGTCGTGAACTGAAAAGAAGGGAAGTAATATGCCCACAACAACCCAGGACTACTATGAGATACTCGGCGTCAACAGGGAAGCCTCTGCGGAGGAGATAAAAAAGGCTTACAGACGGCTTGCAAGAAAACATCATCCGGATTTAAACCCCGGAGACAAGAACGCGGAGAAGATGTTTAAGGAGATAAACGAAGCCTACGAAGTTCTTAGCGACGCCAAGAAAAGGGCGGGGTATGATCAGTTCGGAAAGGCCGCCTTTGAAGAAGGCGCCGGCCCCGGGTTTGAGGGATTTAAAACTCATGGATTTGATTTCGGCTTCGGCGGCGCCGAAGATATATTCTCGAACCTGTTCGGTGGTCTCAGACGCGAAGACGCTCCGTTAAAGGGCGCCGACCTCGTCACCTCGCTTGAGATCTCGCTTGAAGAGGCCTACAAGGGCGTAACAAAACCGATCAGCCTGACGAGAGAGGTCGTTTGCAAGACCTGCGCCGGCACAGGCGCGGAGGATTCACGGATATGCTCTCACTGTAAAGGGGCAGGGGCCTTAAAGCAAAGCAGAGGGGTCTTCAGGGTAAGCCAGCCTTGCCCGACGTGTAAGGGAAGCGGGAAGCTCATCACAAGAGCCTGCAAGGCCTGCAGGGGCAAGGGCCTCGGGTCATCGGAGGAGACCATAAAGGTCAAAATCCCTCCCGGGGCCGATTCAGGCAGCCGGATAAAGCTTAGAGGCACTGGGGGCGCAGGCATAAAAGGCGGGCCGCCGGGTGACTTGTATATTGAATTAACGGTGAGAGAACATCCTGTTTTTAAAAGGGACGGAGATGATATCTATGCGGACGTGCCAGTGACTTTCGTTGATGCGGTCCTCGGAGGAAAGATCAAGGTTTTGACCCTTGACGGAGAGGTCACCATGACTCTGCCGCCCGGAACCGACAGCGGAAAAAAATTCAGATTGAAAGGCAAGGGCATTCCAAACAGGAAGACCGGAACAAAGGGAGATGAATTTGCCGTCATAAAAATAGTTGTGCCGAAAACGGTAAATGCGAAGACCAGGGAGGCATTGCAGGAATTGGAAAAGGCGTATAAGTCTCCCCTCTAAAAAGAGGGGATTAAGGGGTGTGTATTTTTTTTGAGCTCAAATTGGGAAAAGAGAAGTACACACCCCCGCCCCCTCTTTTTAGAGGGGAAAAACCAGAGGTAGACATGAAAGACAAGCAGCGTCCGTTATTTATGATCGGCGTAGTCTGCGAGATGTTTCATATCCATCCGCAGACGTTGAGGTTATACGAGAAAGAAGGTTTTCTGCGTCCCAGAAGGGTCGGCGGCTCGAGGCTGTATTCACAGGAAGATCTGGAGCGGATAAGAATGATCCTCAACCTGACAAAGGAGCTCGGCGTCAACAGGGCGGGAGTGGATATCATCCTGAGGATGAGACAGCGGATGGAAACATTGCATAGAGAGATGGAAGAGATGATGGACTATCTTGAAAAGGACATAAGGAGAGAGTTTGAAAAAAGGATGCGGAGGATGATCTAGGAGGAGTGATGAAAGCCTGCTTAATACAGAACATGCAGACATTGTTCATAAATTTGTTTAACTCGATAAATTTTTTAATTAAATATGCAGATAGCTTTGAATAAAAGTACGCACCGATAAATTCTTTAACCTTACGTTAAGGTATCGAAAAACAAATTTATTCACAACATCTGCATTTTCTTAATGCATTTTTGTGTTAAACGGCTTGAACCGTTTGAACGGTTAAATACGGAGGAACCATGAGATCGGATAAATTTACAGTAAAAAGCCAGGAGGCGATTCAAAAGGCGCAGGAGCGGGCCCAGCAAAAGGGCAACCAGCAGGTCGACGTGGAGCACCTGCTTTATATCCTGCTTGAGGAAGGTATTGCCCTTGAGATCATAAAATCGCTTGGGGTCAACACTGCGGCGCTGAGAAAGGAAATAGAGGCGGAGCTCGAGAAATTCCCCAAGGTCCTCGGGGCGTCTCCGGTCGGGCAGCTTTATATTACGCAGGAATTAAAGGATGTATTCGAAGGCGCATTTAAAGAAGCGGAGCATTTGCAGGATGACTATGTGAGCGTAGAGCACCTGCTGCTCGGGATCATCAAAGCAAAGAACAGATCGGAAAGGATCCTCAAGCGTCACGGCGTCACCGACGATAAAATCCTTGCCGCGATGCGCGAGATAAGAGGGACGCAGCGCGTCACCGACCCGACGCCGGAGGAAAAATATCAGGCGCTGAAAAGATACGCCCGTGACCTGACCGACCTTGCCAAGAGAGGCAAGCTCGATCCCGTCATCGGGAGAGACGAAGAGATCAGAAGGGTCATCCAGGTGCTTTCGCGCAGGACGAAAAACAACCCCGTCATCATAGGGGAGCCCGGGGTCGGGAAAACGGCGATTGCAGAAGGTCTGGCCCAGAGGATCACTTCAGGCGACGTGCCGCAGGGCCTGAAAAACAAGAGGGTCGTCGCCCTCGATATGGGCGCGCTTGTCGCAGGCTCAAAATTCAGGGGGGAATTTGAAGAAAGGCTGAAGGCGGTCTTAAAAGAGATTGAAGAGGCGCAGGGCCGCGTGATCCTTTTCATTGACGAGCTTCACACGGTCGTAGGCGCGGGCGCGGCAGAAGGCGCGATAGACGCATCCAACATGCTCAAGCCCGCCCTCGCAAGGGGCGAGCTGAGATGCGTGGGCGCAACCACTCTTTCTGAATACAGAAAGCATATTGAAAAAGACCCGGCGCTTGAGCGAAGGTTCCAGCCCGTTTACATTCAGGAGCCGAACGTGGAAGACACCATATCGATCCTCAGGGGTTTGAAAGAGCGCTATGAAGTCCATCACGGCGTGAAGATAAAAGACTCCGCTCTCGTGGCCGCGGCGGTTTTGAGCCACAGATACATTTCCGACAGATTTCTGCCGGACAAGGCGATTGACCTCATAGACGAAGCGGCCTCCAGACTGAAGATGGAGATTGACAGTATGCCTGCGGAGCTTGATGAGCTTGAAAGGAAGCTGAGGCAGCTTGAGATAGAAAGACAGGCGGTGATGAAGGAAAAAGACGAGGCGTCGATGGAAAGACTGGACCGCATCAACGATGAGATTGCGGAGCTTACGGAGAGACGCGATGTTTTAAAGGCGCAGTGGCTGAGGGAAAAGGAGGCCATAGGGAAAATCAGCTCGGTCAAGGAGGAACTCGAACGCGTAAAGCTCGAGGCCGAAAAGGCGGAGAGAGAGGGAGACCTCAATAAGGCCGCCGAATTAAAATACGGCAGGCTCCCGGACCTTCAAAAACGCCTTGAGGAGGAAAATAAAAAACTTCGGCAGGAGGGTAAGAACAGGCTGCTGAAAGAGGAAGTCGATGAAGAAGACGTCGCCGGGATCGTCTCGAAATGGACCGGCATACCTGTGAGCAGGATGCTTGAAGGTGAAGTTAAAAAGCTGCTGAAGATGGAAGATAGGCTGAAGCTCCGCGTGGTCGGACAGGACGAGGCGATAAAGGCGGTCTCGGACGCTGTTCGGAGGGCGCGCGCAGGCATACAGGATCCGAACAGGCCCATCGGCTCCTTCATCTTTCTCGGGCCGACCGGCGTTGGAAAAACAGAGCTCGCGCGTGCGCTTGCGGAATTCCTCTTTGACGATGAAAATGCGATGGTGAGAATTGACATGTCGGAATATCAGGAGCGGCATACGGTATCAAGGCTCATAGGGGCGCCTCCTGGTTACGTAGGTTATGAGGAGGGCGGACAGTTGACCGAGGCGATCAGGAGAAGACCTTATGCGGTGATCCTTTTTGATGAAGTGGAAAAGGCGCATCCTGAGGTTTTTAACGTGCTGCTGCAGCTCCTTGACGACGGCAGGCTTACGGACGGACACGGAAGGACGGTCGATTTCAGGAACACCGTGGTCATCATGACGTCCAACATCGGAAGCCGGCATATTCAGGAGATGCTTACCCAATGGACGGAAGAGATCCAGATACGCAAGGGCGTGATGGAGGAGATGAAAAAGTTCTTCAGGCCCGAATTCCTCAACAGGGTGGATGAGATAATCATATTTCATGCTCTGACAAAAGAGCTGCTCATGAAGATAGTCGATATCCAGATCGAAAGGATGAAGCGCTATCTGAAAGAGAGGAGCGTAAACATCGTCCTGACCGATAAGGCGAAGGCGCTCCTTGCGGATATCGGCTACGATCAGCTTTACGGAGCGCGGCCGTTGAAGCGCGCGATCCAGAAAGAGATACTGAACCCTCTCTCAACGATGCTCCTTGACGGGACGTTCAGAGAAGGCGACGTCATCGATGTGGACAAAGAAGGGGACAAGCTCATTTTCAGGAGCAAAGTCGAAGAAGCAAAGTTAAGAGCTTAGAGTTTGGAGTTAAGTCGAATAGCAAAAGTTTTATTATTTCTTCTGCTCTCTTGCACTTTTGCTCTTTTGCACTATTTAAAGGTTTCCGGTTTTTTGAGGATGAGCAGCAGCGAACCGAAGAGGCACAGGCCCGCGCCTGTCTCGAGGGCATATTGCGTGCCTATGTAATGGGCAAGACTGCCGATGGAAAACGTCCCTATAGTAGACATGCCGAGGAATACCATCGTAAATGAGCTCATCACCCTCCCCCTCAATTCATCAGGCGCTGCAAGCTGAAGAAGGCTGTTTGCAGTGGCTATCTGGTTAATGGCGCCGAGTCCTACGAGAAAGAGCGTTAAATAGGAAAGCCAGACCGTAGTCGACATGGAGAATATAAGCAGCGCTATGGAAAAGGTGATGCTTGACGCCGCAAGGAGCGCCCCTTTATTCGGAGAATCTCCTTTTATTGCGAGGCTCACGGCCCCGATAAAGGCCCCGGCACCGGCAAAGCCCATGAGTATGCCGAGACCCGTAGCCCCCGTTTTCAAAATATCCCTCGCATAGACGGGCAAAAACGCGACATACGGAAACCCGAAGAAGCTTATTATCCCCGAAGACAGGATAAGGGTGTAAATCCTGGGATTGCCGAAGATGTATTTCAGTCCTTCCTTAAATTCCTCTTTTATCCCCGAGCGCGGGAAGGTCTTTATCTCATCCGGCTTAAAGCGCATTCTTAACAGACCGAAAATCACCGCTAAAAAACTCACTGCGTTTATGTAAAAACAGGCGGCCAATCCGAGAGAGCCGATGATTATTCCCGCGATGGCGGGCCCCAGCATCCTTGCGCCGTGAAAGGCCGCCGAGTTGAGCGCAATGGCGTTCATCAGGGTCTCCTTGCCGACCATCTCAATAAAAAACGACTGCCTTGCCGGTATCTCGAATGAGTTGGTCGTGCCGATGAGGAAAGAGATCACGAGCACGTGCCAGACCGTGACGACCCCGGTTGAAACCATTACGGCGAGTATCAGCACAAGGAGCATCAGGATGATCTGCGCCGCCAGGATGATGTTCTTTTTGAAAAACCTGTCTGCGACGATGCCGCCCGCCAGAGTAAAGAGGAGGATCGGCAGGGACAGCGCCGAGCTGACCAGCCCGAGGTAGAACGGGGAATTCGTGAGCTTAAAGACGAGCCATCCCTGCGCGGCGGAGTGCATCCAGGTACCCGAGAGCGATATGATCTGTCCGAACCAGAAAAGCCTGAAGTTCCTGTACGTCAAGGCCGAAAGCGGCTGGAAAGGTTTCATATTCAGTAATAATAACATACGGGGCGCTTTCTCCTTGTTTAATCTTTTTATTATGTTATAATTTTAACCGTGAAATCATTCGGGAAATTGATATTTTTGTGCCTCCTCCTGACCGCCTGTCTTTCAGCTTGCCAAAAGACCGAATATGAGTTTAAAAAGTATGAATCTTCCAAAAAAGATGAGCTCCCTGCAAGGGATGATAAACTGAGGGTCCTTACGACGATCGCGCCGCTCTACAGTCTTACAAAGAACGTAACCGGAGACGCCGCGCACGTTGAAAACCTTCTGCCGTCGGGGGCCGGCCCGCATGAATATTCCTTGAGTCCCGAAGACGTGATGAAGATCGCTCAGGCGCGGGTCCTCATAAAAAACGGCGTCGGGCTCGAGACATGGCTGGATAAATTAATGGCCGAACAGCTTGCTCACGCCGCTGAGAAACCGCTTATCGTGGATTCAAGCCCGGCAGTGGAGGTGATCGACAACGACCCCCATATATGGCTTTCACCGAAAAATGCTGTTATCCAGGTGAAAAATATCAGGGATGCGCTGGTAAGGGCGGACGCCGGTAATAAAGAGGTGTATACAAAGAACGCTGATAAATATATCAAACATCTTGAAGCGCTCGATAAGGAGATAAGCGGCGAAGTCGGCAGTTGGAAGAAGCGGGAATTTGTCTCGTTTCATTCCGCCTTCCGGTACCTTGCGAGGGACTACGGGCTTAAGCAGGCCGCAGTGATCCAGGAATTCCCCGAAAAGGAGCCTACGCCTAAACACATTGCGGATGTAATAAATACGATAAGGGAGAAAGACATCAAAGTCATTTTTTCAGAGCCGCGTGTTTCGCACAAGATAGTTGAGGCTATTGCAAGGGATTTACGTCTGAACGTCTACAGCCTGGACACGCTCGAGACCGGCGCCCTTTATCCCGAATGGTATGAAGTAAGAATGAGGGCGAACCTCGAGGTGCTGAAAATGGCGCTGGGACAGCGTTAATTCTAAAAACGGTATCAGCCACGAATGAACACGAATAAATAAAAAAAATGGATTTGGACGCAGATAAACGCAGATCATCAGGATTAAAAAAAGCAAACTTATCTGCGCATATCTGCGCAAATCTGCGTCCTTATTTTTTATTCGAGACAATTCGTGAAAATTCGTGGCTAAAAAAAAGTTTTTTTGGTTTAATCCGTCATGAATGCGCTCACCGTTGAAAACCTCTGTGTAAAGATCAACAATCACCACCTTATAGAAAACATCACGTTTTCGGTTGAAGAAGGCAGCATAGTTGCGATCATCGGGCCCAACGGCGCAGGGAAGACCACCTTGATCAAGGCGATACTCGGGCTCATCCCTTATGCGCCGGGCGCCGTATTACTGTTCGGACGTCCGCTTAAGCATGGAAACTCGCATGTCAAGGTCGGCTATGTCCCTCAAAGGCTCGAATTCGACAGGACTTTCCCGCTCACCGTATCCGAGCTTCTCGGATTTACAGTGCCTCCCGTATATTCATTCCCATTCTTAAGGGGTAAAGACGAAAAAAGACATATCGGCGAGCTGCTCAAGGTCGTCGGCGCACAGGACTTAGCGGAAAGGAAGGTCGGGAACCTGTCGGGCGGGGAGCTTCAGAGGGTCATGATCGCCAAGGCCCTTGTAAACGACCCCGGGCTCCTATTCCTTGACGAGCCTGCGTCAGGCGTGGATATAGAAGGGCAGGAGAGGTTTTACGACCTTGTGAAAAGGCTGAAGAAGGAAAAAGGGTTGACCATAATACTGATCTCTCATGATCTAAACGTCGTATATCGTTTTGCGGACAATGTCCTTTGCCTGAACAGGAGGCTGGTATGCAGCGGCAGGCCCGAGGAGGCGCTGACGGACGATGTAATAAAGTCCGTCTACGGAGAGATGATGGGGGCGTATATACACAGTTGCCATGAACACGATTGAGCAAAAAAATAATGAGTAATGAACAATTAACAATTGAAAAAACAAATCCTTAATTGTTCATTGTTCATTGATAATCGTTAATTAAACGTAAGCGTTGTTTTACAATTTTCAAGAATGAACACGATTACTGATTTCTTATCATACCCATTTATCCAGAGGGCGTTTATCGCTTCTTTAATGGCCGGCGTGCTTTGCCCGTTTGTCGGGAATTTCGTAGTGCTGCGCAGGATGTCCTTTTTCTCTGACGCAATATCGCACTCCGCCTTCGCGGGTATTGCGATAGGCGCAGTCCTCGGCGTCGATCTTTCGGTGTCATCCATCGCCGTCGCCCTGCTCATTTCGCTGCTGATCGCATTCCTGTCCGAAAAGACGACTCTCTCGCACGACACGATCATAGGCATCGCTTTCTCAGGCGCCATCGCTTCGGGAATGCTCATAATCGGCATGCTGAAGGGTTACAGGGCCGACCTCTTTACCTTCCTGTTCGGGGATATCCTCGCCATTACCAATACTGATCTGCTGTTGCTCCTTATCGTCAGCGTGCTGTCCATATCGACGCTTATGTTTTTTTCAAAGCCGTTTCTCCAGATCACCTTCAACAGGGACCTCGCCCGCGTGGAGGGGATCAACGTGCGGTTTTTTGAATACCTGCTTTTCCTTATTATCGCGACAGTTGTCACCGTCAGTCTCAAGATCGTCGGGATCATCCTTGTGACGTCCCTTCTTATCGTGCCTGCGGCGTCCGCCAAAAACCTCGCCTCAAGCATGAAAAACCTCTTCGGTCTTTCATGCCTCTTCGGCCTCGTCTCAGGGGTTGCAGGTCTCGCCCTTTCCATCTACCTCAACACCTCCTCAGGCCCGACCATCGTGCTTGTGAGCATAGCGATATTCTTTTTGACGCTGTTCAGAAGGTCAGGCTCGTAAACTCACCCGGGTGATCGGGGAGATCGGGTGATTTCAGCTATAATTATCATAGGAAGAAAAGCATCTTCTTAACCGGCGCTCCTTCCTCGGGGAAGACCACGGTCATTAGTGTTTGAGATTTGATATTATATTCAGAACATGGACAAATTCATTCTCGACAAAAACAACTCCATCCTCGTCCTGGTCGACATACAGAAGAAACTTGCCGATGTGATGAGCCGGCGGCAGGAGGTGACTTCCAATTGTCTTCATCTCATTGAGGCGGCGAAGCTTCTGAATATTCCCGTCGTACTCACCGAGCAATATCCGAAAGGACTCGGCTCCACTATCGATGAAATAAAAGAAGCCCTCCCGGCTTACGAGCCTCTTAAGAAGGTAACGTTCGACTGCTGCGGGGGCGATGGCTTTCTCGAAAAAATAAATTCCCCGGGCAGGAAGCATATTATCCTCACCGGCATGGAAGCGCATGTATGCGTTTTGCAGACATGCCTGAGTTTATTGAAAGAGAATTATTCCGTCCATCTCGTCAGTGATGCTGTCTGCTCACGGAAAAAAGATGATTATCTGACCGGCAGGGAGTTTATGCGTGACGCGGGAGCCGTGATAACCTGCACCGAGACCGTGCTGTTTCAACTGCTTGAGAGAGCGGGCACGCCGGAGTTCAAGGCGGTAGTAAAGAGAATTAAATAACGTAGGGGCACATCGTAACGTTAAAAAATTATTCCCACAAAACTTCCCGCTTTCTGTTAAAATTACAAAAATTGTCTCTCACCTTATATAATTCTTTTGTGTAAAATGACGACCGAAGCCGACGCAAGAATGGTAATTGACCAGCTTCTAATTTTTTATAGAGATTGGGGGCGCAAACGGATTGGCGGTTGAGGAAAGATTCAGCTTAACTTGTGGTATATTAACTACAAGATACGGAGCGAATAAATAAATGCGGAACTTAATTGACTTAGAAGCAAATGCAATCAAATGGTGGCCCGAACAATTATCTGAAATAGCGCGAGATGCAAGCATAATACCTAAGCTGATTGAAACGCAGGATAAATTTATTAGTTTACTAAATATTGCTGATGCATCCCCGTTCGCGTGGAAAACTGTTCTTTCCATGTCAAAGAAGTTATCCGCAAATCTGTTATTAAAACATCTCATTGTTCTTTCTGACATAAGCGGCGAGAAACTCATGCGTTTCAAGAAAGAATTGCCGCAAATATTCCCTGATTCAACAATGGTATTTACTTGGAACGGCTCAAGGTATAGTTATATATTCCAAACACTTTTGAATAAAAAAACCTGGAGCAATCCGCATTTGAAGGTTGACGGAAAAGGTTTGGCAACCAAGGAATACCTTTCGCCAATGATGGACGACGTCATCAATTTGATTCTATTCGGCGGTGCTTCTATTTTGGCGAATTTACCACCTGACATTACAGAAAAATGTATGATTGGTACACTAATCGGCCATAAGAAGGAATTGGATTCTTTCGTCAGACAACGGTATATCTGGGTAAGCAGAATAACAGGTGGCGCTACTGCAAATGCACTGGGGAATTTAGCGCAAAGGTATGTATTTGATTACCTTCAAGACAAACTTCCTTCTTGGGATTTTACAAAAAAGCAGATACCCAAAATCAGCCAGAATGATCGAACTTCTCTGTCGTTTGACGTCGTTGCTTCTTCTCCTAAAGGCAAGTGTTGTGCCATTGAAGTTAGCTTTCAGGTAACAACTAATAGCACAATTGAAAGAAAAGCGGGACAGGCTCAAGCAAGACAACAACTGCTTCATAAGAATGGACACAAAATAGCTTACGTTATTGACGGGGCAGGGAACTTTGAACGAGCATCGGCGCTAAAGACCATATGCCAATTTAGCGATTGTACAGTTACCTTCAAGGATAGCGAACTTGATCTTCTTTTAAATTTCCTTAAAAGTCTTGATAAAGGTCAGGTGTAGCATGTCGCATTTAAGTGAAAACGCCAATCCTTTGAAGGTAAAAAACATAAAAGACCGCCTCACAAACTGCATGCCTAATAGTGCAAATGTTGAATTCATAATTTTACCTTACTTCAAAACGATTGAGGAAATTCCAAATAAAGAAGATTTTCATAAAGATCTTTATGACTTTTTCAATCAAGCAAATCCAAATTCTACTATTGCGATTCTATGTTCCCCGATATTTGCGTCAGATTTTTGTTCGTTATTAAATAATAATCGAGCACAACTTAAGTTGTGGATTGCTGTAAAGCTCGAAACCCCTTTTTTAAAAAAAGAAGGATTAGTTCAAAGGCATGCCGCCTTGCTGATCTTTACACGCTACAAAGAGAGCTTGAGGCATACAAAAACGAGGATTGCCTATACTTATTGTCCCTTCTGCCATAAAACCACAAAAGATTACGGAGGCAAAAAACATCTTTATCATGAATTTGGAACCTTAATGTCGGATGTGTGGCGCGATATAACAGTAAATTTTTCGTCTTATCCTTATGACATCGTAAGGAGACTGCAGGATTTATTCGGTCTGCTTGAATACGAATCGGTGAATATCTATGACCAGAGAAATTATTACAGACCGGTCCTGCGTCCAGCAATAAACTATAGGCGATATTCTAATATCGAAAACCAATATCCAAATCATTCTGTTTTAATAAATGGAGATTGTTTTGAAGAATTAGATAAACTTCCCGATAATACTATCGATTTTTGTTTCGCAGACCCTCCATATAACCTAAACAAAAAATATGAAAGCTGGAATGATGGCATTGATATTCAGACATATTTCGAGTGGTGCGACAAATGGCTGAACTCATTAGCTAGGATATTGAAACCCGGCAGGACGCTTGCTGTACTAAATATACCTCAATGGTGCATAAGGCATTTTAGACATTTAATAACCATAATGGATTACCAAGACTGGATAGTTTGGGAAGGGTTGAGCATGCCGGTAAGAATGATTATGCCTGCCCATTATTCAATACTTTGCTTTTCAAAAGGCAGACCAAGACCATTGCCGGGGTTGGCACATCAAAATCACGCCCTCCTCGAAAAGAAAGCAATTGAAACCTTGTCAGAAAATTATTGTATCAGATCCGCCTGCATGAAAATGAGAAAACGATTAAAACATAAGGATACTGAAATCACATCAAATCTCTGGTGGGATATTCACCGTTTGAAACATAATAGTCGCAGGGTCGATCATCCTTGCCAGCTTCCCCCGAATTTCATGTACCGTTTGATAGCATTGTTTACGCGCGAAAATGAGATAGTTCTTGATCCATTCAATGGCGTGGGAACTACAACTTTAACGGCACACGAATTGAACAGGCGATATATCGGCATTGAACTTTCAGAGTATTACTACAAACTTGCATCTGAAAGACATAGAGAAATGGAATTTGGGCTTGATCCATTCAGAAAGAACGGTGATGCTCCTAAAGCAAAGAATAGCCCTGTTGAAAGATTGAAAAAACAAAAGTATCAGGTTAGCAAGAAGGTGCTTCAGCTTGAAGTAAAAAATATATCTAAACAATTAGGACGAATACCTACAAGAGATGAAGTTGCCAAATTTAGTAAATTCCCTATTAATTGAGCCTCTTGCAAAAGTCATAAAACGAGGGAATTTATCAAGGATATAAGACTCTCCTTGTGGTAAAATATTTAACCAAAAAAACACTAAACCACAAGGAGAGCCGATGCAC
>JACRHB010000026.1 GCA_016217725.1 Nitrospirota bacterium | reverse complement strand
GGATAGAAATTTTAAAACTGGTCTCACATCCCGTGAGGATTGCCATATTGGAAGAATTGTCAAAGGGCGTCAAATGCGTCAGCGAACTGGAGGAATTTCTTGAGTTGAAGCAATCCAACATCTCACAACATCTTTCAGCTTTGAGACATTCAGGCATTATTGACTACTTTGTTGACGGGAGGCTCAGATGTTATTTCCTGAAGAATCCCTTGATCCCTGACCTTCTTAATATATTGAAAAAAGATTATCCGGAAGCCCTTCCGGCGCCTGAATGCTGTCCGGTGACAAAGAAAGGGACATACAGGAGATAATGGCAAAAAAGATCACCTTTTTTTTGAACACCTCGCCGTATTCGCACGAAAATACTTACACGGCGCTGAAAATAGCTGAAGCAGCGCTTGATAAGGGACTCGAAACGCATCTTGTCGCGTCGGCAGATGGGGTGTACAATTTCCTCAAGGGCCAAAAAGGCAAAGGACTCCCTCATGCCTCAGACGGTTTTAAGGCGTTGATGGACAAAGGGTTGAAAGTGGACCTTTGAGGCGGCTGTGTGAACTTCCGTTGTATCACGGGAGAAAGTTACATTGAAGGCGCTGAGAAAGGCGCATTGAAAGGGCTTTTCTCATTAATGAAACAAACTGATATTTTTATTAATCTTGGAATTTAGAACTGCTTTTGGAAGCGCACATAAATATACAAGATGTCATTCTGAGCGAAGCGAAGAATCTCGATATTTAAATAAAGAAAGACCCTTCACTTCGTTCAGGGTGACAAAATACAAGGAGCACTGCGATGGACAATCTTTTAGTCATTCTCAGAAAACCTCCTTACGGAGTGATCAATGCGGCAGAGGCAGTAAGACACGCAGGGGGAGCAGGAGGCTTCGACTACAAAGTCATACTCTATCTGATTGACAGCGGGGTCTATACCGCAAAGAAAAATCAGGACGCCGGTAACACGGGATTCACGGGTCTTGGCGAAAGCCTGGAGCTTTTATCGGAAGAAATGGAAATTTACGTAAACAAGGATTCACTCACGGAATACAATCTCAAAGAAGAAGACCTTATTGAAGGCGTGAAGATTGACAGTGTTGGAATATTGAAACAGTCAATCAGCGCTGCACAATCAATAATGATTTTTTAAGAGGTATTATGCTGTTCCTTATCTCAAGCGCACCGGATACAAAGGAGTTTCAAACCGCTTATAAACTTGCAAAGGGAATGAACGCTGAGATATGTCTTCTTCAAAATGCAGTCTACGCTTCAAGAGACTCGAATAACGGGAATCCATATGTGATGAGTGACGACGTGAAACTGAGAGGTCTGAATGAAAATGAAATCTCAGGCAGGCTGATTGACTACGGCCAATTGGTAGATCTAATGACAAGCATGGACAAAGTTGTCGGCATATTTTAGGTCACATTTGTCATTCCAGCTTGTCTGGAATCTTTTCTAATAAACGATTCCGAACAAGTCGGAATGACTGCAACTGAATAACAAGCAATAATTTTACAGGAGGAAAATATGACAGGCAAAACGATATTAATCCTCGGCGGCGGGGTCGGCGGTTTGGCGACTGCAAACGAGCTGAGGAGGAGATTGGGCCAAGAGCATAAAATAATACTTGTTGAGAAAAATAAGGATCACATCTCAGCTTCCTCTTCTCTCTGGGTAATGGTTGGATGGAGACGGCCCGAAGATATTAAAAAAGATACCTCGAGGTTAATAGAGAAAGGGATTGAGCTCGTAAACGCGGAGATCCTGAAAATAGACCCTGAAAACAAGGTGGTTAAGACCGGAAAGGGCGAGCTCAACTATGATTACCTCGTAATTTCCCTCGGAGCCGCACTGTTTCCGGAAACTATTCCGGGACTTGTTGACGCCTTTGGAAAGAATGCGTACAACCTTTATGATCTGGACGGAGTTGTAAGACTAAGAGATACATTAACAAACTTTTCCGGTGGGGATATAGTAATCTTAATCTGCTCCCTCCCATATAAGTGCCCTGCAGCGCCATATGAGACCACACTCCTTGTAAGTGATTTCTTTAAGAAAAAGAATATCCGGAAAAATATTAAGATAACAATTATTACCCCGGAAGTCTTGCCCATGCCTGTTGCCGGACCGGCTGTAGGAAATATGATGAAGGAGCTGCTGGAGAGAATGGGGATAGAGCACAATTTCGAGCATAAGGTAGAGTCTGTAAATGCGGAGAAAAATGAAATAACCCATAATAAGGGAAAGGCAAATTATGATTTGTTGTTAGTCGTGCCTCCGCACAAGGCGCCGAAAGTTGTTAAAGAATCCGGCTTAACCGATAATGACTGGATTCCTGTAGATAAAGATAATTTTAAAACGAAATTTGAAAATGTTTATGCAATAGGCGACGTGGCAAAGATAAAGATTCCGGGCGAATGGAAGCCCGGGGTGCCTTTAATGCTCCCCAAGGCAGGGGTTTTTGCTCATTATCACGCGAAAGTCGTAGCTGAGAACATTGCAAATGAAATCTCCGGGAAAGGAGAAAGAGTGGGCTTTACCGGAGAGGGCGCCTGCTTTATCGAAATCGGACGCGGTATGGCAGGCTTCGGCACAGGGAACTTTTACGCGCAGCCGAACCCAGCAGTTAAAATAAAAAGGCCGTCGCCGGTCTGGCACGTGAGCAAGGTTCTGTTTGAAAAATACTGGCTGTCTGATGTAGACTCTTTTTTAAAGAAACCCTTAGACGCAGTCCTCGAGAAAATGATGTATGGGGATTATAAAAAGAAAGCTTCCGGAGAGGTGAAAGATGCCGGAGGGTAAGATAATTAAAAACGTATCCGTTATGTGCTTTCATGACGAGCTTTGTCAGGTTTATAATGCGCTCATGACCGCTCTGAGTCTTTTAAGAGAGGGATCAAGGGTCACATTATTTTTCGGCTCACGCGGGGTTAACGCGATCCATAAGGAAAAAGTAAAAAGCTTGCAATGCCTGCCGGACCAGCCCAAGGAGATGGGAGAGGCTGTAATGAAGAGGATGGATGAAATGGAGCTGCCGGGCGTTGAAGATTTGTTTGTTATGCTCCATATGGAAGGGGCGCGGCTTCTGGCGTGTCCGTTGAATGTTCCGCTTTTTGGCATGAGCAAGGCGGACTTTATTGAAGGGGTGGAGCTTGCAAACCCTGCAACTTATTATAAGGAAGTGGTTATAAAGGCGGATATGAATTTGACCTTTTGATTGAAAAATTAAAAGTATGCTTCATCCACAGATTACACAGATTGACGCAGATTTCTTTTTCTAATCTGTGAAATCTGCGGATGAAATTTATTTTTTTATATATTTTGTGGTTAAATACCGTATGAGCAAAAGACTTTTCGAGATACATGCCGATATATGCAAGACCCTGGGAAACGCTAAGAGGATAGAGATTCTTAACGTGCTTGAGAACAAGGAATTAAGTGTAGGCGAGATCGCAGACAGACTCGGCATATCCACTTCAAACGTCTCCCAGCATCTTGCGGTCATGAAACAAAAGGGCATCCTTACGTCAAGGAGAGACAAAAACAATATTTTCTATAAAGTTTCCAACGAAAAAGTAATCATTGCCTGCGGGCTGATGCGAGAGGTGCTGCTCGATAGATTTCAGGAAGGGCAAAAGATGGTAAAAACACTCACAAAGGCCAAGTAATATTTTTTTGTCCGGTATATTCAGAAATTAGAATATTCTAATCTACTAAATGACTTTAGGGAGGATTAATAGAGATGGAAAATTGCATTTACATTGTTTTACTCGCCGTCCACAACATAGCTCTTGTGGGATGTGCCGCTGCGCCGTTTTACAACTTGAGATTGGTGAATCAGCGAGCGCAATTCGGCAAAAAACTTTTATATCAGCTTGATAAGGTTGTAGAGGATACAATTCAGGGACTTGAGCCTTACTGCTGGACCTTTATTTTGCTGCTCTTTGTTACAGGTTTCGGCTTCCCGGCCGTTTACTATGCCTTTCACGGGCAGATGAAGGAATTTAACCAAACGGTTTTTATTGCGTTTGTTCTAAAACATATTTTTGTTCTTGGGATGGTCAGCATTGCCTTTTATATTACCTTCTTCATCAATCCGAAGATAAAGGAAGCGTTTTCAAAGTTTTCTCCTGATACGGCGCCTGATGAAGAAACTGTGAATAAATTCTTCGGTCTGAGGGCCAAAAGAAAACAGTTGTGCAAGGTCTGTTTCGTATTCGCGCTACTGGTCTTGATCGTAAGCCCGTTATTGAGATTTTAGTGTTTTATAGGTTTATACGGTAGCTGCGGTGATTAGAATATTCTTAATTACTAACATGCTGTTCCTGGAGGTAATAGAAGATGCGAAAGTTTTCTCTGGTCGAGTTTTCGGTCAATCATCCTAAACTGGTAGTTCTTCTGACTGTAGTCATCACATTTGTCTTTATGACCCAGTTTCCGAAGGTAAAGACGGACACCAATCCCAAGAACATGCTTCCTGAGACGTCAGACGTCAGGGTGTGGAATGACGAAGTGGAAAAGACATTCAGCCTTTACGAGGATATGATCGTTGTCGGCATAGTGAATGAAAAGGGCATTCTCAATAAAGATACCCTCGGAAAGGTTCAGAGGATTACAGATGATATCCTGAGGATCAAGGGCGTTGCAGCAAGAGATGTAAGCAGCTTTCCGACCATCACCAATGTGACGGCAGAGTCCGGCGTTTTGAAAGTTGCGCCTCTTATGACGGAGGTCCCCGAGACTGATGCTAGTATCGAGAAGCTGAGAAAGATGCTCTTTGAGAATCCTCTCTTTATCAACCGCATCATCTCTAAGGACGGAAAGACTACTGCCATCTATGTCCCTCTGGAAAAAGGGGCAAACGGCAAAAAAGTAGCAGATGAGATAAGAAAGATATTAAAGAAAGAGACAGGCGATGAAAAATATTATGTGGCAGGCGATCCCGTAGCGCGGGACACCTTCGGGGTTGAGATGTTCAAGCTCATGGCGGTCTTCGCCCCTATCGCAGGCGGGGTCATGCTCCTCGTCAGGTATCTCATGTTCAGGGACCTCTTTCTCTCGGTCACGCTGATGATGGACGCGATGGTCAGCATTATCTGGAGCATGGGGCTTTTGATAGCCTTCGGATTTCCCGTTCACATTATGAGCTCAATGGCCCCCGTGTTTCTGATGGCGATTGCAACGGACAGCATTCATATCTTTAACGAATTTTATTTCCGCTACAAAGAAACTAAAGACAAAAAGGCTGCGATAATCGAGACAATGCATGCGGTAGGCCGCCCGGTGCGCTATACCGCCCTTGCGACCGCGGTCGGTTTTGCCGTTCTCTTATTCATGCATATAATTCCGGTAAAGGTCTTCGGAGCAGTGATCGCCTTCGGAACGGTGGCCCTCCGGATTTTAAGCTTCAGCTTCATACCCGCGATGTTCACTTTCGTAAAAGAGGCAAAGATAGAGAAGGCGTCCGGCGAGGAAGATATTGAATTGAGCAGGACCTCTCATTTCCTGAAAACCCTTGCGGGCTTCGGGGCGCATAAACCGAAAGCTACGGTATTCGTCGGCATTGCGCTTTTTGTTACGGCAATACTCGGGATAACAAAGACAACGGTCAATAACAACATGGTGGAGTGGTTTAAGGAAGACAGCGAAGTGCGCGTTGCCGATTCGGTCATGAACCATGCGCTCGGCGGGACGTCGCTCGGTTATATTGTGGCTGTTTCAGAGAATGAAGACGCCATAAAGACCCCGGACGCAATGCGGTATATAGAGGGACTTCAGAGACACCTGGAGAAGCTTCCCGTTGTGGGGAAGACAACATCCGTTGTTGATTACGTCAAGAGGATAAACCGCGTCCTCCACGATGATGACCCGGCATACGATACAGTGCCTGATACAAAAGATACGATAGGACAATATCTCTTCCTGTTCGGCATGTCCGCAAAGCCTTCCGACCTCGATAACGTCGTTGACTACCCGTTCAAGAAGGCGAATATCTGGGTGCAGATGAAGACCTGGGATGTGCAGGCCATGAGGGATGTGATAAAGGCAGTTGAAGATTATAAGGTAGGGGCAATTCATGAATTGTCCCTACAAATGAAGATGGAATTCAAACCCGCGGGCATTGCCTATTTCAATCTTGCATGGAATGACGCCGTGCTGTGGGACATGCTTCGCGGTTTCATAGTCGCGCTGATCGTGGTGTTTGTGATTCTCGTATTCAACTTCCGATCTGTGAAATGGGCGATTGTCGGCTATGCCCCTCTGCTTTTCACCATACTGCTTATTTACGGAGTAATCGGATTTGCAGGGAAGGATTTCGACATGCCGATTTCGGTGCTAAGCTGTCTGTCGCTTGGAATGGCGGTAGACTTTGCTATTCATTTCATAAGCAGGTTCAGACAACGGTTAGTAGAAGCGGGGCAAGAGGCCAGGGGTCAGGGGCCAGGGAATGAGGATATTAAAGAACTCGTCACTCGTCACTCGTCACTCGTCACTGATGCTTTACTCTGGACTGCCGCCCGTCCCGGCAAAGGGATAGTGCGCAATGCCGTGCTCTTTGCAGCATCCTTTGCCGTGATGATGTTTGCGCCGTTAACGCCGTATATCACGGTGGGCGCTTTCATTGTCAGCATGATGCTGCTCAGCGCAGTAATGACGATAATCTATCTGCCGGCGTTGATCGTATTGCTCCAGGGCTGGCTGTTTAAAGGGGTGTGCTTTACGTGACTGAGAAAGCACCGAGGCGGGCAGTTAGCCCATAAGGAAAGAGGATAAATGAAAAGGATTAAAATGAGTTTAATTTTATGTCTTGCTGCAATCTTTGCGGCTGTATCTGCATATGCAGAAGACGACATCGCAAGGAAAATGGCGGAGCTGCTCATGAAAGCGCCTGAGGACAGCGGCTGGCAGGTGACTCCTGACGAAGTCTACATGTGGATTAAGACCGGGAAGACGGATTTTCTGGTTCTGGATGTGAGACCCGGGGTTGATGAGTACAATTCCGGACATATTCCTTCTGCCGTACATATGCCGTATTACACAGTCCTGAATCCGGAGAATCTATCAAAGCTGCCGAAGGACAAAAAGCTCGTGCTTGCCTGCGCTACGGGCCAGCTTGAAAATCTACCGGTAGCGGGTTTGAGGATGTTGGGATATGATGCGTATACACTGCTATTCGGCTATGCCGCATGGATCAAAGATTATCCCGGAGGAGAGGCCATGAAAAGCATTATAAATAAGGCGGCTGCAAGAAATTATCCGATTGAACAAACAAAGGAGGGAAAGTGATTACGACAATTTTTAAAAAGGTATTAACCTTTATACTTGCCACTGCATTTCTTGCACTTGCGGCTCCGACAGCGACTGCCGCTCAAAAAGGCACCGAAGAAGAGCTGAAAGAGCGGATTGAGATAACGAACAAGAAACGTGTTACTCCCAAAGAGATAAAGAGATTTGAAGAAAAACTAAAAGCATATTTCTTTGAGGCTGTGCCGGATGACGTTATCGAGAGCGCGATGAAAGAGCTCACGCCCGGAGAGGCACTTGCGGCAATAGTCATTACAAATCTTTCCAAAAAACCCGGCAGGGACATAATCAAAATGAAAAAAGACGGAAAAAGCTGGACGGATATCGTTAATGCTGTCGGTTTGAAGATGAAAGACGTGGTGAAAGAGGTCAAGGAGTTTCAGAAGACGTCGGGATGCGCGTGAAAAGAGGAGGTTCTATCTTATGAACATTAAAAATATTCTCACTAAACCCTGGTCGTTCGTGTGGGGCGGTTTTTTTGTCGGGCTTGCTCAGGTGATTTACTTCCTCAAGTACGAGACGCCGATACCCATTACTACCGGTCTTGCAAAGATGTTCGGCTCCATAGAGGAGAACATTACAAAGACCGACTATCTCACGAGACTCTACGACGCCGACATTCACTGGATCATCATCGGCATCCTTTTCGGCGCGTTTCTTGTCGTTCTTCTTGAAAAGGAGCACAAAGCCTGGGCCAAATATCCCCCTCGCCTCGCCGTGCTCGCGTTCATCGGCGGAGCGACGTTCGGCCTCGGCACGAGGCTTGCGCAGGGTTGCACCACATGGCATTATTTAGGCGGCATTCCGGCCATGAGCCTCACCTCCATAGTCGTGGCGGTTGTCAGCATCCCTTTTGCATTCCTGGCATTTCTATTGATGACAAAGCTTGGAGTGGCAAGTTATCTGAAACACCATGAGACGCACGCAACCGTCAAACACTGCGTTGAGCTTGAATATCCGACCGAGATCTTATGTCACGACCCCGAATACAACCATCGCGCCGATCCTCTGAGAATAATCCTGACTGTGTCTCTGATCCTGCTGCTGGGCTCCGCATTTTATACGGCTTTTAAAGGAGAATCCACTGAAGCCGTCGGCAGACTGCCCTGGGTAGAAATATTTCTCAAGACCTTCATTGGGACCTTGTTAGGCGTCGGCATCGGCAAGACGGGATTCGGGACCGAATGCGCGGTCATGGCGCCCAAGTCTCTCCTCATGAAGCAGGAGCATTTTAACGCGATGAAGGTTGCAAAGATAACGCAGACCATGTTTACCGGACTCATGCCTTTTACGGCATTGCTTATAGCGATAATCATGTTCAACTTAACGATTCTCGTCACATGGATATTCTTCGAGTGGGACTTGCCCGTTGTCGTAGAGGCCGGCAGGTACAAATGGGGATTTCACCTCGGGCACCTTGTAGGAGGTCCTTTGTTAGGCATAGGCGCGGTCCTCATGATAGGCTGTGAGATAAGGACTTATGCAAGGACGGGGATGGGTTATCTCACGGGGCTGGCTTCGCTTCCCGGCTTCTTCTTCGGATACCTGCCGTTCACGCTTTATCGGGAAAAATTTGAGGAGATATTTTTCTCCAAAGGCTTTATAGAGGCGAAAAATATCCTGGAGCTTTTGCCGGACAAGCCGGGCATTCAGTATGGTTTTGCATTCATTTACACCGGAGTTCTCATTGCGCTCCTTGTCTGGTCAATAAAAAAAGGCTCGCAGATGGTAAATGTGACGCCGAAAGAATATATCACCAAATCTACTGATGAGGTGTTTTTAAAAGGACTTCAGGAAGCCGGCGTCAAAGGAGGCATAAAGACATGGAAAGACGTCCGGGAGACAGGGAAAAATTAAAAGAAAGGAAGGAGGGACAAAAATGAAATATTTTTTGGCCGGTTTAATCGTCTTTTTACTTATTCTCCCATCTGCTTCGTTTGCGGATGAAAAAGAAGAGCTTCTGAGAAAGATGGAAGGGCTTACAAAGGAGCTCGAAAAGCTCAAGCAACAGGTGGATGAGATTAAAACAAAAGACACGCAGCAGGAGGAGAAGTTTAAAGAGGTTGAGAAAAAGGCGGACAAGGCGTCGGAGATTTCAAGATTCACACTCTCAGGCGACTATAGATTCAGGGTGGATTCGGTAAGGGTAAAATTCCCTGCACAACACACATATATGGGCTTCGGCTCCGATGAGTCTTTTACCGCTAAAAACGACTCCATTATGACCCACCGCTTCAGATTCAATATCTCCGCGCAGGCTACGGAGCACATCGGGTTCGTGGGCAGGCTTGCGATGTTTAAAGTCGGCGGCGGTCAGACGTCCACGTCATTGAGCAGCGGCAATGACCCGATGTTCGGCATCTTCCCGCACAACGGCATGCTGTTTGACGGCAATACGGGACACCTTGCAACAGACAATGTTTTAAGGGTGGACAGGGCGTATGTCAATTGGGCCAGTATGCCTTTTGCGTTCTCGGTAGGCCGAAGGCCGTCCACCGGAGGTCCTCCGACCCATCTGAGACAGAACACTGAAAGGGATGGAGTGCCTCTCGGACTCGGCATTGACTATGCCTTTGACGGCGTGGTTGCCGGTTATTTTCATAACAAACCGATTTCTGGGAATCTCAAGCTCTGTTATGGAAGAGGCTTTGAATCAGGGTTTAAAGGAGTTGCAAGCAGCAAGGTTGACGACGTGGATTTCTTTGGATTTAACTGGGAAGCTGACGACAGCGGCAAAAACCTTTTCTTGCAGCTTCAGGGTTTTAAAGCCTTCGACCTTATGGACGTGCCGGAAATACAATCCTTTGTAAACCAGACCCGTTTCCCCTCAACAAACCTCGGCGACCTCTATCACCTAACAGGGCTTCTGATGCACAAGTTCAAAAACGTTGACTGGTTTATTTCCAGCGGCCTGAGCAAAACAGATCCAAAGGCTCAAAGCGCCGCCGGATTCGGAAGCCTTCTCACTGATCCCGGCGATCCCGATCTCGATCCAAAAACCGGCTATGCCCTTTATGCGGGGCTGCGTGTTCCCATTACACAGCTTAGAAGCAAGATGGGACTCGAGTATAATTACGGTTCGAAAAACTGGGTAACTCTGACGCCGGCGTCGGATGACCTCATCTCAAGCAAGCTTGCAACGCGCGGCAGTGTTTATGAGGCTTACTGGATATGGGACATCCCGGACAAACCGATCTCAAGATTCGCCAAGGCTTTTATCAGGATCGGCTATCAATACTATGACTTCGATTATTCGGGAAGCGGCTTATGGCTGGGGGAGCCGAAGAAGACAAGCGAGATCAATACGACGACCGTGAAGCCTTTATTCCCGGCGGCAAAGAGCATGCAGGATATATACGCGTCGTTTGATGTGTATTTTTAGAGAAGTAAGAAGTGGGAAGTGGGAAAATCACCCTCCCCTTAATCCCCTCCCATCAAGGGAGGGGAGATAAATGAGTCCCCTCTCCCCCGGTGGGAGAGGGTTAGGGAGAGGGGGTATTTTCGGGTCAATGACGAACAAACAGAGTCTGCAAACAGACTTTAATTAAGGAGGCGGTAATGGAAAAATTCAAGATTCAAGATTCAAAATCCAAAGCTCTTATTGTCTGTATTCTGTGTTCTATGTTCTGTCTCCTATTCTTTACCCTATCTTCACACGCCCTCACCCCGGAGGAAGTCGTCAAAAAATCTCAGGAGGCGTTCTTCTATCAGGGCAAAGACTTCAAGTCAAGGGTCATGATGAAGCTTATCAGCAAAGGCGGCCAGGAGAGGATAAGGGAGCTTACAATGCTGAGAAAAAATTACGGCGCATCAGGCGGTGAGCAGAAATAT
>JACRHB010000190.1 GCA_016217725.1 Nitrospirota bacterium | reverse complement strand
TATGACATCTGAACTTGAATTTTGAGTTCAAAGAAAGCTGTACGTTTTCTACAAAGTCCATCTTGCTCATTTTTTATTCTCCTTGAAGCTTATTGCCATTTAATGGGGATTAAACAGCGAAAATAGCTGATGCACGGATTTCCCATTATAACAATAACCGGATATATAATGCCAAAAATAAAACAGTTAGACGTAAGTGTGGTAATCCCCTCCTTAGCAAGGAGGGGCCGGGGAGGTTTCATAGTTTTTCCAATACCCCTCCAAACCTCCCCTTGTAAAGGGGAGGATTTTATACAAGGTTTGACTTACTTTAATCATGCGCTTTAAACTTAATTATAAAAACCATGTATAAAACAATCCTTTTGACGAGCCCGGTCATCTTTTTTGTCTTATTGCTGCTGCATCTGCGGCATTATGCGGATTATCATACAAGCCTGTTATCCGGCGTATATATCAAGGACGGAGCCTCCGACCTCAAGGCTAATAATTGGTCCGTGCCGGTTATATACGACTGGGATGACGACGGCAGGAAGGATCTTTTAGTCGGCAACAGTTTCGTCGATGAAAATAAAACGGCTCACGGGTACGTGAGTTTCTACAAGAATATCGGCCCCGACTCAGTGCCGTCTTTCTACGGCTTTATCTATCTTCAGACGTGCGGCAAAGAATGCTCCGCTTTGAACGCCGCCGCCTTCGGCTGATTAGGCGCTTACCCCACGGTCGTGGACTGGAACAACGACGGAAGACACGATTTGCTCGTCGGAGATACACGTGGAAATATTCAGGTGTATTTAAATACAAACGGCAATTCAAACCCGGTCTTGTCGGCCGGGCATTTCATTCAGGCGGGCGGAGAAAATCTTGACGCCGGCGCAAGGGCGGCGCCTGTCGCAGAAGACTGGAACGGCGACGGTAAAAAGGATTTGATCGTCGGCGGCATGGACGGGACGATTAAAATTTATTTAAATAAAGGCGCTGATGCGTCTCCCGTCTTTGCTCCGCCTTTTCTGCTGCAAGCAAACGGCAGGGATTTTAAAATAGACTCAAGGTCCGCTCCGAGGATAACGGACTGGAACAAGGACGGATTAAAAGACGTTTTAGTCGGGGAGACGCACGGATACATTTACTACCTGAAGAACGTCGGTACAAACAAGGCCCCTGTTTTCAAGGGATATGAAAAGCTCTTTCTGAGAAACGGTGACGTCCTGCGTTATCCCGATCCGAACGGCGACCCGCGCTCGCGTCTTTTTGTTACGGACTGGAACAACGACGGTCTTGACGATATGCTGGTCGGCGGCAAAGACGGCAAGGTCATGCTGCATCTTTCTGCGCCCGAACAATCTTATTCGCCTTCGGTTATTGTAAAAATGACCTGGCTTCAGGTTAAGGATAAGATTTTAGAATTCAAAGACAAGGCAAAAGAGAAAATCCGGGGATTGTTCTAAAAGACTTTTTAGCCACGAATTTTCACGCATTGACTCGAATAATATTTTCCTTCGTGTTTATTCGTGTTCATTCGCGGCTGACTACTTTCTTGAATCTTTGCAATTATCGCCGGCACACGGATAATAAATGGAGAAAGCCTTCTTCATTTTATCAAGCGCTTCCTTTTGGGTTTTACCCCTTGCGACGAAGCCGGGCATCTTTTCGCTCGTCGCCAGCCATTCTCCGTTGTCGTCCTGATATATAAGCAGCTCTTTCATCCGGCGTCAAACAACTTCATCGGATAAATTCTCCACGGATATTTTCGCTTCCATTTCTTTAAAGTCTTTCTCCGACATTCCCAGTGCTTCAAGGGAAGAAGGATCGAACGGATAGTTGGGATCATTTTTAGTCGGCCTGAAGATATTTTTGGTCGTCAGATAATCCGCAATGTGTATCACCGCAACGTGCTTTAAGTTATTTTTTGCAAGGGAAGGCGCATGATGATACAAAGTCGTGTCCAAAACCGTGTCGGGCAGGTTCCATTTTTCGGCGAGCCAGGCCCCTATGTCGGCATGGGTGAAATCGAAAATCTCCTTTTCCGCTTCGAGCAGCGAATTATTTTTCTCGAAAAGCTCCGTTACCTTCCGGTAAGAGTCGATGAAATACTTGTTCAGTACCAGATATCCGATGTCGTGCAATATCCCGTTCATGAGGATCTCTTCCAAAAGGTCCAGGTTGAGGCGCTGTGCTAAAAGCCCCGCCGTAAAACCTACGGATACGGAGTGATTGAACACCCTATAGTAATCGATCTCCGTATCCCGGCCGCCGTCGCTGAGAACGGTCATTACGGATATCCCGAGAGCTATGTCCTTGACGTTATTGAACCCTATCCTGAAAATCGCATTGCCGAGAGTCGCCGCAGGCGTTACGGCTTTGAAAAAAGCGGAGTTTGCAACGCTCAATACTTTTGCGGATATCGCAGGGTCGTTTTCTATGATCTTTTCGAGTTTATTTACAGAGACCGTGTCATCGCCGACAAGGCTCAATATCTGCTGGGCGATGACCGGGAGAGTGGGGAGCTTTTCAATCTGCCGGACGCGAAGTTTTAACGATTCATTCATAATCACATTATACTTTTCGGCTGTAAGCTTGGCAATAGAGTAATGCTTTGAAAGGAAAGATTTATTATTTTTATAATTTGGTTGGTTTGCGCTTTATTTCACGTCGCGTCCCGGATCGTAGCCCTTACTTTTTTCTGCATCGTTTCGGACATGCCCCTCATATTATGCTTTATCGTGCCGTGCTTCACGATCTTTCTCATCAGCTCATCCACCGTCTCAGCGCGGCATTTCCAATTGCATTCCCCGCCGAAATCTTTGCAATTAAATACCTTTGCCATAATTTCCTCCCATATTTTTATGAATTAAGTATAGCAAATCACGGTGAGATGTCAAATGAAAGCAGCGGGAAATAATTCAATCATTGCAAGCGGAAGCGGGTGATGAGGACACAAAAAATCCCTCTGAACAAAAGTATTCAGAGGGATTTATACGGTCAATCAGATTTTTACTACGTTGACAGCCTTCGGCCCTTTTGGCCCTTTTTCAATGTCGAAGCTGACAGCCTGACCTTCGGTGAGGGTTTTAAACCCGTTGCCCTGAATGGATGAATAGTGCACAAATATATCACCGCTCTCTTCGCTCGTTATAAAGCCGTATCCTTTGGCTTCATTAAACCACTTAACTTTTCCTTCAGCCAACTCCTTTTACCTCCTTATTAAAATACTAAAGTCTTATAATGACCTTATTCGCTAAAAGAAGACCCCCCTTGAAGTTTCTGCGGTCTTCTTAAAACTTACTTAAAAAAACATGTAACAAATTAAAATATAATGACATTTTAAAAATTTAAATGTCAATAAAAAAATACATAAAAAAATACGTAACAGAGGAATTTTTGAAAAAATGAGGGTGTTTTCACACAACAGCCTGAAGGACAAAGGATAACGACTTAATTATTCGAGGAGCTCTTTATACGTCAAAATCTCTAAGGAAAAAGACAACACCCTTGTCTTTGCGAAGATCCTAAATGCAGCAGCCTT
>JACRHB010000187.1 GCA_016217725.1 Nitrospirota bacterium | reverse complement strand
GGGGATGATCCTTTTGCATACAAAAGTGCCTTTCCCCTGCTGCCTCGTCAAATAACCCTGTCGCACAAGCTCAAGGATTGCGAGCCGGACGGTTGCCTTGCTAACCTCGTAAGTTTTACAAAGCTCCTCCTCCGTCGGGATCTGAGTCCCGACAGCCCAGTCCCCGTCCTCTATCTTTTTTCTCAATATTTCATATAGTTGGACATAAAGCTTCTGTGATTTGTCTCTGTCTATGTGTTTTTCCATTTTAAAAGAATATAAGATTATAATGAATAAGATAATATGATTATAACTTTATGCATATTGCAAGGCTTTGTCAAGAAGTTTTTTTAAATAAGGGTATAAAGGAATGTTAATGGTGGGAGAGAGATGTTAAGTGTCATTCCTCCCGAAGCTTCGGGATCGGGAATCCTTCTTTAAGCAAGGAAAGATTCCGGACAAGCCGGAATGACAAAAAAGAATCGCTCAATTAAAATGACAGAAATTTGGGATTGTCAATATTTTATCGGTTATAATTATGGATGAAAAATTTCTTTAAGATTTTTAAAAAGGCTGATAAGGATGCCGTCCAGAAAGGCAGCCTCCAGGAAGCCCTCAAAATTAAATACCTCAATTTCCAGAATCTGCTAAGGGAAAACAATCACGTCCTCGAAATCATGGCGGACATGGAGGAGAAGCATTCCGGCGAATACCTGTTCGACAGGCACTATATCAATACAAACGTGAAAGCCGTCAGTGACGGCGTCTTTAAAATTATTGATTATATAAATGAGCTTTCGGAAAAGAAGTACAAAACGTTATACAGCCGTTTCGAGGAGATCAATAAAGAGATTGAAAAAGTATTGACTCATAAACACCTTATTCAGATCAGCGAGCTCGCTATGCCCCTTGAAAGGCTCAATAAGGAAATGACGAATGTCGGCGGCGGCAAGATGGCGCATCTGGGCGAGATTAAAAATCTTGTTAGACTGCCGACGCCTGAAGGCTTCTCAATCAGCGCATATGCCTTCAAAAGATTCCTCGAGCATAACAAGCTGTCCGAGAGAATAAACAATTATCTCTCGGAAGTGAACATCGCCGATATGGAAGAGCTTAATGAAATCTGCAGACAGATTCAACAAATCGTAACGGAGGCGGAGATACCGGAGGATTTGCGTGAGGCGATAGATAAAGAAGTTGAAAGTTTAAAATTGAAAGTTGAAAAAAATCCCCCTACATCCCCCTTTTCCAAAGGGGGACTTAATTCCCCTCTATTACACACCCCTGCACCCCTCTCAAGAGGGGAAGGGGGAAGTGTGTCCCCCCCTTTAGCAAAGGGGGGTGAGGGGGGATTTAGCGTCTCCGTCCGGAGCAGCGCTATTCACGAAGACGGAGAATTCAGCTTTGCAGGGCAGTATGCTACGTTTTTGAACGTGCCGCTTGAGTCCATTCTTCAAAAATACAAAGAGGTGATAGCGAGCCTTTTTACACAACGGGCAATTTTTTACTACAAGACAAAGGGCTTTTGCGAGGAAGACATGGTGATGTCCGTCGGGGTATTGAGAATGATCGACGCAACTGCGGGCGGTGTCATGTATTCAAGAGACCCGAATGACCCTGAAAGCGGGAGAGTGCTTATCAATGCCGCTTGGGGCCTTGGGACCTCAGTCGTCGACGGGACCGAGACGCCGAATTTCTATTCCGTTTCATGGGACACCGGAGCCATTATCGAGAGGCAAGCTCCTGAGCAGCAAAACATGGACGTATGCACACCCGATGGAAATATAAATAAAGCGGAGGTTCCGGTAGCAATTAAATGCAAGCCTTGTCTGACGGATGAACAGATTCACATGCTTTTTAATTATGCCGTTGCTTTAGAGAAGCATTACGGTAATCCGCAGGACATTGAATGGGCGATTGATCAGGATAATCAAATCTATATCCTGCAGAGCAGACCGTTGAGAATGGTGAGCGTTCAAAGCTCAACGTTGAACGTTCCAAGAAGAATCGAGAAATATAACATCCTTCTCGACAAAGGCGTTATCGCATGTAAGGGAATAGGCTGCGGAAAGGCGTTTGTCCTGAAAGACCACGAGGATCTGGAGCATTTTCCTGAAGGCGCAGTGCTTGTCGCAAGGCATACTTCCCCGAAATTCGTAACCGTGATGAACAAGGCTTCCGCAATCATTACCGACGTCGGCAGCGCAACCGGCCATATGGCGTCTCTTTCGAGAGAATATCAGGTGCCGACGATCCTCGATACTGAAACGGCTACAAGCGCCATCAAAGACGGGCAAGAGCTGACCGTGGACGCGGTCAACTGCAATGTCTATGAAGGAAGGGTGGAAGAGCTGACTCGTTTAACGTTCAACGTCCACCGTTCAACTTTTAAGGACACTCATTTGTTTCAGACGCTCGAAAAGGTCTTGAAATTGATCGTCCCTCTGAATCTGATAGACCCCGACAAAGAGAACTTCAAGCCGGAAAAATGCGAAACGCTTCATGATATAACGAGGTTCACCCATGAAATGGCGATGGCCGAAGTATTCAGGACAAGGGAAGGTGAGCATATTGAGAGTCTTGAGGACCTGCTGTCCCTTGTTGCTTTTGCAGAGACCGACAATGCAAAAAGGCTTGGAGAGCAGACCGTCGTCCTGAGAGCGGGCATCCCGATGGACGCCCGTCTGCTGAATATTGACGGCGGTATCAGGAAGCATGACCTGAAAAAGGCGACACCGGAAGATATAACCTCCGTGCCCTTTTCCGCGTTCCTTAAAGGAATGATGAATATGAAATGGCCCGAGCCGCGGCCCGTGGACGCCAAAGGATTTTTCGGCATGGTCGCGAATACCGCGGCCACTCAAGAAGAAGAGCTGCTCAAGATGGGCGGCCGGAGTTATGCGATCATATCACAGAATTATATGAACTTCAGCATAAGGCTCGGCTACCACTTTTCACTCGTGGAGGCATACGCCGGAGATAATCTGAATGACAATTACATTAAATTCTTCTTTAAAGGCGGAGGCGCCGCCTCGGACAGGAGGTTGAGAAGGGTAAGACTGATAACCGAGATCATTAAAAAACTGGATTTCAGGGTGAAGGTTACAGGCGACGTGATAAACGCAATGCTCACTAAGTACAATTTGTCTGATCTTGAAGAAAGATTGATGATAATGGGCAAGCTGACCGCCTACACAAAACAGCTCGACATGGTCATGTACAATGACGCCGTGACCGATATGTTCATCGAGGACTTTGTAAGGGATCATATAAAGAGTTAAGTGAAAGACTCAAATTCTCAACTTAACTCTTAACTCTTAACTCTTAACTCTATTTCACGCTTCCTTATCGGCCCCTTCGATGCTGTAGTAGGCGAGGTGGACGTTCTTTACGCCGGCGATGTCTTTGAGAGGCTCGAATTCGCTTTTCACCTGAGCCATCGTATCCCTCTCGATGAGGAAGACTATCTTGTCGTTGTTGATCTCATTGACCTCGATGCTCCTCGCTTTAAGGTCGTCAGCGACCCTTTCAACGTCATTCAATTCATTCGTCTCAATAAAACCGCTCGCAACAACCATAATTACCTCCCTAACCCGGCAAAGCCGAAACCAAAATTTATATTAACCACAGAGACACGGAGGCACAGAGATAAAACAAATAAGTATCTTTTTTTTATTCTTTTCTTTCTCCGTGTCTCAGTGCCTCTGTGGTTATCTTTTTCTCATTT
>JACRHB010000188.1 GCA_016217725.1 Nitrospirota bacterium | reverse complement strand
GCGTGTTGAAGCGGAATGCGCTTATGTTTATGGTTAATGATAATGTGCGCTATGCAGGCGCAAGTATATCGGTGGATTTAATACTTTCAAGCATCGCCGAAAAATTAGGTTTTATAGTAGAAAACATTCTGGTGCTTCCAAACGGCAAAGGAAACAGCAGCCAGCAAATGGGTAAGCATGGTCGTACTCCTCTAAGGAAGTGTGTTTATGTATGGAGAAAAATATAGTGCCGAAGGACAAACATTACCGCAAGCATTTATCCGGCAGTGTCGACCTCATAACTACCTATGAAGAAACCAGAGCCGGTTTTGTTGCACTAGCGCTTGAAAAGAACCGTAGAGCAACACCATTTGTTGAGCAGGCGAGGTCATTAAAAGCTGCCGCTGCTCAAGCCGCAACACCAGCCGACCTGCTTAAGATCGAAAGCATTCAGCCCGCATTGTTAACTGCCTCAGGAGTATCTGACAAGGCGGTTAATCATCTATTGCATGAAGACAAAATAGAGGCAATTCAGGGATTGATAGCAAAATACCTTGAACCGGCTGGCCCGGCCTTTGTTGAAGAACTGGTTTTCAGATTCCTTTTGACAAGGGGTGACACTTTGGGTGGGTCAATGCGTAATATAGGTGGGGTCATGGCAGAGCGCAAACTGACCCGTGCAACCCTTGCCAACCTTGCTCTTGCAAAGATTCCTTATCAATGGCTTCACACCGACAGCAAAGAATGGCTGCATGGAAAAGAAGATGACGCAGATATAGAATTGTATCTGAAAGGACTTAGCTGGTCGAACAAAGGGAAGAACCGTACAATGATTTATAACCGGACACTTCCGCTTGTAAAGAAGAATGTTGATTTGTGTCTTCTAAATTGCACTCCGGAGGATTTACCTACTGCTTTTAAAAATCCTTCTTTTTATATCGCACTTGGAGAGCTTAAGGGCGGTATTGATCCGGCAGGAGCGGATGAGCACTGGAAAACAGCAAGGACATCGCTTACTCGTATACAGAAGGCTTTTTCCAAAAAGGGTTTGTCACCGTATTTGTTTTTCGTCGGGGCTGCTATTGAAAACAGCATGGCAGATGAAATATGGGATCAGTTGAAGAAAGGCACATTAAGCAATGCTGCCAATCTCACTAATGCCGATCAGGTTGCTTCTCTGTGCGGGTGGTTGTGTAGCTTGTAGAGTAGTTTATCATTGACTTGTATATGAAACAAAATACAACATCGCACCAGTCTCACCTATCTCCCTCACTACTCCTGGAAAAAAGCGAAAGGAGCGGGTTGCGGAGGCGGTTAAGTTGTATAATAAAAACTAAATAAATCAGGAGGTGATTAACATGAAGCTTATTGATCTAATCCCTGAAAAAGAGCTCAAGGAAACCGTCTTAAGCGAATACGAAAAAAAGATTGTCTTGTACAAGCTTACTGACGAAAGGTTGAAGAAAAAATATGGTATGAGTTTCGAAGAGTTCGAGAAAAGAAACACGGTTAAAGAAAAAGACTTTTCCTGGGACGTTGAAAAAGATGCCATGGATTGGGAACATGCCGTAGAAGGCATTAGATACATTCAGGAAAAAATTATCAAAATAAAAGAAGCTGATTGATGACCGTCGAAGATACAATTGTAAATCCATCCATGCATATTGATGCGGAGCAAACAACGATTGAGGACTTTGTCGTAAAAAGCCTCGAATTCCTCAAGGGCATTAACCTGCTTTAGATTATGGACGTTAAAGAAACCATTAATTGGGTCAGCAACGAACTCTCTCAAAACCGCACCGACACTATCCATGACTTTCTCGCCCATCTTGCCGGGCAAATGATTGAATTGAACAAGCAGAAGAACGAGGAGACAAAAGGCTTCCTTAAATGGCTTGAGCGTGAGATCGGCGCAGACATTGACGACTTAACAAATAAGACCGCTATCAAAGAATATCATGAGCATGACTTCAATCACTTCCTTGAAGTCCTCAAGAGAAACAGAAACAAACTTTCCATAGACCCGTCAGACAGAAAGAAGCAGAAACTTCTTGAAGATCATTTCACAAAAAGCATGTCGGTTCTTGAGCCGGTGAAATTAAAGATTCAAACGACAGATGACCTGATAGACCGGATAGTTTATAAGCTCTATAATCTCACATCTGGTGAGATTGAGATTGTGGAGGGGCGTAATGAGTAAACAAGGCTATTCTGCATCAGATATAGTTTTTTTGCTTGGAGCCGGAGCCACGGTTGATGCAGGAATGCCAACTATAAAGGGATTAACCGAACGTCTAATAGAGCGCTTCGAAAGATGTCAGGATAAAGAATTTATAGCAATATATGAATTGCTTGCAAAAGCAGATAGCTTGGTAGAATCAAATTATGAGAAATTCTTTGAATACACAGAACTTATAAAACGAGCCTCTTCCATAGAAGATATATTTTGCATAAGGATGCCGGACTACCTCATTCGTACAATTAATAATCCGTTCAGTACCGATGTAATTCGTACATTAATGAACAATATCCTGAGAACATGCCAGAAGGATGTCAAGCCTGAGTATCTATCATATCTTCAAGACTTCTTACCCGAAAACGGCAGGCTTAAAGTATTCACGCTTAATTATGACCTATGCGTCGAAACTGCATGTAAAAATAAAGGAGTTCTTGTTACAACGGGATTCAACCATGAGTGGAATCCATTATTGTTTTATGGGAATGAAAAAGGCATAAACCTTTATAAATTACATGGCTCACTGTTATGGTTTTACGATGATAATTGGACAATTCAAGAATTATCTGAGCTACCCGAGAACAAGAATCCAGAAATTGTATTAGGACCTGGTAGCAAGATGCAAGCTGATGATCCGTTCTTGACTTTATTTTATGAATTTTCCAGAGCCGTTCAAGAAGCAAAAATTTGTATTGTAGTTGGATATGGTTATCAGGATGCTCATGTAAATACAGTTCTTGAAAGATCAAAAGTTGACATTATAGATGTAAATCTAAAACACGCTGATATTTTAAATAAAACAAACAAACAAGCAATATTGATTACTTCTACCGCTTGCAATTGCACAAGAATTTTGAGGATTATGCCCACGAGTTTGACGGCGAAGAATTCTGGTTTGCCCGTGACCTGATGGGGCTGTTGGGATATACCAAATGGGAGAACTTTGCTAAGGTAATAGACAAGGCAAAACAATCCTGTCACACAGCCGGTCACACAGTTGCAGATCATTTTCCTGACGTCAGGAAAACGATCCCGATGCCCAAGGGAGCGGAAAAAGAGATTGACGATTTTATGCTTACACGCTATGCCTGCTATCTTGTCGCCCAGAACGGTGACCCTCGCAAGGTTGAAATCGCTTTTGCCCAGACTTACTTTGCCGTACAGACGCGGCGAATCAACGTGCTGGAATGACAACAGAATTGCCTGTAATGTATACTTTTAAAACATGAAACGTCTTGTCATAAAAATAGGCAGCAACATCCTTGCTTCTGCGGAGCGGGGGCTGAATACGGAACGGCTTCATGCGCTGACAAAAGATATTGCCGAAGTCGCTGATAAGGGTTATAGCGTTGTCATCGTATCTTCAGGCGCCGTTGCCGCGGGGCTGAAGAAGCTTGGCTTGAAAGAGAAGCCGAAGGACATCAGGCTCAAACAGGCGGCCGCGGCGATCGGGCAGTCGAGCCTGATGTGGGCGTATGAGCAGAACTTTGCCGGTTTTCACAAGAAGGTTGCTCAGGTGCTGCTTACAAAAGACGATATTGAAAACCGGCAAAGATATATCAACGCTAAAAACACCCTGTTCACTCTTTTGAGTTACGGTGTCATTCCGGTAATCAATGAAAACGACCCCGTGGCCGTTGATGAGATAAAATTCGGAGACAATGACATGCTGGCTGCGCTCGCTGCGGGTCTTGTGGAAGCGGACATGCTCATTATCCTTTCCGACGTCGAAGGGCTTTATACAAAAAACCCCGAGCATAAGGACGCGGTTCTTATTGAGCGTGTAGATGAGATTACCGCCGATATGGAAAAAAGCGCGGGCAGCGCGGGCAGCGCCGTCGGCACAGGGGGCATGTATTCAAAAATACTTGCCGCAAAACAGGCGACAAGTCACGGCATCCCGGTTGCGATAATGAGCGGCAAGAAGAACGGTCTGCTGCCGCGTTTTATTCAAGGTGAAAAAGCCGGCACTTACTTCCAGCCCAAGACCCGGCGTCTTTCTTCAAAGAAGGGATGGATCGCCTACGGAGTTAAATCCAAAGGCGCCATCTATCTTGACGACGGGGCGGTGAATGCATTGACGACGCAGGGTAAGAGCCTTCTGCCTTCCGGCATTTTAAAGATCGAAGGGGACTTCGAGGTGGGAGATTATGTAAGGTGCCTGAATAAAGACGGGGAAAAGGTCGCCAAGGGACTGACCAATTATTCTTCAAAGGACCTCGAATTGATTAAAGGCAGAAAGACCTCCGAAATAGAGAAGGTATTGGGATATAAATACTCGGACGAAGTGATACACAGAGATAATTTAGCGGCGCTGTAGCGACAGGAGCGAGGCCGCGCCTTCATCGAGCAGGAAGATCAATCCGCCTTTTTTAGGTCTGACCAGCGCAGCCGGCAGCAGACTGTCTTCAGCTTCAAGGACTTCTTTTATAATACCGGCTTTATCGTTACCGGCAGCGAGGAACATCACATTCTCCGCATTATTAATTACCGGCAGGGTAAGGGTTATCCTCTCTTTTTTTGTTTTATCTTTCGGGGAGACCGTAATCGCCAGATGCCTGGTTTTTGCAAACGGCGAGGCATCAGGGAAGAGAGACGCGGTATGACCGTCATCGCCTATGCCCAACAAAATCAGATCGAATTCGGGGTACTTATTGTCCAACCTTCTGAAATGAGCGATCAGGTCTTCTTCATATTTAACCGCTGAAGCTAAAGGCATTGCCTCCTTTGTGGAGATGGAATGGATATTTTCTTTCGGGATATTGATCCGGCCCAGGAGAGTTCGGCTGAGCATGTGGAAATTGTTTTCTTCCGCTTCATAAGGGACAAAGCGCTCATCCGTCATGAATATATGCGTTTTATCCCAGGGCAATGTCTTTTCATCAGACAATTTCCGATACAGCACGACCGGTGTTCGGCCCCCCGGAAGCGCAACCGTAAAGGCTCCCCGGGCTCTTATTGCTTTTTCAGAAAGCTCAGCCCATTTGGCGATTGCAAAATCCGCCAGCTCGTTTATGTCTTTAAAGACGAAGACTTCTTTGTTTTTGTAATGGACATTAATCATACAGCACGGACGTCATTGACCCGAAAATACCTTTAAAGCTGTCATTCCGGCAGTCCTTAAGCCGGAATCCAGTTCTTTATGAAAAGACTCTGGATTCCCGCTCATCCCGAAGTGTCGGGAGGGAATGACGAATCGACAATTTATAAACAGACTCTAATTAGAGTCTGTTTATAAACTCAAACGCTATATACTACAATAGGTTACAACGAGATTGGTAAAAAATCAAAACGGAGCAACCGAGGAGACAATGAAGAAGATACTGAATGATCTGAAGCTGAAATTCGAAGCAGCGCTTTGGGCGTTAGACCCTGAATTAGCCTTGATAGATACGATATTAGAGGAGCATCCGGAGTTATATGAGATAGTGTCCCTCAAAAACTTCTTCTCCTGCTTCTTCCCAATAGCTTTGTCTTTCTCCACACGCCCGCTGCTTACGCATAATACATAGGTCATCCCGTCTTTATGGATCTTTTTTATCTTCACCTCTGATTTCTTCTGAAAAGGATTAAGTGGCGACGGACTCCGGCAAACCTCCTCAAATCCCTCCAGCTCCTCAAACTCAGACAGCCATTCATCACGCTCAGACTGACGGCTCGCCACTATGTAATGGAGCTTCCGGCGTACAATCTGCTTAATGTTGTCTTCATATGCCATGCCCCGGTCTATCACTACACTTTCCCGTCCTGGTACGGATATTGCTTATTTTATAGAATATTATTGCTTGTACATTAGGGGAAAATTTGTGATATAGTATTTGAAGTTTGAAATCCGGTAAAAGGGCTTGCCCTTTGAAAGGATTTTTTGTTTTTTTAACGGGAAGGAGGTTGATGATGAAAAAATTACTTTATGGATATATGATCGTATTGTTTATATTCTTAAACCTCGGCTGCTCACTGTCAAATACTTACAATACAAAAAACGGGAAAACCATCCTGCCGCAAGCGTCTCAACATGAGACGAAAATAACGCATAACAAGGAGGAGGCTCCTCAACCCTCATCTATCATTAAACAGGAAAAGGTAACGATAATAAAAGAAGAAGTTGAGCCCGCCGCTCAGAAAGAAGCGGATGCTCCAGCCGTTGAAAATACGACGTACGATAAGACCGCAGCTTTTCAGGACGACGCCGATATTAATCCCGCGGAAGAGGAAGGCGCGGATAATTCAAATACCCCGCAGGACCTGCTTGACGCCGCGCTGGACTTCTGCGATGCAGCCCAGGAGCATTGGACTGCCGGCAATCCCGAAAAAGCGGTTGAATCCCTGGATGAGGCATATAACCTCGTCCTGAAAGTGGATACGGAAAGCCATCCGGAGCTTATTCAGCAAAAAGAAGACTTAAGATTCATGGTCTCAAAAAGGATCCTCGAGATTTATGCCTCAAGATATACGACTGTCAACGGCAATCATAAGGAAATCCCCCTGACGATAAATGAGCACGTGGAAAAGGAGATAAAGTCTTTTCAGGGCGTCGAGCGTGATTTTTTTACAGAAGGTTTAAAGCGCTCGGGCAGATACAGAGGCGAGATAGTAAAGGCGCTTAAAGAGGCCGGCCTCCCGGAAGAGCTTTCCTGGCTGCCGCTCATCGAAAGCTGGTTTAAAGTCAGCGCATTGTCTCCCGCCCGCGCATTAGGCATCTGGCAGTTTATCCCTTCTACGGGCTATAAATTCGGCTTAAAAAGGGATACCTGGATCGATGAGAGGATGGACCCCAAGAAAGCGACGACTGCCGCCATAGCGTATTTAAGAGAGCTGCATCAGATGTTCGGCGACTGGACGACGGTGCTTGCGGGCTACAACTGCGGCGAGGGAACGGTCCTGAGAATAATACGGAATCAGAAGATCAACTATCTCGACAACTTCTGGGATCTATACGAAAGACTCCCCAGGGAAACCGCGCGGTATGTCCCGAGATTTCTGGCAACGCTGCACATCATGAAAGATCCCGCGAAGTACGGGTTTAATTTTGAGGAGCTTGATAGTCCTCCCCTTTATGAAAGCATAGCCATTGAAAAACCCGTGCAATTGAAGACCGTGGCGGACAGCCTGGGTGTCTCTCCGGAAACCCTTGCGTTGCTGAACCCCGAGCTCAGGCGTCAGGCTACGCCGCCGGCCCGTTATTCGCTGAATGTTCCCATAGGAACGGGCAATATACTGCTTGCAAAGCTTGACACCATTGAAACATGGGCGCCTCCCAAGAATGAATACGGCGACTCTATCATCTATCACACGGTTAAAAGGGGTGAGACCCTGTCGCGCATAGCCGCCAAATACCGCACGAGCGTGGACGCGATCATCAAGGCGAATAAGATCAGCAGGAAACGCAAGATCATTGCCGGGCAGAAACTGAAAATACCCGTTAAAGGAGGAAAGGGGGACACCTTTTCGCTTTTAGAAGATCTTCTCCCCGGCGGGAAATATCGTATCAAGAAAGGCGAAACCCTCCGGTTGGTCGCAAAGAAATTCAACACGGACACTGCGAGACTTAAACTAATCAACAGTCTGAATTCAAGTCTTCTTTATGAGGGACAGGTATTGAAGGTTACGGAATAGAAAGACTTTTTTAGCCACGAATTATCACGAATTGACCCGAATAAAACAGGCTGCAGATTTTCGCTGATATGCGCAGATAAGTTTGTTTTTTAAGGTCATGATAATATGCGTTTATAATTGTCCCTATCGATTTCTTTTTTTGTTCGTGTTTATTCGTGTGCATTCGTGGCAAATGTAGTTTTCAGGCTTATTCTTTAACTGCCTTTAAAATAACCTCCGCAATAAATTCAGCCTTTTCAGGCTCAAGCTCAGGATAAACCGGTATCGACAGGACTTCTTCCGCCGCGGCCTCGCTCTCCGGCAAATCGCCTTTCTTGTAACCGAGATAATCAAAGGCTTCCTGCATGTGAAGCGGTACCGGGTAATATACCACCGAAGAGATATTGTTGTCTTTGAGAACCCGCGAGACCTTTTCCCTCAACGGCGTCCTTATTGTGTATTGATGGTAAACATGGGTCCTGTCCGGCAGCTCTACGGGGCATTGAACGGCATTCCCGAGGAGCGCCGAATATATCCGGGCCAGATCACGGCGGTTTTGGTTATATTCGTCAATGTGCCTCAATTTTATCCTGAGGATAGCCGCCTGGATTTCGTCAAGCCTGCTGTTATGGCCGATAAACCCGTGCCTGTACGGCGCGACCGTTCCGTGGTTTCTAAGGAGCTTGGCCTTGTCGTATATGTCCTGACGGTCTGTTATCAGCATGCCGCCGTCTCCGTAGGCGCCGAGGTTTTTGCTCGGGTAAAAACTGAAACATCCCGCATCTCCGATGCTCCCCGTTGCCGAGCCCTTATACCTGGCCCCAAACGACTGGGCGCAGTCTTCGATGACTCTCAAATCATATTTGCGGGCCAGCTCCATGATCCGGTCCATGTCCGCAGGCTGTCCGAATAAATGAACGACAATGATCACCTTTGTCTTCGCCGTAATTTTCTCTTCTATTTTCGAAGCGTCAACGTTCATCGTATATTTCTCTACGTCTACGAATACGGGCGTTGCATTGACATAGGCGATCGCCTCGGCGGTTGCGATGAACGTAAAAGGGGTTGTAATGACTTCGTCGCCCTGTTTTACGTTGAGCGCCTTCAGGCAGAGGTAAAGGGCGTCGGTGCCGGAAGCGAGCGCTACGGCGTTTCCGACGTGATAATATGACGCTATCTCCTGCTCAAAGGATTTTACGTTAGGACCCAGGATAAAATGCCCGCTGTCCAGTATATCCTTTAACGCTTGTTTAATCTCTTCCTTGAGCGGCTCATGCTGAGCCTTCAGATCGAGCATGGGTATGGTGATTTTATTTTGTGTAACGTTCAGCATGTCTTTTTCTTCAGATTGCAAGGCCGTGGTGGACCAGCCCTGATATTTTTAAAGCCACCTTTAACGCCTCCCTGCCTTCACGGCCGGAGACCACGGGCTTTGCTCCCGTGCGGATACAGTTTATAAATGAGATGATCTCTTCCTTGAGCGGCTCCTTTTCCTCGGGCTTTATTATCTCTTTCTCTATATCTCCGTCGCGTTTTAAATAACGGATCAATTCCTGTTTCTGATAATCGAGACTCATGTACGAATTATGCTGAAAGACCTTGAGCTGCCGGACCTTTTCATTTGCCATCCTGCTCGTCACGGCTTCGGCAATGCAGCCGTTTTCAAATTCGATCCATGCATGAGCGATGTCTATATTCTCCGTCAAGACCTTGGCCCCGGTCGCCCTGATGTCGGCGATCTCGGAATTGACCAAGCTGAGTATTATATCTATGTCGTGTATCATTAAGTCAAGTGTTACGTCCACGTCCGTGCATCTTCCGAGAAACGGAGACAGGCGCCGGGACTCTATGAATTTCGGTTTATCCGCCATGCCGCTTATCATGGACACCCCGGCGTTGAACCTTTCCAGGTGCCCCACCTGAAGTATCAGGTTTCTCTTGTCCGCCTCGGAGATCAGAGCTTCAGCCTCTTCAAGGGTCGTGGTTATGGGTTTTTCGACGAGGATATGCTTGTCATGCGTTAAAAAATCAATCGCCGTCCGGAAGTGCAGGGTGGTCGGCACCGCGATGCTGACCGCATCCACTAAAGCAATGAGTTCCCGGTGGTTATGGTAAGCCTTGCATCCGTACTTTTGCGCGATCTCCCGCGCCCTCGCAAAATCGGTATCGACGATCCCGGCGAGCCTCACCCCTTCGAGATTCGAGAATATCCTCGCATGGTGCTTCCCTATTGAACCTACGCCTATGACTCCTACGTTAAGCATGTGATTTGACCAACATTAATTGTAACTTACGGGAATTCAAATATGAAAGGGGGGCGGCGGGAGCGCGGGTGTAATTTCGTAGCGCCCTTATTTACTGGGGGCGTCTTCTCGTAGTTTCAGTTCCCTCTTCATAGGGAGAGCTTCTGTAATAAGACAAATGACCGCCCGGCAGGTTGATGAAATAGGTTTCAGTTCCCTCTTCATAGGGAGAGCTTCTGTAATATCCGGCATATACCCTTTGTCGATATTTATGGATAAGTTTCAGTTCCCTCTTCATAGGGAGAGCTTCTGTAATTATTTAACGGCAGGGCTTGACTATATTCCTGGTTGCGTTTCAGTTCCCTCTTCATAGGGAGAGCTTCTGTAATTCCGGCATTGAATGAAACTGCTAAAACCGAGAAACCGTTTCAGTTCCCTCTTCATAGGGAGAGCTTCTGTAATATGTAGCCAAGACCGCATTAACTGCAATATTCGCATAGTTTCAGTTCCCTCTTCATAGGGAGAGCTTCTGTAATCGTTCTACTTCAAGCCGACGGGACGGATACTATTCAGTTTCAGTTCCCTCTTCATAGGGAGAGCTTCTGTAATTCCAGACAAACGGACGTCTGGCACACTTTTTTTATCGTTTCAGTTCCCTCTTCATAGGGAGAGCTTCTGTAATTTCGTGCGGATCGGCATTGCAATGACTTTTTCATCAGCGTTTCAGTTCCCTCTTCATAGGGAGAGCTTCTGTAATGTCTGTAAAATTCTTGCATCGAGAGCGCCGTCTATGTTTCAGTTCCCTCTTCATAGGGAGAGCTTCTGTAATTATCTGAGGCGACCGAGATCGAGATCAATAAATTGTTTCAGTTCCCTCTTCATAGGGAGAGCTTCTGTAATACAATCTTTAAAGGCACAATACGGTCTGGAGATGTAGTTTCAGTTCCCTCTTCATAGGGAGAGCTTCTGTAATTGGGCGATCATGAATAGGAATCAGAGGACTGGTTAGTTTCAGTTCCCTCTTCATAGGGAGAGCTTCTGTAATCGCTTTCATAATACCAGAAAATCAAATAGTTGCCAACTTTATTCAAACAATTTTTTCGAAAACCTGTTTTCTGCTCCAAAACCCCTCCGGTTTGCGAAAATGTTCAAAAAACGTCTCCGCAGTAATTCCGGTATTCACAATCATAACACTTGTTCCTGTTTTCAACAACCGGCGGCATCCTTTCCGTTCCGATCATCTCTCTTATGTCATTTATCATCTTCACGGCGTCCTGCTTCAATGGATCACTTAGCTCAAAGATAACTGCGTCGTCCTTTGGTATCAGGTAAACAAACCCCTTTGTCACCTTTGTTTGATGAACGTCATCAAGGATCAGCGCATAACCGCAAAGCTGATAGACATGATTTCTCTGCGGCTTTCCGTCAGTGAATTTGAAGTCAACGGGGAAATATTCCTTTTCCGTCTTTATCAGCAGATCAAGCTTCCCTGACAGTCCGAGACGTTGAGAGCTTATCCAGTGGTGGAAAATTCTTTCACCCTCCGATATGCCGTACCTTTTCAGCTTTCTCCTGCTTTCGAGCTTGTCTATCCTCGCCTCCTCTATTTTCCCGTAATCCATCTTGAACGTCGTCTTCTTCTCTACAGGCATGAGGTACTGGTAATAAACAACCCTCGGGCAGTAGGCATACTGCTTAAGGTCACTTACTTTAAGCGGTATCATTTCCCGTATTTTCTTCTTCCCCTAACCCGGCAAAGCCGAAACCAAAATTTATATTAACCACAGAGACACGGAGGCACAGAGATAAAACAAATAAGTATCTTTTTTTTATTCTTTTCTTTCTCCGTGTCTCAGTGCCTCTGTGGTTATCTTTTTCTCATTT
>JACRHB010000189.1 GCA_016217725.1 Nitrospirota bacterium | reverse complement strand
CTCATTTTAAGCGTTCTTCTCAGCGCCTCCCTCCTCCTCCAGAGACGTATCTCCTCGTGATTTCCCGAAAGGAGCACCCCGGGCGCCTTCATTCCCCTGAATTCCGCCGGTCTTGTATAATGCGGATAATCGAGCAGCCCCCAGGAAAACGATTCATCCACGACGGACCTTTCATCCCCGAGGGCTCCGGGGATAAGCCTTGTAACCGCGTCAATTATTACAAGAGCCGCAAGCTCTCCGCCGGTTAAAACATAATCCCCGATGGAGACCTCTTCATCCACAAGGGTTTTGACCCTTTCGTCGATCCCTTCATACCTGCCGCAGATAAATACGAATCTCCGGCTTTCTTTTGAGTACGCTTCCGCCAGCGACTGGTTGAATTTTATTCCCTGGGGACTCAGGAGAACTACCCTCCGCGGCTCACCGTCTTCCTTGAGAAAATCCATCGTCCTGAATATCGGCTCAGGCTTAAATACCATGCCGGCTCCGCCGCCGTAGGGATAATCATCGACCTTCCTATGAGGGTCTGTTGTAAAATCCCTGATGTTGTACAGCTTAACTTCAAGCAGACTTTTTTCCCGCGCCCTTTTTAAAATGCTTTCGTTAAGATAGGCGGTCAGAACATCGGGGAAGAGCGTCAGGACGTCACATTTCATTTATTAATAAATACACTATTGCCACAGACTTTCCCGGACTTAATTTTAATTAGTCACTTGTCAAAGGGCGCCGGCAATTGTCTTCTAATAACCAATGACTATTGACAAATGACAATCTTTTACTGTCTGTGCAAGTCAGTGGCTAAAATACGCTATTCCAGTATCTCCAGGACGCAGCGTTTGCCGAGCTTTGTGCCTCCGGCGCTGAGTATGGTCCTCATGGCCCGCGCGGTTTTTCCCTGCTTCCCTATAACCTTTCCGAGGTCGGATGTGGCGACACGGAGCTCATAAACGGTAGTCCTCTCCCCTTCCACCTCGGCCACTACAACATCCTCCGGCTTATCCACCAGAGCCTTCGCCATTTGCTCAATGAGTGATTTCATATCCACCTCCATAGCATCTCCGGGCTGTTTTTTAGAGACCCGAAATTTTCAAAAGTTTCTTGACAACAGAAGTCGGTTGCGCTCCGCAGCCAAGCCAGTGCCTGGCCCTTTCAGTATTTATTTTTATCTCTGAAGGGTTTTTCAATGGATCATACGTCCCTATGATTTCCAGGAAGGGGCCGTCTCTTCTCTCCCTTGAATCGGTGACTATCACTCTGTAAAAAGGCTTTTTCTTGGCGCCTTTTCTTGTCAATCTGATCTTTACCAAATTATCTCCTCCGTGTCATATAGAAATTAATGATACAGAATACAAAAAACAACGTAAAATATGCAAGTTAACCCGGTTAATTAAAAATCTCTCAACTTGTCACCCTGAACGAAGTGAAGGGTCTCCCTCCTCTGCAGCATGAGATTCTTCGCTTCGCTCAGAATGACACGCGAAGTACCCATAATGACACTTTAAGCTTTCAAAACTTGAATTGCGGCATACTGAATCGTCCGCTCTTGAACCTCTTAAGCATCTTTTTCATTTCCATATACTGCTTTATCAGCTTGTTTACGTCTGAAACCGCAGTCCCGCTCCCGCGTGCAATCCTCGCCTTACGGCTGCCGTTAAGTATAACATAATTCCTTCTTTCCTTCGTGGTCATGGAATTTATAATCGCCTCGACCTTTGCAAACGCCCTGTCGTCGATGTTGACCCCTTTTAATTGCTTCCCTAATCCCGGTATCATGCCGAGGATATTTTCAAGAGGGCCCATTTTCTTGATTTGTTTTATCTGGTTCTTAAGGTCCTCGAATGTAAAACTGTCTTTCCTCAGCTTTTCCTCAAGCTTCAGGGCTTCTTCCATGTCAACCGCTTCCTGCGCCTTTTCCACGAGTGAGACCACGTCGCCCATGCCGAGGATCCTTGAGGCCATCCTTTCGGGATGGAAAGGCTCGAGGAATTCTATCTTTTCACCGACGCCGATCAATTTAACCGGCTTCCCGGTCACCGCCGAAATGGAGAGCGCGGCTCCGCCCCTTGCGTCTCCGTCCATCTTTGTGAGTATGACCCCGTCGATGTCGAGCCTGTCGTTAAAAGATTTTGAGATATTCACCGCATCCTGTCCTGTCATGGCGTCGGCCACAAGCAGGATCTCCTTAGGCTTTGCCTCTTTCTTCAGGTCTTCAAGCTGCTTCATCAAATTCTCATCTATATGAAGCCGGCCTGCCGTGTCAAGGATTAAGACGTCCCTTCCCTCCTGATTCGCCTTTTGCAGCGCTTCAGGGTATATCCTCACCGGGTCGTCTCCGGGCTTTGTTGCATAAACAGGGACGTCGATCTGTAAGCCGAGCGCTTTCAATTGATCGATTGCGGCGGGCCTCCCGGTATCAAGGGCGACGAGCATAGGTCGTCTGCCGTCTTTTTTGAAATTGTTTGCAAGCTTTGCCGCAGTCGTGGTTTTACCGGAGCCGTGAAGACCTACGAGCATGATGATCGTGGGGGGATTCGGGGCGAGGTTGATCTTGCGCAGTCCTCCGCCCATAAGGCTGCATAGCTCGTCATGGACGATCTTTACAACCTGTTGTCCGGGGGTGATGCTCTCGATTACTTCCTTCCCTACGGCGCGCTCCTTTACCTTGTCGGTAAAGTCCTTCACAACCTTGAAATTGACGTCGGCTTCAAGCAGCGCCATCCTGATCTCCTTCATGGCGGCGGCGACGTCTTCTTCTTTGAGAAGCCCCCGTCCCTTCAGCTTCTTGAATATGCCTTCTAATTTTTCCGATAATGATTCGAACATCTTAGTTGTTAGTTGTTAGTTGTTAGTTGTTAGACTAAAAACCAACAACTAACAACTGACAACTGTTCAGAAATTTTCCTCTATATACTTCTCCGCCGCCATTGCTGCGGTTGCGCCGTCTCCGACGGCAGTGGCTATCTGCTTCAACGGCTTACTCCTCACGTCCCCGGCAGCGAATATGCCCGGCACGGAAGTATGCATATTCTCATCGGTGATAATATAATTGCTGCCGTTTAAGGGCACCAGTCCTTTCAGAAATTCCGTGTTCGGGTTGTATCCTATATAAATGAAAACGCCTTGAACATTGATCGAGGACTTCTCGCCCGTCTTTACATCCCTCAGATGCAAGGCGTTGACCCCGATATTGTCGCCGGTGATTCTTTCCGGGACGGAATTCCAGATAAACTTGATCTTGGGATTTGCATGCGCCCTTTCCTGTAATATCTTCTCCGCCCTAAGCTGTTCCCTCCGGTGAATGATGTAAACCGTTTCGGCAAATTTAGTTAGAAAGATCGCCTCCTGGACCGCCGAATCGCCGCCTCCTACGACTGCAATATTACTGCCTTTATAGAAAGCCCCGTCGCAAGTGGCGCAGTATGAAACACCTTTGCCCCGGAATTCGTTTTCACCTTCTATCTTCAGGAGTCTCGGGTGCGCCCCGGTGGTAAGTATTATGCTTTTTGCCTCGTAAAACTTATCCGCTTCGAGCGTTATCTTCTTGATGTTGCCGTTAAGAGAAATGTCGACCACGGTCCCTTGAATTATCTCGAGGCCGAACCTTACCGCCTGCTTTTCCATTTTTTGCGCGAGCTCGGCGCCCGTTACTCCCTCTTCAAATCCCGGATAATTCTCAACCCATTCGGTGGTCGTAACCAGGCCGCCGGTCAAGGCTTTCTCAATGAGCAGGCTCTTGAGCCTCCCCCTTGCAGCATAAAGCCCTGCCGTCAAACCGGCAGGGCCTCCTCCGATAATTACAACGTCATAGAGCATGTGCTTAATTTAAATCAGGGACTCGATCTTGGATTTGAGCTGGGCTTTGGGCACCGCGCCTACCACCTGATCAAGCATCTTTCCATTCTTGAAAAATATAAGGGTGGGAATGCCTCTGATATTATAACGGCTCGCGAGGTCGGGGTTTTCATCCGTATTAACTTTAGCGAATATGACCCTGCCCGCATATTCCTTTGCAAGTTCTTCAACAACGGGAGCTATTATTTTACAAGGTCCGCACCACGTGGCCCAGAAATCAACCATTACCAGATTGGTTGATTGTAAAACAGTCTGATTAAATGAAGCATCTCCCGTAACGCTTGTAACTGCACCTGACATATAAGTATACCCTCCTCTATAAAAGTTTTATCAAGTTATTAATTATATTCCTCGATAAATCCTTTGTCAATTTTTTGCATAACTCCCAAATAAAACTGGAAAATATATTAACGACCCGGTTTTTTATGGTAATATTTACGTATTCCTGCTGTCTTTGCGAGCGAAGCGAAGCAATCTCGCTTCACAATAAATCAATGTGGTACAGATTGCTTCGTCGTCCCGAAGGTCGGGACTCCTCGCAATGACAATACCGGACTTTTTAAGCAACCTCTTAGTCAGTGAAAGTCCGTGGCTAAATGTTTTTTATAAGATAAACAAAATGAAAAAGCTCTATACGCTCGGCACGGGATTACGCAGCATGGAAGACTTTATCGAGATAATAAATCAATACGAAATAGAAGCCGTTATAGACGTACGCAGTTATCCCGTCAGCAAGCTCGAGCATTTCAGAAGGGCTAATCTTGAACCTCTGCTCAAAAAAGAGCTGCTCGAATATCATTATCTCGGCAAAGAGCTCGGAGGCTTCAGAAAAGGCGGATACGAGGGCTATACGCTCACGAGAGAATTTGAGCTCGGCATCGAAGCGCTCGAAAATATCGCCTCCGTAAAATTATCGGCCGTCATTTGCGCGGAGCGTTTCCCCTGGAAATGCCACAGGCGCTTTATAGCGAGGGCGCTGCAAAGAAAAGGATGGGTCGTTGACCACATAATCGACAAAGGCAAGGTGTGGATTCCGAAACAGACGGCTGTTTAGAAATTGAAAAAATCCGGCCTTACGTATAAAATCAATCCGCAGTTTCAGCATAAGTTGTCACTCCGGCTTGTCCGGAGTCTTCCTTGAAAAGATTCCCGACAAGCGGGAATGACCGTCCGAATATTACGTTTGAATTAATAGACTGGAGGCATTAATGGCAGAGATAAAAAGCCGTCAGGAAAGACCCGCTCAGGGGGTAGAGTACTCTGAGATTCATATCAGTGATGAAGAAAATCTCGGCACAGGCGTTTTTGCGATAGCCCTGGAGCCTAAAGCAATGCTTAACGTCCCTATCGTCAGCAGCATCGTCAACGTGCCTGTATTTCAGATGTTCGTTAATATCAATTACAGCGACGATGAAGTTACCGTCGTCCTCGGCAGGGCCGACAACAACCCGCCGCTCTCACGCGAGGTTTTTGTCCTGCCGAAAAATCTTGACGTCACCAGGGTATATAAATTCGACGTGCTTTTCAAAGACTGGAAGCTAGAAGAATTGAAGATGAACGGCGCCGCTCTGGAAAAGGCGTCGGGTTAAAACATTCCTGTAGGACCCAAAAGTGGGTCGGCGCCGATTCGTAATTATCGGCAAAGGGATAGTAAATCGACAGATGCTAGAGAGAAGTTGACACAATTTAATACTTGTTGCTATATTAATAGCACTCTTCACTTTTGAGTGCTAATTGAGATGGATGCCCTTGACGAAAGACGCAAAAAAATACTCTGCGCCATAATACAAAGTCACATCGACTTCAACATCCCTATCGGCTCTTTTTTTATTACTCAAAAATTCTCCCTCGGTTTATCGTCCGCATCGATACGTAATACCATGGTGAAACTGGAAGAACAGGGATATATCATGCATCCCCATACGTCCGCAGGAAGGGTTCCTACCGAAAAAGGATACAGGTTCTATATAAACGCCCTTTTAGAGGAAAAAATATTGTCAGGCGGCACGGAGGTATCACAGGAATTATCCGCAAGGCTCATATTCACCGGGAAAGACAATATCAGGGTTGTCGAAGAAGCCGCGAAGACGCTTTCTTTGTATTCCCATTATCTCGCGATCGCGATCCCTCCGAAAACGGAGAGCATCTTGCTTAAGCGCATTAAGTTCATAAAATATGAAGAACGGAAGGCATTGGCTGTCTTAATATCCGAAGACGGAGCGGTAAACAATAAGATAATAGAGCTGGACAAGATATATTCGCAGAAACAGCTTGATAAGGCGGCCAATTACCTGAATGCCAGATTCAAAGGGTTAACTTTAACAGAAGTCAGGGGAAAGATCACGGATCAATTATACGAAGATAAAACAACCTGCGATCAACTAATTGCCGACCTGGCGGCGCTCTGCAGGGAGATAATCTTCTCCGAAACCGACGACCTGGCGTTGAATGTATTGTCCGGCGCCTCAAATCTTACGGACTTTGCGACAATGAGACAGATCAAAGAGATACTGACGGCTATTGAAGACAAGCAATTTATGTTAAAATTACTCAATCAGTTGAGTAACTCTTTAGGAACTCAGGTATTTGTCGGCGTAGAGAATGTCATCCCTGCGCTGAAAGAGCTTAGCATGGTAATTTCTACATACAATAATAGAAAATATGCCGGCGGCGCCATCGGGATAATAGGACCCACGAGGATGAATTATAAAAAGCTGATCCCGGTGGTGGACTATACCGCAAAGGCCTTGACAAAGGTGCTGTCGGGATAATGGAGAATTATTAAATGACGGAAGAGCATAAGGAAGAGACCCGGAGCGCCGAACAAAAACAGGGTGAAGAAGCCGGGGAGCCCGAGGCCTCAAAGAAGTCTCTTGCCGAGGCAAACGATAAATACGTCAGACTTTACGCCGAATTTGAGAACTTCAGGAAGTTTGCGGCAAGGCAGAGGGAAGAGCAGTCGAAATATGCAAACGAAAATCTGCTGAAGGACCTTCTTACAGTCATCGATCACCTGGAGCTGGCGCTTCAGCATTCTTCAAACAGGGAGGCCTCAAACGCCCTGTCGGAGGGAGTTGAGCTGACGCTCCGGGAATTGAAAGGCGTGCTTGAAAAATACGGGCTCGCCGGCATCGAAGCGCAGGGCAAACCGTTCGATCCGATGGTGCATCACGCGATGTCGCAGATAGAATCGGAGGACGCTGAAGAAAATACGGTCGTTAAGGAATTCAGAAAAGGCTACACCTTCAAAGACAGGGTCCTCAGGGCGTCGCTTGTCGGAGTTGCCAGGACCAGGAAACCGGCTCAACCGGCAAGTATGGAATCGGAGGACGTACAAAACACTGCCGCGAAAACAGGTGATTAATACAATAAAGAATTAACAATTAACAATGATCGATGATCGATGAAAAAAATTCCTTAATTGTTAATTGATCATTATTCATTATTCATTTCAGGAGGGATACATTTATGGGTAAAGTTGTCGGAATAGACCTCGGCACTACAAACTCGGTCGTAGCCGTGATGCAGGGCGGCGAGCCGGTCATAATACCGAACCAGGAAGGGACCAGGACTACGCCTTCAGTGGTCGCTTTTACCGATAAAGGCGAGAGACTGGTGGGGCAGATCGCAAAGAGGCAGGCGATCACAAACCCGGAAAACACCATCTTCTCGATTAAAAGACTGATGGGGCGTAAGTATGATTCAAAAGAAACCTCTGAGGCGAAGAAGAGACTCCCTTATAAAATAGTGAAGGCGCCCAACGGCGACACCCACGTCGAGATAAGGGGGAAGGCCTATTCTCCACCCGAAATTTCGGCCATGATCCTTCAGAAGCTGAAACAGGCCGCTGAAGATTACTTAGGCGAGCCTGTAACCGACGCGGTCATAACAGTGCCCGCATATTTCGACGACAGCCAGCGTCAGGCTACAAAAGATGCAGGCAGAATAGCGGGACTGAATGTATTGAGGATCATCAACGAGCCTACCGCCGCTTCGCTCGCATACGGGATGGACAAAAAGAAGGAAGAAAAGATCGCCGTCTATGACCTCGGAGGCGGCACGTTCGACATATCGATCCTTGAAATAGGCGAAGGCGTTGTAGAAGTAAAATCCACAAACGGCGACACCTTTTTAGGCGGAGACGATTTTGACCTCAGGATAATGGACTGGCTTGTCGTGGAATTCAAAAAAGATTCGGGCATTGACCTGCACAATGACAAGATGGCGCTTCAAAGGTTGAAAGAGGCCGCTGAAAAGGCCAAGATAGAGTTGTCGTCCGCTATGGAGACGGAGATAAACCTCCCCTTTATTACTGCGGACGCAAGCGGGCCGAAACATTTTGTCATGAAGCTGAACCGGTCCAAATTTGAACAGCTCGTCGACGAGCTTGTCCAGAAAACGGTTGAGCCGTGCAAACGGGCGCTTTCCGACGCCGGTCTCGCCCAGAAAGACATCGATGAAGCGCTGCTCGTAGGCGGACAGACAAGAACTCCCAAAGTCGTGCAGGCAGTTAAGGATTTCTTCGGCAAAGAGCCGAACAAAGGAGTCAACCCCGATGAAGTCGTTGCCGCAGGCGCGGCGATTCAGGCAGGCGTATTGAAGGGAGAAGTCAGAGACGTCCTGCTGCTCGACGTTACTCCTCTTTCCCTCGGCATTGAAACCCTCGGGGGAATTTTTACAAAGCTTATTGAGAGAAATACCACGATACCCTCGAAGAAGAGCCAGGTATTTTCCACCGCGGCCGATAACCAGCCTGCCGTTACGATCAAAATATGCCAGGGCGAAAGGGAGATGGCTGCCGACAATAAACTGCTCGGTAATTTTGAATTGGTCGGCATACCGCCCGCGCCGAGAGGCGTTCCGCAGATAGAAGTGACTTTCGATATAGACGCAAACGGCATCTTACACGTAGCCGCTAAAGACAAGGGCACAGGGAAAGAGCAATCGATACGGATAACCGCTTCAAGCGGTCTTTCAGAAGAAGAGATAAAGAAAATGACGGTGGACGCCGATTCTCATGCTACCGAAGACCATAAGAAGCGCCGGCTTGCCGAGGCAAAGAATGACGCCGACACCCTGGTGTATACCGTTGAAAAATCCTTAAAGGACTATGGCGACAAGATAACCGAAGGCGACAGGCAGAAGATCAACGCCGCACTTGAGAAATGTAAAAATCTTAAAGACACGGCCACCGACGCGGATGAGCTGCGAAAGGCGATCGACGAGCTGACCACGGCCTCACATAAGATCGCTGAGGAAATGTACAAGGCCGGCGCGGCCGGCGCTCAGCAGCAGGCAGGCGCCGGAGCGTCAGAAGGCGTTAAGAAAGAGAAAGAGGACGTCGTCGAAGCGGAATTCGAAGAGACGGACAAGAAGGAAAGTTAAGGAGGGGCGGGTTTAAAACCCGCCCGTACAATTTGTAGGGGCGAGGCGATGCCTCGCCCGATGCATATTAAAATTTATTGTAGGGGCGTATTGCAATACGCCCCTACATTTATAAACTATGAAAGACTATTACCAGACACTCGGCGTAGAGAAGAATGCAACTGAAGAGGATCTGAAAAAGGCTTACAGGAAGCTTGCGCTCAAATATCATCCCGACAGAAATCCCGGAGACAAGGCCAGCGAGGAAAAATTCAAGGAGATCAACGAGGCATATGCCGGCCTGAGCGATCCTGAAAAAAGAAGGAGTTATGATACGTACGGCACGACCGAAGGCACAGGCGCAGGTTTTGATTTCGGCGCCGGCTTCGGAGGCTTCTCAACCAATTTCGGAGACATATTCGGAGACGTCTTCGGAGACATATTCGGCGAATTCACGGGCCGAAGGAGAACGCGCCCGACAAAAGGCCAGGACCTCCGTTATGACCTTGAAATAACGCTCCAGGAAGCCGTCTTCGGCACGGATAAAGAAATAAAGATCCCGAGATGGGATAACTGCCCTGAATGCGATGGGACGGGCTCCCAGCCGGGTAAAGGACCTGTTGCATGTCCGACATGCAAAGGCGCCGGGCAGACGAGAATACAACAGGGTTTTTTCACAATCTCAAAGACCTGCGGCAAATGCGGAGGCCACGGAAAGATAATCACCGACCCGTGCACGAAGTGCAAAGGGCAGGGCAAGGTGAGGAAGGAGCGCTCGATCTCGCTGAAAATACCCGCCGGTGTCGATACCGGCATAAGACTGAAAGTCACGGGCGAAGGAGAGGCCGGACATTACGGAGGCCCGCACGGCGACTTGTATGTAGTTCTAAATGTCCTGCCGCATCCCTTCTTTAAAAGAAAAGGGAACGACCTCCTCTGCGAAGTCCCGATCTCATTCGTACAGGCGGTCCTCGGCGGCGAGCTCGAAGTGCCGACGATCGACGGAAGCTCAACCTTGAAAATACCCGCGGGCACTCCCTCGGGAAGGGTCTTCCATCTGAAAGGCAAAGGCGCTCCGAAGCTTGGCGGCTACGGAAAGGGAGATCAGTATATTACCGTCTTCATAGACGTCCCCAAGAAGCTCAGCCAAAGGCAGAAAGAGCTGCTCATGGAATTCGCCAGGCTGGGCGGTGAAGAGACCTCAAAGAATTTCATGGACAAGGTAAAGGATTTTTTTAACAACAAAGAACAGGCGCAGTAGGGCAAGTCGCTTTATCCTGATACTCCGCACTTCCCCGTTTTTGCATTAAATTCTTCTTGCCGTTTGACATGGCTAAGATTATAATTAACCGATGAATTTGGAAAGGGTTCTTTATTGTATTCATCCCTTGTAAAACAGAACGATGCCGATAACGCCTGAAGACAAAGCCCGTAAAGTAATCGACAAGATGCTTGAAAAGGCAGGCTGGCATGTCTGTGACATGAAGGATGCCAACATCCATGCTCATCGCGGCGTTGTCATAAGAAACTTCCCACTGAAGACAAGTCATGGCTTTGCTGATTATCATTTTTACATTGACGCTAAGGCTGCGGGAGTTATTGAAGCCAAGAAAGTCGGGAGTACGCTTACCGGTGTTGAGATACAATCCAATAAATACAAACATGGACTCCCTGATAATCTTCCCGACTGGGGCAGACCACTCCCTTTTGCTTATGAATCTACCGGAGAAGAGACGCATTTTACCAACGGATTAGACCCTGATCCAAGATCACGCCTTGTCTTTTCATTTCACCGTCCCGATACTCTCGCTGAATGGCTTGCTCCGCCTAGTGAAATGGACCATGCTGCTGATGTTCAATTGCTATATGCTGCTACTCTTCGCGCAAAGTTAAGACGTATGCCGCCTCTGGAAAATGTAGGGGCAATTCATGAATTGCCCCTACTGTGGCCAGCTCAAATCAAGGCTATCAAGAATCTTGACAAATCTCTTGAGGATAACCGCCCCCGTGCTCTTATTCAGATGGCTACCGGAAGCGGCAAGACCTTCACTGCAGTCAATTTCATTTATCGATTAATCAAGTTTGGTGGTGCCAAGAGAGTTTTATTTCTCGTAGACCGTGCCAATCTGGGGCGGCAGACATTAAAGGAGTTTCAGCAGTTTCAGTCTCCTCATACTCCATATAAATTCACAGAGGAATATATAGTCCAGCAGCTTAAGTCGAATCAGATAGACAAGACCGCGCGCGTCTGCATCTCAACTATTCAGCGGATGTATTCAATTCTCAAGGGTGAGGAGCTTGATGAAGAGGCTGAAGAGCACTCTGTTGGCGGTCTTGAGGATCTCTTTAAAGAACCTCCGCCTGTTGAATATAATCCCGATATCCCGATTGAGACATTTGATATTATCGTCACTGATGAATGCCATAGATCGATCTACAATCTCTGGCGTCAGGTCCTTGAATATTTTGACTCCTTTATAATCGGGCTAACCGCCACTCCCAGCAAACAGACCTTTGGGTTCTTCAATCAGAATCTTGTCATGGAATATCCCCACGAGCAGGCTGTTGCTGACGGGGTCAATGTGAATTATGATGTGTACCGGATTCGCACGAAGATCACACAGCAGGGCTCAGTCATTGAAGCAGACTATCTGGTAGATAAACGTGACCGTGAGACAAGAAAGGTCCGGTGGGAGAGACTGGACGACGATCTTGAGTATGATGCAAGTCAGCTTGACAGGGATGTCGTTGCGCCTGACCAGATAAGGACAGTTATCAAGACGTTTAAGGATAAGCTCTTCACCGAGATATTCCCCGGCAGGACGGACGTGCCGAAGACCCTCATTTATGCAAAGGATGATTCGCATGCAGAGGACATTGTAAAGATTGTCAGGGAAGAGTTTGGCAAAGGAAATGACTTTGCTCAAAAGATCACATACAAGACAACCGGCATGAGTACGGATGATCTTATCGCCTCATTCAGAAACAGCTACAATCCCCGTATTGCCGTAACAGTCGATATGATAGCCACAGGCACTGATATTAAACCGCTTGAAATAGTATTGTTCCTCCGCGCCGTCAATTCACGGTCGTACTTTGAGCAGATGAAGGGCCGTGGAGTGCGGGTCATCAGTGACAATGATCTGCAGTCAGTCACTCCTGACGCCAAGAGCAAGACACATTTCATCATCGTTGATGCTGTGGGTGTTTGTGAGAATGACAGGACAGATTCCTGCCCGATGGAAAGAAAGAAAACTGTTTCGCTGGAAAAGCTCCTTCAGGCAGTTGCCCTCGGAAATATTGAAGATGATGTTCTTTCATCCATAGCCGGACGGCTTGCAAGGCTGGATAAAAGGATTACGCCGGAGGACAAGGTGTCAATTCAGAAACTTACCGGAGGTTTGTCAATTAAGGACATTGCCGCTGATATTGTGCAAGCCCTCAATCCTGACAATTACGTTGAACAGGTGGATACGACCGTAGGGGCAGGTTTGAAACCTGCCCCTACATCTGAAAAGATGAAAACAGACGCAGTAAAACCCCTTCACAATCCGGCGCTCAGGAATCGTTTGATAGATTTATACAAGACCACCGAGCAAACAATTGACACTATCAGCAAGGATGAAATCATTGATGTTGGGTTCAGCGCTGAGGCGTTGGATAAAGCACAAGGTCTGGTTACTTCCTTTGAGCAATTCATCAAAGATCACAAGGATGAAATAACCGCCCTTCAAATACTCTACAGTAAGCCGTACAAATCAAGGCTTCGTTTTGAACAGATCAAAGAGCTTGCGAATATAATAGAGAAGCCTCCATATCTCTGGGGCGTGGACAGACTTTGGAATGCCTATGCTTCTCTGGAAAAATCAAAAGTCAGAGGCGCAAGCGCGCAGAAGATACTTACTGATCTGGTTTCGTTGATACGCTTTGCCCTGCATCAGGAGAATGAGCTTGAGCCATTTGCAGAGCATGTTCAGAAGAGATATCAGGAATGGTTGTCAAAGCAGAAGAAGTTTACTGATGAACAGCTTCGCTGGCTTGTGATGATTAAGGAACACATCGTCGGTAGTCTCTGTATTGAAAAGGATGATTTTGATTCTGTGCCTTTCAAACCTGAAGGCGGGTTGGGGAAGGCTTATCAATTGTTTGGGGAAGAGTTGTTTTCCATAATGGATGAATTGAATGAGGTGCTGGCGGCGTGAGCAAAGCAACGGGCAATTATGCAGGGACAATTCGTGTAGGGGCGTATTGCAATACGCCCTTACAACATAGGCAATTTGTAAAACGAGGGGACAATAAATGTACAAGAGATTTGATATGGATAGGTATCACAGAAGATCAATTCGTTTACCGAATTATGATTATTCACAGGAAGGGGCATATTTTATAACGATATGTACATGGCAAAGGGAATGCCAGTTCGGAGAAATTTTTGGCGGGGAAATGAAATTAAACGAATATGGACAGGTTGTGAAGGATGAATGGATGAACACCATTAATTTACGTCCAAATATCGGATTGGATGAATACGTTATTATGCCGAATCATTTTCACGGGATATTGTTTATTAATGATCGTATGGATACTATTCAATGTAGGGGCGTATCGCAATACGCCCCTACAAATGCGTTCCGATCACCATCACAAACAATCGGCGCAATTGTCCGGGGTTTTAAATCCGCCGCAACAAAGCAAATCAATTTTATGCGCAACACCCAGGGTGCACCCGTCTGGCAGCGAAATTATTACGAACATGTTGTTCGGAATGAGAAGGAGCTGAGGTCTATTCAGGAATATATTATCAATAATCCATTACAATGGGACCTGGACGAAAACAATCCGGTGAATATTAAATGAGAAGGTCAGCAGGCCATGACAATTCAAACGTTGGTGTGATTCCTGTAGGGGCGTATTGCAATACGCCCCTACAAACGGCGTTGCCGGAAGGGTGGGTCTTAAAAAATTTAAATGATGCCTGTAACATCGTAATGGGACAGTCGCCCCCCGGGAATACGTACAATAAAGATAGATCGGGGCTACCATTTTTCCAAGGGAAAGCAGAATTTGGAGTGCGTTATCCAACCGTTGTTAAATGGTGTTCAAAGCCCAAAAAAGTTGCTTATAAAAATGATGTGCTGATTTCCGTAAGAGCGCCCGTCGGACCGACAAATATCGCCTCTTCAGAATGCTGCATTGGTCGAGGATTGGCGGCAATTCGACCTTTAGAAGGAACAGACTATTTATATGTCTTTTACTATCTTCGGAGTATTGAACATGAGCTTGCTCAAATGGGAACAGGGAGTACTTTCAAAGCCATTTCTGGCTCAGACGTAAAAGCAATTTTGTTTCCTCTTGCTCCCCTCAACGAGCAAAAACTCATCGTCTCCGAGATCGAAAAACAATTCTCCCGTCTTGATGAAGCCGTGGCTGCGCTGAAGAGGATAAAGGCCAACCTCAAGCGTTACAAAGCCTCTGTCCTCAAGGCTGCTGTTGAAGGGAAGCTGACGGAGGGGTGGCGTAGGTGCAGTTCACGAACTGCCCCCAACCGTAAGGGCGTATTGCAATACGCCCCTACAGAATCGGGCGCTGACCTTCTAAAACGTATCCTCGCCGAGCGGAGGAAGAAATGGGAGAAAGAACATCCCGGGAAGAAATATAAAGAGCCTGCCGCTGTAGGGGCAATTCATGAATTGCCCCTACAAAACGAGTTACCGAAGGGGTGGGTGTGGGCGACAATTGAACAAGTTTCGAACAATGTGCAATATGGAAGTTCTTCGAAAACAAGTGTCCGCTCTTTCGGGGGAACTCCAGTTCTTCGAATGGGCAATATTGTTGAGGGCAAATTAACTTTTAATAATTTGAAGTACCTTCCAAAAAATCATGCCGAGTTTCCAGGACTTCTTCTAATAAGAGATGATATTCTATTCAACAGAACAAATAGTCCTGAATTGGTTGGTAAAACTGCTGTATATCATGGACATTCAGAACCATGCTCTTTTGCATCCTATTTGATTCGTGTTCAGGTTGTTCCTTTACTGATACCAGAGATAATTTCGTACTACATCAATTCTTCTTATGGTCGGAACTGGATTAAGTCTGTCGTCAGCCAACAGGTTGGACAGGCTAATGTTAATGGTACAAAACTTCAGGCACTTGCAATTCCAATTCCATCAGTAAAAGAACAGGGTAAAGTAGTTGAAGAAGTCGAACGACGTCTTTCTGTTGCAGAAGAAATTGAAGTGGAAATTGAAACCAATCTCAAACGTGCTGAACGCCTGCGGCAGTCGATTCTGAAAAAAGCGTTTTCGGGAAGGCTGATATGAAAAAATCAGGCCGCTACGAAACTTCACATCTTATTGAAGACCAGCCAGAGCCAGGTTCTCGCGGCAGGGTACTCAGAAATCTCTTGCATATCACTCGCAAGCGCGAAATGGATGTTATTGAGGCTGAGCGATATGCACTTGTGCAAACGAAACTCATGGGCATGTTCACGAAAGAGCATCGCTTTTCCGCAGCCGATACCTGCACGATACATAGAGAATGGCTTGGCGATGTGTATGAATGGGCCGGACAATACCGACAGGTCAACATATCAAAGGACGGCTTTAACTTTGCTATGGCGCGTTATGTCCCAAAGCTGATG
>JACRHB010000191.1 GCA_016217725.1 Nitrospirota bacterium | reverse complement strand
CCTCGGCGCCCTGGCAAGACCGAAAGGGCTTGATGTGGACAGGGAGGGGCATCTATTTGTGGTTGATACCGCCTTTGAAAACGTCCAGATATTCGACGTTGAAACAGCCGACCTTCTGCTGTTCTTCGGAGGGTTCGGCCCCGAGCCCGGAAGCATGTATATGCCGAACGGGATATACGTCGATTATCACAATGTCGAATATTTCAAAAAATACGCTGATAAGGATTTCAACCTTAAATACCTCGTTTATGTGGGCAATATGTTAGGAGAACATAAATTAAACGTTTACGGCTTTGGAGATTGGACAGGGGCGCCGCGGCCTGAAATTAAAAAGAACCCGAAAGGAAAGATTCCGGACAAGCCGGAATGACAGACAACCTAATATGCATAACATGTATGTCGTTATTATTTTAAGACCATTAGTAATAGGGTGCGCCTTTCTCGGGATCATATTCACCACTGGATGTGATATGCACGCCAGGCACAAGGTATTAACTTTTTTTTTCACGGGAGTGCCGCCCCTTGAAGGAGAAAACCCGGAAGAAAGAAACAAGACGGAGAAAACGGATCCGGGACGGACGGCAGCGGCAAAGAAAGAAAAGAAGCGAACACCCCCTGAGCCTGCGTCTTTTGCCCATGGTCCGTTCGCCGCGGGAGAGTGCTATCATTGCCACGACACTTCAGCCACAGTCGGTTTTAGAAAGATGGACAAAAAAGAGCCCGGGGGCGTTCCCAAACTGACTCAGGCAGTGCCCCAAAGGCTTGTGGCTCCGCTCAACGAGCTTTGCACGGGATGTCACATGGAGAAATCAACCATGTCGGCAAGCAGTAAAGAGCTCTGGATACACGGCCCCGCAGCCAACGGCAACTGCGTAATATGCCACGGCCCTCATACATCACGCTTTCAATATATGCTTTTAAAAGAAAAGACAATAGACTTATGCGGACAGTGTCACTTAAAAGGAAACATAACGGCGACCGAAGGGCATATAAAAGGTGAGGAATGTATCTCGTGCCACAATGCGCATTTCGGGAAAGACAGGTTCCTGCTGAAAAAAGACTTTAATGAGGCATTTTGAGATCAAGGAGGCGGCTCCAACCGGTTATGATTATAAGCAGGGAGGCATCAAAACGCGCACTGATCCTGCTTTGTATTGTGATTTTCACAACCTCGAGCGGCGGAAGTGTTTTTGCAGGAAGATATTTCCTGATTGAAAGGCCCGGACTCGGGCTTGAGTTTTCATATAAGTTTGAGAAGGATGAAAGAAAGAGCGCCGACGTCAACAGGGAAGACACCGCCGCAGCCTTTTCCGAAAGGCTCGACATCGAAACAGAAGGATGGGTTTATCACCCGGCCCTTATGACATACACCCTGAGATTGGCGCCTGAGTGGAAGCAACTATCCGAACGGACGGATGGAGAAGACAAAAGGGCTTCAAGGTCCTTTCTACGGGGCTATTTTACGGAGCTTACATTTTTGCAATATAAACCTTATACATTGAATATATTCGCCGACAAACAGAGGTCCACGCTTACAAGCGCCTTCGCTGCGAGGTCTGAAACAGACACTGATTCATACGGCGCCGGGCTTATGCTCAAATACGAAGCGCTGCCGACAAACCTTACTTACAGACATTTGGAAAGCGCCCAGACCGGCTTTTATACCGCTGATAATGAAGCGGATGAAATCTTCCTGAACATGAGACATGACAAGCATCTGGGAGATACGTCGCTGAATGCCTCCTATAAAGACAGCGCCCGAACGGCCCAGGGCGTATCTGTAAACACGGTCGCGCAAAACGTCACACTGCAGAATTATTACAACCTTACGGAAGACAGGAGGGTCGCCCTCGCTTCCGGCCTCGGCTATCGGGCTTCACACGGGGATTTTACCGAAAGCACATCATACAATTTATCCGAAGCGCTTAATTGGAGACACCGGGAAAATCTCTCCACAAATTACACGGCCCGGTATGACAAGAACACTACGGAAGCCTCCGTTACGGAGTCAAAGGCCCTCGGCTTCGATCTGACCCACCTTCTTTATGAAAATCTCACAACCTCATTAAATACCCTCGGAGCTTTAAGTGATTTCACCGGGGGCCGGACCGGCAACTACGGCGCTGCTGTTAATTTTAACTACGTAAGGGCAATACCATGGGGAACGCTGAATATTAATGCGGGCTATGATTATAAAATAACCGATCAGGACATCATATCGGATTTTATACAGGTAACAGATGAATCCGTCACGTTGACCGACGGCGTCGTTACACTGCTTGAAAACGAGCGCGTTGATATTGACTCAATAGTGATAACGGATAATACAGGGGCAATAGGTTATATAAAAGATATTGACTATAGGGTGACCGGGACGGACTCTTTTGTGAGGATCAGCCGCATCACGGGCGGGGGAATAAGCAGCGGGCAGGAGGTGCTTGTCGACTACGGATACCTCAGCAATCCGGCTTTTAATTATTCCACTTTCAGCCAATCATACGGCGTTAATCTTAATCTCCGGTCCGCATGGAGGCTTTTCTACAGGTTCAACAGCGCCAGAGAGGAGTTTATCTCCGGCCTTCCGCCTGACGAGCTTACGGATGACACCGTTCATTCGGCGGGAACGGAGCTTGAGTGGAAGTGGAGCAGGACGAGGCTGGATTTTGAGGACCGGCGGACTACGATAATGCCTACTACAAGGCGGCAGGCGGAAGAGACCGTAACTTTAAAGCCGGGAGAAAAATTATTTTTCAGCATTTCCGGCAATTACGGCGAAACCGAATTTAAAGATACCGGTGAGGTTGAGAAGTCCAACGGTCTCAGGGGAACAATACAAATGGCCGCTTCAAAGTGGAGCCGGTTGAGACTCGAGGGTTTCAGGAATAAACTCTCCGGTCAGGTGCAACAGACAACCGATTCAGGTTTTTCTTCAACGCTCGAGTGGTTCTCCGGGATTTGGAGAGGAAGCATAAGTTACAGGCTCTTGAATGCAGAAGACGAGACAGCTAATGAAACATTCAGGAACAATTACTTTTTATTTGAGATAAAAAGGACGCTGTTTTAGCGGAGAGCATATGAGATTCATCACCGTCATTTTATTATTTTCAGCGCTGGGCCTCACCGCATCCGGTTGTTTTAAACATGCCGTAGAAGTAAGAGAGCGGATGCCCGACATAATCTGGCCGAACCCACCCGAGATCCCGAGAATACGCTTTGTCAATTCAATATCAGCGCCTGAAGACTTATATATAAAGGAAGGCGCGTTGAAAAGATTTTTCAGATTTTTAAAGGGTTCGGAGAGGAAATCGCTGCTTGCGCCGTACGGTGTGGAAATGGATGCCGAAGGCAGACTTTTTGTCGTTGATACATCTAACAGAAACGTTCATGTGTTCGATTCAAGAAAAGGCGATTATTATACATTCCCGGACGAGGCAGCATCATTTACCTCGCCGATCGACGTGGCAATCGACAGGGAGGGCAATATATTTGTTACGGATTCAAAGGAAGCAGTTGTCAAGGTTTTCAAGGATCACGGGAAAAAATATATTAAGGAGCTTGGCAGGGAGCTCCTGCAAAGACCTACCGGGATCGCCGTAAATGAGAAAACCCATGAGCTGCTCGTCGTCGATACAGGGAATTCAGAGATAATAAGATATGATCTTGACGGTTACAAGGTAAAGGGAATAATCGGCAAGAACGGCAGTGAAGCAGGGATGTTTCACTATCCTACAAACGTCTTTGTATCAGGCGACGGTCATATCTTTGTCTCGGATTCACTTAATTTCAGGATCCAGATATTCAGTCCTGACTGGAAGTTTTTAAAAGCCTTCGGCAAGCCAGGAGACGGACCCGGTTATTTTGCAAGGCCCAGGGGCGTTGCCGTTGACAGCGACGGGAACATTTACGTGGCGGATGCCCTGTTTGACAACGTCCAGGTGTTTGATAAAGAAGGAAGGCTCCTTATGGATTTCGGCGGCTCCGGCCACGGGTACGGAGAGTTCTGGCTTCCGTCGGGAATATTCATTGACGCTGACGACAGAATATACGTTTCTGATTCTTACAACAAGAGGGTTCAGGTCTTTCAATATATGAAAGGGGATGAGTTCTTAAGGCAATGAAAACGTGCAAAATGTCATTATTTATTTTCTCCCTTCTGTTTATCTTCCTGAAGACGGATGCGCCGGGTGGGAGCATTATCGACACAAAGCATAATTTATCCGTTACAGGCCCCGGGCCGATAAGATCCTCTACCGAAGAAGAAATATGTCTCTTCTGCCATACCCCTCACAATGCAAGGAGAGATATCCCGTATCTGTGGAACAGGCAGGATTCAACGGTAAATTACACGCCGTATCAAAGCTCAACCCTATATGCCGCGGTCGGACAACCGACGGGCGCATCGAAACTTTGTCTAAGCTGCCATGACGGGACCATCGCCCTTGGAGCGCTGATTTCAGAGCCTCGGGAAATCCCCTTCCAGGGGGGGATACGCTTTATTCCCGAAGGGCCTTCGAGGCTCGGGACCGACCTTTCAGACGACCATCCTGTCTCTTTCCTCTACGACACCTCTCTCGCCTTCAGCAACGGCGAGCTTGTGGACCCATCCATACTCCCGCAGGAAATAAAACTCGACAGGGAAAGACAACTGCAGTGCACAGCATGCCATGACCCTCATGACGACGCCAACAGTAAATTCCTTGTCATGCCGAATACATATTCGGCCCTTTGCGCCACGTGTCATCAGAAAGACGGATGGGCCTTTAGCTCACATTCAACATCCGACGTCACATGGAACGGCTCCGGCGCCGACCCCTGGCCTCATACGCCGTATGTCACGGTGTCCGAAAACAGTTGTGAAAACTGCCACACCCCTCACACGGCAGGCGGCCATGAAAGACTGTTGAATTACTCTTTTGAAGAAGACAACTGCCTGGTCTGCCATAATGGAAATGCGGCAAGCAAAGACATTGAGACGGAGCTTCTGAAGCCGTATGGACATCCCGTGCAGGATTTCGCGGGCATACATGATCCTGCCGAGGACTTTACATCAGGCGCCGTTCAAAAACATATAGAATGCACGGACTGTCACAACCCCCACCGGGCAAACGCCGACCCGTCCTCGGGCGCGCCCCTTGTATCAGGCAGCAATACAGGCGTAAAGGGTATAGACCCGGCAGGTCAGCAGGTCAACCCTGCAAATAACCTCTATGAAATATGTTATAACTGTCATGCCGACAACAACGTAACAACAACTTATCCGATAACAAGGCAGCTCCCGCAGCTCAATACAAGGCTTGAGTTTGACCCCTCAAATCCGTCGTATCATCCCGTCGAAGCTTCCGGGGTCAATTCCAATGTGCCGAGCCTGCTCCCCCCATACACGACATCAAGCAAAATATTCTGCACGGACTGTCATAACAATGATAATACAACAGGCCCCAAGGGCCCTCACGGCTCCAGCTATAAGCACCTGCTAAGAGGGAACTACACAACGCAGGACTTCACGCGGGAGAGCCCTTTCAACTATGCGCTGTGCTACCAATGCCATAACAGAAACAGCATCCTTGGCGATGAGAGTTTTAAGGAGCATAAGAAACATGTAGAAGGCGAGGATGCCCCCTGCTCCGCCTGCCATGATGCGCACGGGATAAGCTCCACTCAGGGCAATTCCCAAAACAACAGTCATCTTATTAACTTTGATCTTACTATCGTACAGCCTAATGCTCGGGGAGCTTTAAGGTTCGAGGACCTCGGGACCTTCAGAGGCAGGTGCTTTCTCAATTGCCACGGAGAAAATCATGACCCTCAAGAATATCCATAACCCGGCCAATATAATATCAAAAGGATATCTGACCCGTCTTATCCTGTCGGCGCTCTGTATCTTTATCATCGGCGCCTCGGCGATTGACTGTTAATTAATCGGCAGGCTCATGGTTAGTTTAAGGGACATTGAAATTCGAAAGTAACGTTTTCGATTTTCATGGTATAATGAAGCCATGATCAAACGAGACAACCTGGTGCGTCAGGTGCGATCCGCCCTGCGGCGAAGCCGGGCAGTTGCGCTTGTCGGAGCCCGTCAGTGCGGCAAAACCACGCTTGCCCGGCAGCTTGTTGAGGCTGACTCCCCAAACTATTTCGACCTCGAAGACCCTTCCGGCCTTTCCCGTCTGGACGAACCGATGACCGCATTGCGCAGCTTGAAAGGGCTGGTAGTCATTGATGAGGTGCAGCGGCGTCCGGATTTATTCCCGGTGCTTCGGGTGCTCACTGACCGGAAACCGCTGCCCGCCCGCTTTCTCATCCTCGGCAGCGCCTCGCCGGAACTTATGAGGCAATCCTCTGAATCTCTGGCCGGCCGGATTGAGACCGTTGCGATGAGCGGTTTCAGCATGTCGGAGGTCGGGCATAAGGCTCAGACCCGCCATTGGCTTCGCGGTGGTTTCCCACCTTCTTTTCTTGCCCGGACAGAGTCCGACAGCCTCGCATGGAGAAAGAGCTTCATTCAAACATTTCTGGAGCGTGACCTGCCCCAGTGGGGCATTGGAGCGCCTGCTGCTGCGCTGCTGCGTTTTTGGACTATGCTGGCGCATTATCACGGACAAATCTGGAACGCGGCAGACCCCGCGCGCTCGTTAGGTGTAAGTGAGCCGACTGTCCGGCGATATCTCGATATTTTATCAGGAGTCTTCATGATACGTCAGCTTCTTCCGTGGCATGCGAATCTGAAAAAACGGCAGGTGAAAGCGCCCAAAATATATTTCCGGGATACCGGACTGCTCCATTACCTGCTTGGGATAAAATCGGAGAGAGATCTGCACGGTCATCCCAAAAGCGGGGCGTCATGGGAAGGATACGTTATTGAAGAGATGATCAAGGCGACCGATCCGGATGAAGTCTATTACTGGGCGACCCACAGCGGCGCTGAGATCGATCTCGTGATGGTGAAAGATAGACGCATGCTGGGCGTGGAATGCAAGCGCATAGACGCGCCGAAGCTTACTCCGTCCATGCGAACGGCGCTGGATGACCTGAAGCTCGATCAGATTGCCGTGGTATATCCCGGCATAAAGCAATATTCATTGGATGATAAGGTTGTCGCCGTGCCATTGAAAGCGATAACAGAAGGGATGAAGGGTCTGTTTCCAAAATAAATTTTACTTGCATGGAAGGAATGGACTGAGACGGAGATAAACGGATTTAAGCTTTAAGCTGATCTTGCAAAGAAGGTTGTATTGCCGTATATGCTCTTTGGTCATAGCCTTTAACGAAAATTCTATTGACTGCCTAATGATTCACGGCTCCTTAATTATTTAACTTTCATTTTAATAATCGATTGAAATATACTTATGCATTCAAGGGCGTTAAAGGGGAGTAAGTGTCTTTTGTTGACTGCTTAGAATTGCAATGGGAACGACTTGGGCTTAATCAGAGCTTTGCAGAGTTGCATAACCAATAATCACAAAAGGGGGGACAAATGGAAGAACACAAGCTGGCTATCTTCGAAGGAAAAAGGATCAGAAAGACCATTCATAACAACGAGTGGTGGTTTTCGATCATTGATGTTGTCGAGGTATTGACAGACAGCAGTATTCCCAAACGATACTGGAGCGATCTATGACCCCGGATCAATACGTAGAAAGCATTCTAAGTAAGTATATTGTACAAACAGGGCCCTCATCGGCGGCAGAGCGTATGGCAAATACAGTAGGAGGAAAAACCGATCCAAGGCCACCTATCCCAGTACTTGCCGGATTGCTTGCGTATAAAAGTTCGTGGTCTCCTCCTTTCGGGGATTCATTCAGAGAGTATCTTTCAGGAATGAATCCGTCAGAAAGGATTGATATCGGCTGTTCAATTTGTGACGGTGGTTTTGAAATTACATTCAACACGGACAGTAAATTACAGATTGAAACGAGCACTGCTGAACAGGCATTAGTTTTTTTCTTATTAAAGTTGCTTCATAAACTTCAGACAGTGGGAACAGTTACGGCTATCGATTATCTTGCTTATACAAAATGGCTCAAATAGGAGAGACTTACATGCCGTTTAATCCAATATTCAACATAACAACAAAGAGCAACGGGTCCCCTGTTGAAATCAAACATGTTCTGGTTTTCCTGAAACTGTCAATCTCGTACACCCAAACCGCCGCCAAACTTGATACACTTATGCCTGCGGTTCTTGATAAGGCTTTCAGGGAGAGTTGTGAAAGATATTACCAGTTAAGTAAAAAGGAGCAAATATGTTTAAACCCAACTATAGAATTACAGCAGACATTCTGAATAATCTCATCAAGACCGCAGAAGCAAAGGCGCTGGTTGATAATGCGTATCTCGTGCCGAAGTGGGAAGTGGCGTTACGGAAAGAAGCATTGATAAAAAATGCTCATGCCTCTACCGCAATAGAAGGCAATCCCCTGTCGCTTGAACAGGTCTCCGAGCTTGCAATGGGCAGAGACATTATGGCCACAAGAAAGGCAAAGGCAGAGGTTTTGAATTATCTCAAATTGCTCGAAGACCTGCCAAAACTTGCTGAACATGAAAAGATCACCGAGAAGGCCATCCTGAAAATCCATAAGCTTCTTACAAGAGATGTTCTTGAAAACCCTGTGGACAGCGGAGTCTACAGAAACCGTCAAGTTGTGATTGGGAACAGGCTCACCGGCGACATCACTTTCAGACCGCCGGATACCAGGGAAGTCCCTCGCCTGATGAAGGAGTTTATAGAATGGCTGAACAGCGGGGATGCCGCAGACATAAACCCAGTGCTCCTTGCAGGCATCAGTCACTATGAGTTTGTAAGGATACACCCGTTTATTGATGGAAACGGTCGGACGGCACGCGCATTGGCAAGCGTCATTCTTTACTTGAAGGGATTTGACACAAAGAGATTTTTCGCGCTCGATGATTACTATGACAGCGACCGACAGGCATACTACCTTGCACTTCAGAGCGTAGATTCAAAAAAACTGGATATGACTATATGGCTCGAATATTTTACCTATGGCGTAGCTATGCAGATAGATAAGGTAAAAGAAAAAGTTCTGTCCATGAGCGGCGACCGGAAACGGAAGCAGTTGAAAGGGCAAATAGCCTTGACAGAAAGGCAGATGAAGATTGTGGAGAGGATAAACAACACCGGATTTATCACGAACAAAACGATGCGAGAAATGTTCAGGCTTTCTGATGAAGCTGCATTGAAAGAGCTTAAGAAGCTTTTATTGTCAGGCGTCATAAAATCGGAAGGCAAAGGGCGCAATATAAGATATATTCTCAGTTGAGTTGGCGATTAGGTTGGCGATTAGGTTGGCGATTACAAAATTAACCTGGCATATCGCTGAACTTGCAACTGCTGTCAAGAAATACTTGACAGTTAGGCAGGAGGGAGAACGGATTCAGTTATTAATGAATTCTTAATATCCTGTTATTCCTCTACCCCATACTGCTCCAGCTTCCTGTAAAGCGTTCTTAGGCCGATTCCTAATACCCTGGCAGCTTCCGCCTTATTGCCGCCGCATTTATTCAGGGCGTCAAGGATAGCGGTTTTTTCGATTTCAAAAAGATTTTCAGGGGCTTTGCCTGAAACCTTTTTGCGCTTTAAAGTGAGAAAAGGGGGCAGACTGTCGGCTGTTATCCGGTCCCCAAGGGTCATGACGACAGCGCTTTCTATGCAATTCATTAATTCCCTGATATTACCGGGCCAGTTATAGGAATTAATTATTTTCATGGCGTCAGGGGCAATCTCTTTTATCTGCTTGTGATGGATCTCAATGAATTTCTTAAGATGATAATCCACAATTAAGGGGATATCTTCCGGTCTCTCACGTAAAGGAGGCACTTCGATAGTTACAACCTTTAATCTATAGAAAAGATCATCTCTGAATTTTTCTTCTTCAACAAGCCGCTCAAGATCTTTGTTGGTCGCAGAAATAATCCTCACATCAACCTTTATAGTCTTTGTGCCGCCGACCCGTTCGAATTCCGACTCCTGTAAAAATCTCAGGAGCTTCACCTGGATAGACGGGGGAAGGTCTCCGATCTCATCGAGAAAAAGAGTGCCCCCATCTGCAAGTTCGAATCGGCCTTTCTTCATATATAATGCGCCTGTAAACGCGCCTTTTTCATGCCCGAAAAGTTCGCTCTCCAATACGCCTTCAGCCAGGGCGGAACAGTTGACTTTAATAAACGGACCGTCTGCAACCAGGCTGTTATAATGGATCACATTGGCTACAAGCTCCTTCCCGGTACCGCTTTCGCCCAGGATCAGGACGGTCGCCTTAGTAGATGATACGCGCCTGATCAGCTCCATGATGTCGTTTATTTTATTTGAGTCCCCGACAAGCGTTACGGGATCATATTTTTCCCTTATCCGCTGTTTGAGCATGATATTTTCCGCCCTTAATTTTTTATTTTCAATTGCATTTTTTATTGTTATCTCCAGCTTATCCAGATCGAGCGGTTTTGTCAGATAATCATATGCGCCTCTGCGCATTGCTTCAACTGCCGACTCTATAGTTGAATATCCCGTCATAAATATAGTGACTATATCTTTATTGTTGTCCTGAACCTTTTTCAACAATTCTAGGCCGTCCATTTCAGGCATCTTCAGATCACTAAGGACAATCTCAATATCACTGTTTTCATTAATATTCCTGATCGCCTCGTGTCCGTTGGATGCAGTGTAAGTTATGTAATCATCTGACAGATAATTTGCCAGCTCTTCACGAATTGTCTTATCATCATCAACTATCAGAACAGATGACTTCATAACCAAAGCTACCCTCTCACCATAGGAAGGATTATCTCAAAGGCTGTTCCTTTCCCGATTTGACTTGTACAACTTATTCTCCCTCCGTGGCTTTCTATGATCTTCTGAACAATAGAAAGCCCCAGACCAAGACCTCCCTCTTTGGTGCTGAAAAATGAAGTAAATATTTTATCAAGATTGTTTTCCGATATGCCTTCTCCCGTATCCGTAACATTGATAATAACCTTCTCATCAGCAACGGCGGTTTTTATCTCGAGCGTGCCGCCGTTTTGCATGGCCTGAATTGCATTATGAGAAAGATTCATCAGCACTTCCTTAAACTGCCGGGCGTCAAATTTAAACACCGGCGCATTCTCCTGCAAGGACAATTTAATCGTCACACCTGACCTCTTTGCATTCTCGGAAATTAAATCAGCCACCTCTTTAATGACCTGGGTTATATCGTTTTCAAAGAACCGGGGCTCGGGGAATTTTGCAAACTTAACGAACTCTTCAAGAATGTTATTAATCCTGTTGATTTCATATTTCGTATGAGAGGCCCATTTATAGACTTCAGGGTCGGATTCGGACTGGCTTGAAAGTTTTTTTAGAATCTTTTGAGCGGCTATGGCCAACACGTTCAAAGGGTTTTTTACTTCATGGCTGACACCGGCCGCCACTTCATTGAACCTCCTCAAAAGCTTATCATTCTGCTGGAGTTTCTCCGCCATTTTATTAAAGGACTGATAAAGCTCGCCTATTTCGGTCTGAGAATCCGTATAAACTCGTTTATCGAGAGACCCTTCTGCAAACTCCAGCGTAGCGCCGGCAAGTATTTTAATCGGATTAACAACTTTCTTTTGCAGAAGTTTGTGTCCGACAAAAATGGAAATCCCGCCTATTAATAAAAACACTGCATAATAAATTGCGATTATCTTCATGTTTGATAACGACTCAGTTTGCCATTCTCTTATCTTGTCAAAATGGATCTCGTTTATCTTCGATGTAGAAGTTTCAATCTCATACGCAAAAGTCTCCAGCCCCATCAGCTCATCTTTATCAAGATCACCTGTCTTTGAAAACCCTTCAAAAAATTTTGTAAGATCGCTGAGCTGTCGAATATCCTCAAGTATGACATCCAATAGTTTAATCTCCAGGTTCCTTTCCTCATACAGCTCGGCTTCTTCAACGGCTTTATAGTTTTCTGTTTCCGTCTTGATTTTCGAGATCAGTAAAACAGCTTCCCGGGAATATATTTCATCCGCGTCTATGAGAAAATGATGCATGGCGAGTATCAAGCGATAGGCATCGGCATGAATGCCGTGAATGATGGATATATGCTCGCTTTCCTCCTCGATCTTGTACGCATTATGTAAAATGCTTTTTGTAAACACTATGCTTACCCCGCCGACTAAAAGGACCACCGTAAAAGCGATTGCATTGAAGACAGTTATGTTTCTGCCGAGCTTCTTAAGCATGAGATGTAATTAATTATAACCTAAGTTGAGCGATTCTTTGTTTCTTCCCCTCTAGCAAGAGGGGATTAGGGGTGTGTTTCCCTTTATGCTCTTCCTTTTACACACCCCTGCCCCTCTTTTTAGAGGGGGAAATGCATCACCTGATAGGTGAGATTAAATAACCAAAACCGATAAACTTAACATGCTGTTTATTCATTTAAGAATCGCTCAATTGGGGTATAATAAACCATGCTGCGGGAGCTTCACATTAAGAACTTCTCCATTATCGACGACGCGACCCTGGAATTCAGAGAAGGCTTTAACGTCCTCACGGGAGAGACCGGGGCCGGGAAATCAATAGTGATCGACGCCCTCTGTCTGGCCCTCGGGGAGAGGGCGGCCGGCGAGGTCATCAGGAGCGGGGAGAAGGAGGCCGTCGTCGAGGCGTTCTTTGATATCCGGCAGGAAGCATTAAGCCCCTCCGCAAATCAATTCCTTCACGATAACGGCATCGCTATCGGAGACGGGCTTATCCTGAAGAGGATCATCTCCTCGCAGGGGAAAAACAGGGCGTATATTAACGGCTCAATGGCGACCGTGCAAACCTTGTCGGACGTCAGCGGCGGCATTATCGACGTCCACGGGCAATACGAGCATCAGTCGCTGCTGTCGGCGGACCATCAGATGTATCTGCTCGATGCATACGGAGGGCTGCTTGCCGACAGGCAGGAAGTCGGGAACGTTTACGGGGCGTTAAGCGCTTTAAGACAGCAGCTAGCGGAGCTTACTCAGAAAGAAAAAGAGAGGGCGCAAAGACTCGACCTTCTCAGGTTTCAGATAAACGAGCTCGAGACCGCGAATTTAAGCTTAGGCGAGGAGGAAAAGCTTTCGGAGGAGATAAAAATCCTGGGCAGCGCCGTCCGTCTTGCCGGGCTTGCCGATGAGGCTTATGGTTCTCTTTATTCCTCGGATGAGGCGTGTATTTCAAGACTCTCCCGGATACTTAACTCTCTCAGGGAAATCTCCAATATCGATTCCCGCGCAAAGGACGCCTGCAAAGCCGTTGAGGACGCGCTGCCGCTGCTTGAGGAGGCTGGATATTTCCTCAGGGATTATAAAGACGGGCTTGATTTTAACCCGGAGAGGCTTGAGCAGGCGCAGGAGAGGCTTGAGCTTATAAAGGGACTGGAAAGAAAATACGGCAGCAGCGTTCAGGAGATTCTCGATTACGGGAATAAAGCGACGACCGAGCTTGAGGAGCTTCAGCGCTCTGAAGAAAGATTGGACGCGTCGAAGAAAGAATTGGAAGGGCTTAAGAGCGTCCTGACGGAAAAGACGCAGAGACTATCAAAAAAGAGAAAGGCCGCCGCAAAAAAGATAGAGGCTGAAGTCGTTTCCCGGCTTTCCGGGCTTTCAATGCCGGAGACAAGATTTTCAATCCTCCTGACGCAAGAAAAAGGCGATGATACAACAGACGGCTTAAGGGCGACTCAGAAAGGGATTGACGACGTTGAGTTCCTGATATCCCCCAACCCCGGTGAAGACCTCAAGCCCCTGTCAAAAATAGCGTCGGGAGGGGAGCTTTCGAGGATTATGCTGGCGTTAAAGAGCATCACGGCTGAAGGAGACAATATCCCTGTGATGATCTTTGATGAGATAGACGCGGGGATAGGCGGCAGGACGGCGGAGAACGTCGGCAGGAAATTAAAAAACCTTTCCTCAAGCCGTCAGGTAATATGCATAACGCATCTGCCCCAGATAGCGTCTTACGCCGACAGGCATTTAAGGATCGAAAAGAAGGTCAAGAAAGAAAGGACCATCGTTGAAATAAACAGCGTGGAGAAAGACGAAAGGACCGCGGAGATCGCCCGCATGTTAGGCGGCAGCGTCTCGGAGGCGTCGTTAAGACACGCAAAAGAGCTGCTGGCAAAGAATGGTTGAACGAATATGACCCGCCTACCGAGCCCGAGCTACAGCATTACCATAAGGGTTGAGATAGAGAACCGCGTCGGCATGTTCTCGCTGATCGCTGACGCCGTCAGCCGGGCCGGTGGAGATTTAGGCGCGATAGACATCGTCCGCGTTGAGAAGGGAAAGATAATCAGGGACATTACGGTCGATGCGCGCGATGAGCGGCATGAAAAAGTAATCGTCGCCTCTATCAGGGACCTTAACGGGGTTAAGGTCCTCAGGGTTATGGACCGGACGTTCACAGCCCATGAAGGCGGGAAGATAGAGATCCACAACAGGGTGTCCATCAGGGACAGGGACGACCTTGCAAAGGTATATACCCCGGGCGTTGCAAGGATCTGCCGGGACATCTATGAGCATAAAGAACATGCTTACCGGTACACTATAAAAGGCAATTCCGTAGCGATAGTGACGGACGGCACCGCTATACTCGGGCTCGGCGACCTGGGGCCTGAAGCCGCCATGCCCGTAATGGAAGGGAAGGCGATGATCTTCAAGGAGTTTGCAGGCATTGACGCCTTCCCCCTTGCGCTGAAAACCAGGGATACCGATGAGATAATAAATACCGTTAAAAACATTTCGCCCGTATTCGGAGGCATAAACCTCGAAGACATTTCCGCGCCCCGCTGCTTTGAAATAGAGACCAGGCTCAGGAAGGAGCTTGACATCCCCGTCATTCACGATGACCAGCACGGGACCGCCGTTGTCGTTTTAGCCGCCCTTATAAACGTCGCGAGGCTTTTAAAGAGAGATATCAAAAGATTGAAGGTCGTTGTTTCAGGGGCAGGCGCCGCAGGCTCGGCCGTTTCAAAGATACTCTCGACTTATGGAGTAAAGGACATAATAGCGTGTGACAGACACGGCGCCATATACGCAGGCAGAAGACAGGATATGAATCCCTACAAAAGGGCGCTTGCAAAAATAACCAACCCGCGAAAGCTCAAGGGCGGCGTATCCGACGCGATGAGCGGCGCGGACGTCTTCATCGGTCTTTCGGCTCCAAATGTAATTACACCGGATGATATTAAGAAGATGTCGAAAGGGCCTGTCATATTTACCCTTGCCAATCCCGAGCCGGAGATAGCGCCGGAGGAGGCGCTTCCTCTTGTAAGGATTCTTGCGACGGGCAGGTCCGATTATCCCAACCAGATAAACAACATGCTGAGTTTTCCGGGGATATTCCGCGGCCTGCTGGATGCGAGGGCACGGGGCGTTAATGAAGAGATAAAATTTGCCGCAGCCGCAGCCATCGCCCACGTCCTCAAAGATGATGAGCTGCATGAGGACTATATCATACCCGGCGCTTTCGACAGGAAGGTGGTCTCCGCCGTAGCCCATGCGGTGGCGGAAGCGGCAAGGGATACCGGCCTTGCCGGGAAATAAGTTCGGTAACCGTGTCCGTATTCCGTGTCCGGTTATTCTTTTTACGGACACGTTAACCGGTCACGATTCACGCCTTTGTTCTTGTGGTTATTATTTCTTTTTTCCGACATATTATTTATAATCTCTTATCAATCCTTTATGGTTGGGAAAAATTCACTTTTGAAAAAATGGCATGACCTCTATACCCAGGCGTGGCTCCCGAGGGTATTCCCGTTTGCGGTCTTCATGTTGTTTATCCTGCCGGAATCCGCGTTCAAAGAACAGGTCTATCTGATCTACATCGTAAAAAGCATTATCGTAGGTCTTTTGCTGCTGCATTTCAGGAATAAGTATGAAGAAATAAACAAATCGGTTTCTTTTAAAGATATCTGTATCGCGGCCGCCTTCGGAATTGCAGTCTTCATATTATGGATAAACATGACGTGGGATTTTGCAGTCTTCGGTTCGCCGCGAGCAAACAATCCCTATGAATTGCTTGGCAAGGGTTATCTATACCCCGCGATCTTTTTCCGCATACTCGGGGCGTCCGTTGTAGTCCCTGTCATGGAAGAGCTTTTCTGGAGGTCGTTTGTAATCAGATGGATTGACGATCATGATTTTATGAAAGCTCCCGTCGGCGCTTTCAGCCTGCGCTCTTTTGTCATCACCGTCTTACTCTTCGGCTCGGAGCACGATTTGTGGCTGGCAGGCATCGCCGCGGGGATCCTTTATAACGTCCTTCTTTATTACAGGAAAAGTATTTTCCTTTGCATCATCTCTCACGGCGTAACTAATTTTATCTTGGGAATTTATGTGCTTTATTCGGGTCGGTGGATGTTCTGGTAAGAACTTTTACCGCAGAGCACGCAGAGGTCGCAGAGGCTTCTTATCCTCTTTTCTCTGCGTACTCTGCGACCTCTGCGGTGAGAAAAATATTTTAAGGAATTATTCAAACACGGATTCAATTTCCGGGTATTGACAAAACCCGAAAACTGTTATAGTATTGGTGTAACAATTCTTCGTTTTTTATAGTTCCCGTTTGAGTTGAAAGGCTAAAACCTCCAAAGTAATTTTTTCAAAAAATATTAAGGAGAACGTCAAGCTATATATTTTTGACTTATAAATTTCTTAACCGGGCGGCTTTTTGCCTCGCTGCAAGCTGCTCAGCACCCTGAACAATATAATCCCACAAGAAAAGGAAGTTACAATCCCATGGCAGACAAAAACAAAAATCAAGGAGAAAGCATGAACATTACAGACCTCAAAGACAAGACCATTGACGAGTTGACCAAGATGGCCAAGGGGTTAAGCGTCGAAGGCGCAAGGGGTCTCAGAAAACAGGATCTTATCTTTGCAATCCTCCAGGCCCAGACTGAAAAGACCGGCCTGATCTTCGGGGAAGGCGTGCTGGAGATCCTGCCGGACGGCTTCGGATTCCTCCGCTCCCCCAATTACAGCTATCTCCCGGGGCCCGATGACATATATGTCTCTCCTTCACAGATAAGGAGATTCAACTTGCGGACAGGAGACCTTGTAACGGGACAGATACGCCCGCCTAAAGAGAGCGAGCGTTATTTCGCCCTTCTAAAGGTCGAAGCCATCAACCACGAGCCGCCGGATGAAAACATCGAAAGGGCCTTGTTTGACAATCTTACCCCTTATTATCCGACGGAAGCCTTAAACCTTGAATACCACAAGGATGATTATTCGACAAGGGTCATGTCCCTTGTCACCCCGATAGGAATGGGGCAGAGGGGCATGATCGTCGCGGCGCCCAGAACCGGCAAGACAATGCTGCTTCAGTCCATTGCAAAGTCGATCAAGAAGAACCATCCCGACGTCCATCTTATCATCCTGCTTATTGATGAAAGACCCGAGGAGGTCACGGACTGGAAGCGGCAGGTGAACGCGGAGATAATAAGCTCCACCTTTGACGAGCCGCCGCAGAGACATATACAGGTTGCGGAAATGGTCATCGAAAGATCAAAGAGGCTTGTCGAGTCCAAAAAGAACGTTGTAATCCTTCTCGATTCCATCACCAGGCTTGCAAGGGCGTACAATGCCGTGATCCCCGCCAGCGGAAAGGTGCTCTCCGGCGGTCTCGACTCCAACGCGCTCCAGAAGCCGAAAAGGTTCTTCGGCACTGCAAGGAACATCGAAGACGGCGGGAGCCTGACCATCCTTGCAACGGCGCTCATTGACACCGGCAGCAGGATGGACGACGTTATCTTTGAAGAGTTCAAAGGCACCGGCAACATGGAGCTTCACCTTGACAGGAAGCTCGTCGACAAGCGCATATTCCCGAGCATCAATATCAACGCCTCAGGCACAAGAAAAGAAGAGCTGCTTGTAGAGAAGAACGTGCTTATGAGGATGTGGATATTGAGAAAAGTCCTCCATTCACTCAGCACCGTTGAGAGCATGGAGTTCCTGCTTGACAAGATCACCGGCACAAAGAGCAACAAAGAATTTCTGGATATGATGAATAAGTAAGACTGCTTCGTGAACCGTGTCCGGTTAACGTGTCCGTAAAAAAGAACACGGGAAACGGTCACGCTAACCGGACACGGCTCACGGTTCTATTACATCAATTCCCTGAAATCATGGATCGTCAAAAATTCCTCAGAGCTTTTCGGCTCGGCCTTTGAGCTTACCTTTGCCTTGAACAGCAGGTGTTTAATGCCGAATTCCCTTGCGGTTTTCAGAACGTCCTCCGTGTCGTCAATGAAGAGGGAGCATTCTTTATCGAATTTCAGCTTCTTCTCCGCCTTCTGCCAGAATTCGATGAATTCCTTGGGATGTCCGACGTTGAAGGAGCATAGGACGTCGTCAAAGTACTTCCCTATCTGGGTCTTGTTGAATTTTATCCTGACGGTCTTGAAGTGGGCATTTGTGAGGAGAAAGATCTTTTTCCTGTGCTTCTTCATCAGCTTCAGGAAATCTATGACATGCGGATGGACTTCTATAAGGTGTCTGATCTGCTCTTTGAGAGCCGGTATATCGAGATGGAGCTCCCTCGACCAGAAATCTATATCGCACCAGTTCAGGGTCTTTTCATGTGATTTATACGTCGTAAACAGGTAGTCCTTTGCCGCGCCGAAGCTCATATTGTGCTTCTCGGCGTATTTTTCAGGCACAAGATGCCCCCAGAAATAGTCGTCGAAATACAGGTCCAGCAGCGTTCCGTCCATGTCGAGAAGGACGTATTTTATTTCATCCAACGGTATCTTTTTGAGCATGGTTTTCCCTCTTATCCCCTCTCCCCTTGTGGGAGAGGGTTAGGGTGAGGGGGATTCAATAAGGATTTTCAACCTCAGCCCTTTTATTAGATTGGATAAGACGGAGAGTATTGTAACATTTTCCGGGAGAAACCTCAGAGGTCGCAAAGAAAGATAAGGATGAATGATCCGGGTTCGGGGAGCGCCAGGGAAGGGATGCGTCATGGTTGAATCGATTTTCACTTGGGTTTACAAAATAAGCCTTGATTGGGTAATATTCAATAGCTGAAAGCCGATAGCTGTTAGCTGTCAGATCATAATGGAGAGGTGGCCGAGTCGGTCGAAGGCAGCCGCCTGCTAAGCGGTTGTGGGGGTAACACTCCACCCAGGGTTCGAATCCCTGCCTCTCCGCCAGTAAAATTTGCGGAGCAAATTTTGAGTGAAAAGTTAGAAGTTGAAAGTTAAAAGTGAAAAGGCGAGGGTATTTATTAGTCATGCCCGCGGTAGTAAGCGGGCATCCAGTGCCTTTCTGGATTCCCGCTCAACAGACTGCGGGAATGACGTTTATAACTTTCAACTCTTAACTTTCAACTTTTAACTTGAAAAACCAGGAGGAAAGAATGAAAAAAATATTAACATTAATGACGGTGACGGTATTGGCGTTGTCAATCGTCTCGTGCAAGAAAAAAGAAGAACCGCAGCCTGCGCCGCAGCAAAGCACGGCAGCTCCAAGCGGCCCGATTATCGAGCCTACCGCGCCTCCGCCCGGACACGGAGCCCCGGGACAGGTGCCTCCGGGGCATGAGCCGATGGGGCAAAAAGTTGAATTCCAGGTAATGGTCCCCCCTGAGGTGACGAACACCTGGTCAGGGGTAAAGCTTATTCTCGAAGACAGAAAGCAGAACAAGCAGCAGGAGCTCGCTGCGAGCATCGGCGGGGAAGTAAAGATCCCGGGTT
>JACRHB010000184.1 GCA_016217725.1 Nitrospirota bacterium | reverse complement strand
TTTTGCGGCTTCTTGTTGATTCAATCCTGTAAAATCGATTTAAAATAAAGGCAGTAATCGCCCGGACAGGGCTGATATGCCCTGCTGCAACATGTTCTCTGTGAATCGTAATGGTTTTTAAGGTTCATCGTGAATTGCTGATTCCCTTATGTTTTTATTGACAACTCCTTTTCGTCTGTGCTACACAAAAAGACCGGTATAATGGTTTAGGTTTAGCGGCCTTACTGTTTCCCGGTTGACCCCTCGAAAGAGGGGTTTTTAATTACAAATAAATAATTGCACGATTTATGCCAGAAATAATTATCTTTTTTAAATCCTTTTATACAAGCTGGTAAGAGAGTAAGGAAAGAACAGGATTGCGCCTGCCGAAGAAAGGAAATTCACAAAATAATCGAGCGTTACAAAAGTATATGCTTCCTTTAAATCAGTTGACGAATGGTATTTTTAAAAAAAGAGTCATATGGTAAAAATCCAACAAGACCATGACATGTCATAAAATCATGTCTGTCATGGTAACGTGACATGCCACACTGCAAGTTTATGTATTCCCCTCTGTGACGACAATCACGGTTTTAATATCAGCACGGAGCTTTAATACTATTAGACAACGTTGATAATTTTTCAGAGGTCCGACGATGATAATAAACAAGATGGTGGTAAGATTCAAAGACAAGACCTTATTGAAAGGAAGAACAAGCGATTTCTCAGCAGATAAATCTTTTTTTCATTTGAGCCTTTTAAGCGGCGAAACGGTAAGGGTGGATATTGAGAAAATGAAGGCGGCGTTCGTAGTCAAGAGTTTTGCCGGAAACAAGAACTATAACTATACGTACAAGGACGTAATTCCCTGGGGCGGCAACAAGATCAAAGTGGAGTTTCTTGACGGCGAAGTAATGATAGGCTATACCTCCTACTATCCCTTCGGGAATATCGTTTTCTCCATCACTCCGGCAGACCTTACGGGCAATAACAAAAGCGTTTTTGTAGTGAACTCCGCCACCAAAAAGATAACGTTCCTGTAGCAGAGGTCAACTCTAATAATTTAACTGACTATTTGCTGTTTCGTATGAAGGCCGGACTGCTTTTTTATCAATGCTCTAAAGGATAACCCTTTTGGGACCAGTCTTCGAAACCGTCTCTGTACCACATTACATTTTTATATCCCGCTTCTTTTGTCACCCTTGCTGCATGATAATATGATTTCCAGCCGTTCGGACCGTCACTGTGAAAAATGATTTGTGCTCTCTTGTCCTGAGGCAGTTGAGACAGATCGAAATCACCTTTGCCGGCTGCCTGGTCTTCTCCTTGTAGAATCCATGTAAAAGGCAGAGAAATAGCTCCCTTCAGATGGCCTTTGCCGTAGCTTAATACTTTCCTCATATCAAAGATGTAAACCCCTTTTTGTCCTAACATCGCCTTTACTTCATCTGTAGTTAAGATTTTTACTCCTTCGATTTCTGCAGGCGTCGGCATATCATCAGCAGCCGCTGAAGTGTCTGCAATTGTAAACAAAAAGACAATGACAAACAAAATTACCGGAAATTTTTTCATTTTATTTTGCGCTCGCCTCTCTACCTTAAATTCAGTCATCCAACTCGTCTCTTTTTCGACATTTTCATTAATAACCTTTAGTGGTTTTCTCATTAATGATCCCCGGTTAAGTAAATAGAGTCTATGTATAAATCAACATTCAGACGTCATTCCTAAGCCCCGGACAAACCGGAATCACAACTATAGGGAAGGGGTTGACCCGAGGGGACACGCTTAATTTGGCTGGTTCTTGGCAAGGCAGGGAAAACCTTTAAGCTAAGGTCAGCACCCAAAAATATATCAGATTTTTTTAAAATTCAACTCAGGCTTATCTTGCAGCCATCACGTATTTCTGTCCGGGTTTCAACAAGACAAATTTATCAGCGCTTTCTTCCTGTTTGACCGACTTGAAAAATTCACACGACATACAGGAGACGGATTTCTGTGCGAAATCGCCCTGGACCTTCCCGCCGCAAAAAGTGCCGGCTATGGCCCAGCATATGCGTCCCGCGTTTTTACCTCCGTTCAACCCGGTGCAAGAAGCTTCCATAGAGGCAGGACAAACGCCCATCTCTCTGCTTTTGGCTCCGCCCGGCTCTCTTCCGCATTTCTTGACTTCCCAACAATTTGGCTTTGCCATTTTCTTACCTCCCATTCTCCATTATCTTATTATTAGGTCATTCTCATCCTTAATTTTTTTCCTTACTTCCATTATCGGCATATATGAGGGAAACTTTAGCAGTCTGTTTATTAAATCTTCTTGACGGTAAAAATGCTATAACTGCGAAGGCGGATATACAGCTTTTTATTGAAAGGCCCGGTTTTGTGGGCTACCATAAAGAAAGAAAAGTGCCTGCCGGCCACCTGGCTATGATTTGCAAGAGAAAAAATAAAAAATGCTGACCCTTGGGGACATGGCTGATAAAAGGTTGGGCTCTTAGCATAGGCAGGGAATACCTTTAAATCAGAGGGTCAGCAAATTCATTATACCACAAGATTAAATTATGTGAAAGGGACTATATCTTTTTTTTCTTCTCCTCATGCAAATGTTTTGTAAAAAAAGGATGCCGACCTTAGAGGGGACATGGCTGATAAAAGGTTGGGCTCTTAGCATAGGCAGGGAATACCTTTTAAATCAGAGGTCGGCATCCGTTTCTTTTTTCTTATATTCCTAAATATAGTTAAAAAATACACCTCTCTTAAAAGATAAATTTGGCTTTAAATTCCCGGCAGTTCAACTTGGTCATTCTGCAACTTTCCTCTTAATATTATTTTTACTTATAAAAATTATAATACTTAATGTTATGACTTAATGTCAAGTTTATAAAACCAGGGAAATATATTGTCTGTAACAAATCAGGTTAACTGCCCAATATTATGTTTTATTACGCGAAATTAGATTATTATTTTATGTTTAATTATTCTCCTTTTAAAAAATTGATAATGCATAAATATCAAGAATTGATACTTAGGCTATTTCCTTAGATTTTAAACAAATATGAAGATTATGGCACTGAAGCAAGCAGATAATTTAACAGATAAAAGGAAATATTTTGCAATTGTTAAATAGAAATAAGCCCTTCTCTTATCGCATATTTAGTAAGATCGGCTACATTGCGTATATTCAATTTTCCCATGACCTGGCGGCGATGCGATTCCACGGTCTTAGAACTGACGTTAAGCTGTGAAGCGATTTGCTTGGTCGATTTACCCTCGGCTATCAACTGAAGCACTTCTCTTTCCCTTTCAGTCAGCAGTGAAAAAGCTTGATGGCTTGATCTTGAGGAATTATTAATAAGACTTTCCACTATAAGACTGGCGATCTGTGGGTTTATATAAGTTTTGTTATCCATCACTACGCGTATCGCGTGCGCCATTTCTTCAAAGGCGCATTCTTTGAGTAAATATCCCGAAGCCCCTGCCTTGAATATCTCGGATACGAAATGCTTGTCATAATGCATTGATAATGCCATGACCTTTATACGGGGTTGATCGGCGAGAATCCTGCGTGTAGCGTCGATGCCGTTGAGGTCGGGCATGCTGATATCCATGATCACGACGTCCGGTGAAAGCTCCTTTACAAGGCGCAACGCGGTTCTCCCGTCAGCGGCTTCTCCGACGACTTCCAGATCGGGGTACTCTTTTAATAAAGAGCGAATGCCGTCCCTTAAAATCTTATGATCGTCAACTAACAGGATCCTGATCTTTTTCATGTTTGTCTCCTTATTTTATGCTGATTTAATTGGAACCTGGAATGGGGCGACAAGAGTAACACGCGTGCCGCGGCCAGGCGTCGATTTAATTTCAAAGTGGCCCCCGATGTGGTTCATCCTTTCGCGTATGTTGAACAATCCGTATCCGTTGTATGTGAGGGAGGAGTCGAAAAATCCTACACCATTGTCTTCTACAATGATTTTAAGTTTATTAGTGTCTCTTGACATCCTTATTTTAACTTTCCCGGCGTGCGCATGTTTCACAATATTAATCAGCAATTCCCGCACAGCCTGAAATAGAAAGAAACGGGTATTGTTGTCAAAAGACATATCCCCGTCCTCATATTCATATTTAATCGTAATGCCGTGTTTATCACGGAATTGATCAATAAGCCATTGGACCGCCTGGCTGAGACCTAATTCATACAGTATAGGCGGGCTGAGCTCAAATGTCAAAGTCCTTGTTTCCTTAATTGTCTGCTCAATCAGTTGAAGGACTTCTCTTATAATGTCTTTGAATTCAACCGCCTGCACGGCTTTGTTCAACAAGCCGAGTTTTATTTTCGAAAGAGCAAGGGTCTGACCGATACGGTCGTGCAGCTCCGTGGCAATGCGCCTCTTTTCGTGTTCCTCAATCAAAGATATCTGGGAAGTAAGAGACTGAAGCTGTTTTTGATAGCTCAAAAGTTTTTTCTCCGCCTGCTTGCGCACGCTTACTTCCACTTTAAGGTTTTCATTGGCCTCCAGCAGCTCGAAGGTGCGCTCCCTTATCAGCTCTTCAAGCTTTTCGCGGTGCTTCATTAATTCGTTCTCAGCTTTTTTGCGCTCCGAAATGTCACGTATGATGCACTGAATGACTTTATTGCCGCTGATGTCAAGCAGGCTTGCCGACACCTCTGCTGAGAAAACGGCGCTGTACTTCTTTTTGAATTCAATCTCGAAATTAGCAAGCCCGTTCTGAATGATTGCGTCACATGCGCCTTTAGATTTTTCAAGGTCTTCGAGAAGAAAAAGCTCGGGTATTTTCATTGAAAGCATTTCGGACCTCGAATATCCGAATTGCTCCAGAGCTTTCTGATTTACATCGAGGATCACGCCTTCAAGATCATGGATTAAAATGGCGTCGCTGGAATGATGAAAGAGATTGCTGTATTTCTCCTGGCGCTCCTCGGCCAGATGCTCCAATTCTTTGCGGTATTTTTCCAGCTCTATCTCACTTCTTATGCGCTCGGTTATATCACGAAAGACAATGACGGCGCCATTTATCCGTCTTTTATCGTCTACACTCGGAGCGGAGCTCAGCTCTATCCACATGCCGTTGTTATCAGTGCTTAGAATAACTTTTACCTGGTTTACGGTTTTCCCCTCTTGAATGATTTCGCTTATCGTTCCTTCAAAAGCCCCGGAAGATCCATCGGCCTTGATTTTAAGCACGTCCTGCAGATGTCTCCCATTCACGTCGTTCATCTTACACCCCGTCAAAGCCTGTGCAACGGGGTTCATAAAAATCACTGCCCCCTCCTTATCCGTAGAGATTACAGCATCGCCGATACTTCTGAGGATTGTGGACAACCGGTTTTCACTTTCCTTTAATTTTATCTCCATCTTGTGCTTATATAGAGCCAGATCAATAGTAGCCTGCAGCTCTCTCTCATTGAACGGCTTAACGATGTATCCGTGCGCTTTTGTTTTTTTTGCCTGTCCAATGATTTCATTATCCGCATAGGCGGTTAAAAATATAACGGGAATATCATAACGGGAGATTATAATGCCGGCAGCTTCGATTCCGCTGATCTCGCCCTGCAATACAACGTCCATCAAGACCAGCTCGGGCCTTTTCTCTTCAGCCTTTTTGATCGCTTCTTCCCCCGTAGCCACCACTGCTGAAATACCGTATCCTAAATTCTGCAGGCTCTTTTTGATGTCATCGGCAATGATCCACTCGTCTTCAACAACCAATATTTTAGATTTTGACATTTCTTAACACCGTTAATGCTCCCGATTCCCTATCTTCCGTTAGCCGGATCAAAATCTTATCCTGTTTTTCGTATCTGCAAGGTTATAAAACTATAAGGATTATCAGAGAAAAAACATATATGAAAAGCAGGGCTAAAAACCATAGCAGTCTAACTTGTCGGTCGGAATGAGCACCCTCACCCGGTACATTTTTAATTATCTATTAATTTTGTGAAAAAAATCAATGCACTCGCTTATTACAACACAGTTATATAACGTCGTCCGTAATTACGGACTTAAGGTGTAATTAAATAATGCCGATAATTACAGATGGAAATAATGCAGACGATTATCGAAAGCAAAAACGTTCAAATGACAGATACTACAAGGAGGAAATCCCGGTGAAATTAAACATCCAATTGAAAATAAGCATTATCCTCTTATCATTACTCGGTTGTATGCTTGGAAGCTTTATAACCGTTCAAATGATGAATGCCGGCAACATGGGCCAGCTCAAAAATATCTCGTTTATCTTCCTCACGTTATCAATTTTGATTGCAGTGTTTGCCTATTACAACTTTAAGAAAAAAATAATTACCGAGCTAAAAGAAACAGTATCGGTTGCCAACAGCTTAAAAGACGGTGAATTGGCTACGGCGATTGATATAAAAAACGATGACGAGATAGGGCAATTAAAAAATGCCCTGTCAATAATGACGGAAAATCTGAAAAAGATCGTAGGACAGATAAAGGACGTTTCAAGCACGGTTGCAAGCAGCTCCGAAGAGATGTCGGCGACGATTTCGCAGATAACTTCCGGTATAGACGACCAGGCGCACCAGATCGAACAGTCGGCGACGGCAATAACCGAGGTATCACAGACGATAATAGAAGTCGCCAAGAACGCCTCAAGCGCTTCCGATGCCGCAAAGGATTCAGTCCATATCGCAGGAGAAGGCAAATCTGTTGTCGAGCAGACCGTTACGAGCATGTTGAATATAGCCGACAACGTAGAGAAGTCATCGCAAACGATCGGAGAATTGGGGGAGAGCAGCAAGCAGATCGGAGATATAATAAACGTAATTAACGACATCGCGGGACAGACCAACCTCCTGGCCCTGAACGCGGCAATAGAGGCGGCAAGGGCGGGCGAGCAAGGAAGGGGGTTTGCCGTTGTAGCGGACGAGGTGAGAAAGCTTGCGGAAAAGACCGGCAAGGCGACCGAAGAGATAACGGAGATGATCAAGAAGATACAAAGGGAGACCGAGACATCCGTAGAGAGCATGAAGAAGAACAAGGAAGAGGCTGAAGAAGGAGTGAAACAGGCGGGTCAGGCTAAAGAATCTCTTGATAAGATCGTGCAAGCATCCGAGAAATGCCTTGAAATGGTAAGGTCCATAGCCGCTGCGACAGAAGAGCAATCTTCAGCGGTAAATGAGGTGTCGTCCGGCATGGAAAACATCGCCGGTTCATTCGGTACTTCAAGAGACGCGGTTTCACAGATCAACACGTCTTCAAATGAGCTCGCGAGGGTTGCGGGAGATCTGAAGAATCTCATATCGTGGTTTAAGACGTCTCATACCGGCAAGACGCCGTCGGCGCGCGCCGTAAAAAATTCCAATTATACTGAGCGGAAAGCTTCTGTCTCTTCCGTGTAATATCGGGAAAGAGAGAGTTAAGAGTTAAGAGTATTATGATAATAATAAAAACATTATTTTTAACTTTCAACTATCTTACTTATTTAAAGCTCTGATCTTCTGACGGAAAGACCCCTTTTTCGATTTCTTCCCTGTAAGTCATAACCGCCTTCAGCGCCTCTTCTTTCACGTTTGCGTACCGCTTTACGAATTTAGGGAAAAACCTTTCAAACAAACCGATTACGTCGTGGAGCACGAGTATCTGCCCGTCGCAATGCGGACCTGCGCCTATGCCGATTGTAGGTATGGAAAGCTCTTCGGTGATTCTTTTTGCAAGGCCCATCGGTATCGCCTCAAGCAGCAGGGAAAACGCCCCTGCGTCTTCAACGATATGCGCTTCCTCAACGAGTCTCTTTGCCGCTTCTTCAGTTTTGCCCTGTACCTTGTATCCGCCCATCCTGTGAATGGACTGCGGCGTCAGGCCTATGTGAGCCATCACCGGAATATCCGCTTTGCACATCGCCTTTATATGCCCGGCAATCTCCGCCCCGCCTTCCATCTTCACCGCGGAAGCGCCCGCCTCTTTCAAAAACCTTCCCGCGTTCCTTACCGCCTCCGGGACGTTTGTCTGATATGACATGAACGGCATGTCGCCGATTACCATTGCATTCTTTACGGCGCGCGCAACCATCTTCGTATGATAGATCATTTCATCCATCGTCACGGGGAGCGTGTTCTCGAGACCCTGGACCACCATGCCGAGCGAATCGCCTACAAGCACGGCGTCAATGCCCGCTTCATCAACGATCCGCGCGAAAGGATAATCGTACGCGGTGAGCATCGTGATCTTCCGGCCTTCTTTCTTCTTTTTCAGAAAGTCATGAATGGTAAAATTCGGCATGATGACATTCTCTTGTCACCCTGAACTTGTTTCAGGGTCTTCATTTTTAGATGCTGAAACAAGTTCAGCATGACACTCATGAAGTTTACTGCTTCACTATCTCCACCAGCTCCAGATCAAAGATAAGCTCTTTTCCGGCCAACGGGTGATTGGCGTCCATCAGAAAGTTTTTTTCAGTAACAGCCGTTACGGTTACCGGAACTTGTCTGCCGTCTGCCCTATGCATTCTTACGGTATCGCCGACCCTGGGATCAAACTCAGCCGGCGCCTTTTTTTTGTCGAACTCGAAAATCTTTTTCTCATCATGAAGGCCGTAAGCTTCCTCAGGAGGGACCTTGATCGTTTTTGTCTCGCTTGGCTTCATGCCGACAACAGCCTTCTCAAAACCCGGAATTATCGTCCCTCCGCCGATTATAAAGTCAAGCGGCTCCTGCCCGTTTGAAGATTCGATGACCTGTCCGTCTGCATCCTTAAGGGTGTAATGCACCCTGACTCTATCGCCTGGATTTGCCTGCACGTAATCCTCCTTTTTGCGGGAATCTCTTCTTACACTATTAATTTACTTTGTGTAGTTTACTACAGTTTCATCGGAATGTCATTCCCGTTTTTATTTATATCTTCTAAAGAAATATATTCCAAAACCCGTCAACATCATGCCGAGACACAATATTTGTCCCATAGTAATAAACCCAAAAAACGTCCCGAGCTGGGCATCGGGCTCCCGGAAGAATTCGATAAAGAATCTTACCGCCCCATAGCCGATGAGATACAGAGAAAGAAAAAAGCCGTCAAAGCATTTCTTTTTCCGAATGCTCCATAATACGACAAAGAGAAAAACCCCTTCAAATAATGCCTCATAAAGCTGGGAGGGGTGTCTGAGCTGCCTTGTCTCGTCAAGGGGGAAATACATGCCCCAGGGAACGGTTGTAGGGCGTCCGTAAAGCTCGCCGTTTATAAAATTACCGAGCCTGCCGAACGTGTACCCTATCGGGATGGAGGGGATCAGGAAGTCCCCGAATTGCCAGATGTTTATTTTATGTCTTTTGCAGAATACGACGCTCACTAAAATGACGCCTATCAATCCCCCGTGATAAGACATGCCCGCAAGGCCCGTGAAATGAAATCCTCCCGAAAAGCTGAAGGGCATGATTATCTCAAGGGGGTTGGACATGTAGTAACTGCAATTGTAAAAAAATACATATCCCAGTCTGGCCCCGAGCAAAAGCCCCAGCATGGCCCAGACGAGATAATTCTCTACGTCGGTTCTTGAATAAGGGAAATCTTCGTGCTTCAGCCTGTGAAAAGAAAGCAGGTAGAGGACCGCGAAGGCGATTATGTACATCAATCCGTAATAGCGCAGTTGAAACTGCCCGAGCTGGAAAATGTAAGGCTTGATGTGTTCAGGTATCTGCTGCCAGAAGTTGATGAATTGTCCGGTCATTTTGAGAGGTTAGTATAACACAGGCTGCCACCGTGCCTCTGCAAAGGGAAGCACTGTCTCCCATGTGCTTTCACTGCCATGGGCATATCTGTCTTTGAATCTTTTTGTGTCGGTGAAGCCGTGGTCGGATATGATGTAAAAGGAGTTCATCTCCTTAAGCAGGGGAATAATACCGGAGATGAAATCGCTTTTTATGCTCAGGAAAAGCGGGTACAGGTCGAGTGTTGAGCCGTGTACTTTTGAGTCGATGAGATTGAAATGCAGGAACTTGATGTCCTTCTGCAATTTCATGACTTTTCTAAGCTCCTTTTTCCCGGACGCCTTCTCGGCCCATTTAACATGAACGTAACTCCTGCCGTTCAGAAGGCCTTCGTCCTCAAGGCCCATTGCCTTGCGGAAATTCAATGTGGACGTCGGCGCATTAATTACAAATGCCTCTTCGCCCAGCCTCATGCCTTCATTGATGAGAGCGTCTCTAAGCATGAGCCAGAGGTCATACCTCAGCCCGTCAAAAATCACCACCAGGCCTTGAAGCCTTTCCTTTATGCCGGTTATATCGTTTGCGCCGCCTGATCCGCTTTTCTCATAATCCCTGAAAAGCTGCCCGAATCTCTCTTCGATTTTTTCCATGACGCAGCCGGAGAAATTGTCTTTGTGGGCATTTTCATGCCTGAGCTTTTCAATAATCAGGTTCATCGGCGCAATGACCTTTGTAAATTTATCAACCCCTTTGTATCTGCTTTCTTCTCCCGATAGCCTGATAATATTCAGAAGGTCTTTCATTGCTTCGTCTTCCACCGTCCTGATTTTATCCTCGTTAATTATCTTCCCCCATAAGCGCAGGAACAGCTCTTCGCGCAGCCTCTTTTTAAGATGAGCGATCTTTTCCGTGTTTAGGAAAGAGAAGAGCTCATCCGTTGAAAACGACGTCAGCTTTATCCCGTCAAACAGTTCGAGCCTGCCTTCTTCCCTTAATCGCTCCTCGGCCTGTCTAAGACCGTCGCCTTTATAGACACCGCTCCTAAACGTTGAGCCCGTTGCCGGGGTATCGCCCGCAATCTCACGCGATATCCTATTGCCCTGCGGGCCGTATTTGCAAAGCTCTTCCCTGAGCAGAGAGACGCCGTACTCGTCTTCATCCTTTATCCATACAATAGTCTCTTCGTCGCCGCCGAGCCATTTGAAAAACAGGTTTCTAAGCTCGCCGTATTTCATCCTTCGGCCTTTGATGGAGTCGATGAAATCCCTGACCCTGACCTCTTTTACCTTCCATCTGCCTTTAAACGCCTTTTCCATCTCCTCAAGCGCTTCATCGGTAAGCAGCGGATATATCAGCGGCAGACCCGCCTCCGATAGTTTTGAATTCATGATGGAAGATATTTTTCCTGCAATATCTTTCCTGCCGGAATCGCTTATGCCGAGGAGGTAGGAATCTATCTTTTCCCTGTTTTCAGGCGCTTGAATCAATTTCAGAAAGTTCAATATTCCTGCCCTGCATTTCCGCATGAAATCGTTCTCAACCTGGGGCGGCTCATCCCCGGTCCTGAAATTGCATTTGCACACCGGGGCGTTAAAAAGCTCATAGCCCAGGTCTTCCCTGCACATCGCGGGGAGCCGGTCTAATTGCTGCCTGAGCTCCCACCAGTCAAGCTCAAAAGTGAGCGACTGAACAGCAGCCGAAATCCTTTTCAGTATCTTCGCCTCTTCGCTCTCCTCGACTTCCCTTCTGAGATTGAATGCAGGCGACTGATAATATGCCTCATGTCCTTCCCTGTACACGGTTGTGAATGCGGTGTAAAAGTCCTCCCACTTATCCTTGATCTCCGAGAACTCGCCGCTGAATGAATTCAGGTAATCCTCCATTGCTGAGAGGATGACGCCCTTTGCCTCATCAAGACCGGAAGCGGCAGGCAATCTCAGCGACGGGTGCGAGAGATAGAGATAATACTTGTTCATCATCTGTATCTGATCCGAGAAGAACGCGTGGACTTTCTCAAGATATTTCAATTCCCCTTCGAGATTGGGATTGTCTTTCAGATAGGCAAGCGTCCGCTCAATGCCTTCGGCAGGCTGGAGCGAGACCGGCATGGAATTGAAAAACAGCGACAGCTTGTTAAGCAGCGCTGAATCGAGGCGCAGCTTTTTCAGGATGGAATAGTCCCTGTACTTTTCCATATACAGGCTGACCGACTTAAGCAGCTCCCTTCCTTTCCTTACAAATGCCGAGGTCTCCTTCCACATAAGCTTCTGAGTCAGCGGAGTGGGCACGTCTTCCACTTCGCCCCATATGAATTTGCCGAGATGGAGGTAGCCCAGCAAATCCGGCAGCAGCGTCTTGCCCGCACGCAGCTTCATTATCTCTCCGGTTGCAAGCTGCGTTATCTCCTTCAGTTCAACGAGCTCGTCGCGTCCGTAAGGCGTAAGATGTCCTGATGCGATGAATGCGGATATGAGCAGATTTATCTGCTCCTCGCCCATTCCCCACTTGCCTTTTCTTAGCGAGGTCTTAAGGTGCTGGAGGCTGTCTTCCTGTGAGATAAGGTTCAGTACCTGCGATACAAGCTCATTCTCCACGTCGAGCGAGATGAGGAAGCTGCCGCCCTTTTTCTTTATGATGCCGAGAGGCTCAAGCAGTCCTTTTATATAAGGCGTAAGCCCCTTCTTCTCCGCGTCCTCAAGCGTTATCTTTCCCTGTTTGATGAAGTGACTGAATAACCCGGCAATATGGTGGGACGAGAAATACTCCACCCTCGGCATTATCTTGTAATGGTTCGGATGCAGGTCTGAAAGGGGACGGTCAAAGAGATGCGCCAGCAGCTTTTCAACCGGCAGGTAGCCTATCTCTTTAAGACGGTCCACGCCGCCGCCTGAGGCAAAAAATATTTCGCCCTCAAAATAAATCCGCGTCATTACCTCCCTGAACTCCGCCTCGTCCTTCTTTACCTGTGCGCCGGCAGCCGGGAATTCCCTCACGAGATGACTCTTTGCAATGAACTCCTCGACAAACAGCGCCTCTTCATCCGTCATGCCCCTCGGCATCCAGAAGGTCAAAGCGGAAAGAAACGGAGATGAAAATGTGTTGAGGAGCGCGGTCAACTGCGCCTTGCCTCTTGAAAACGGAGAGAGGATTATGAAATATCCGTCGAGCCGCTTTTCAAGCCCCTCAAGCATCCTATCCATGTCCGTCCTCTTGATATGCTCGGAGGCGTTGACGTACACGGCGCATTCCCGCAGGCTGTTCTGCCAGAGGAATTTATATTTTCTGCCCTCTTTAACGTCCCTCAGAGGGAGATATTGGAGGTTGAGCAGATTGCATATCTCGGAAAACAGATAATCCCTGTCCTCGAACCTCTCCCTCAGCGCCTTTATCCTGGCCTTTATCCTGAGGCCTTCATCCACGCGCGGGTCTGCGTAATATGCGTCGCCCTCCTTATTGATGTACATCTGGTGCGAGGCTAACGGCTCGAGCACGCCGTCTTTGATGAACTCGTAATTTATCTGCGAGGTGAGAGTGCTGATCTTCTTCAGAAGTATCTCCGCAAGCTCCTTTGCAGTCTTTCTCTTTTCAAAAGGCGATATCTCCGTGAGTATCAAAATCTTTATAGCCGCAAGGGCTGCCTCTCTCTGCTCAGGCCGGTCCAGTATTCCGCCTATATTGTCCCTGTAATAATCATAAACAACCCTGACGAGCGGTGAGTATTCAGGCGCCTCCCTGATCCTCTCCTCAAAATGGTTGAATATCGCGTCCGGCGTTATCAGCACGTCCACAGGCTCATCGAGAATCTTGCCGGCCTCGCTGAATACGAAATGTATCACCCCGCGATGCTGTGAGAACACAGGCGTAAGACCCGACAGGAATCTCACGGTAAAGGGATGGAGCGGGTACGTCTTTCTGAAATCGTCATACTTAATCAGCATGTGCGGATAATATTTTTTCAATTCAAAGAACACGGACTTGATAACGTCTTCCGCGCCTTCCTTCTTAATGATAATCCTCCGGTCGATTATGTCTTCGATGTGCGAAGAAGAAAGGTTTATCCTCAGGGGATACCTGTCTTTTATCCTGTTGAATATGTTGGATGAGATATGCCCGGTCTCCTCTATCCATTCCTGGAGCGACGCGATTATCCAGAGCGGCTGGTGGAATGAGAATTCGCCCAGGAATTGAAGAAATCTTATGTCTTCGTAAAATGCCGAAGACGCCGGCTTTGAGCGCAGGAATTCTGAAAGCTCGTCGATAATAATCACCGTGCGGTCGTTGATTAGTCCCTTGAATGTTTCCTGCCTGTCCGTGACTTCACCTTTGTAACCGAGAGAGGAAAGGACAATGCTTTCAAGAGAGCGTGACGCAGGATATTTCACGAGAGAGATTTTGAATGCATTCAATTCCCCCTCCCCTTGCGGGAGGGGGTGAGGGGGAGGGGTATTACTCACTGCCTTATTCTTCAAAAGCAGATACAGATAAGAGAGAAAATGCGACTTGCCGCTGCCGTAATTGCCCTTAATAAATACACCGCAGCCCTGACCCTTGTTGATCCTGTTCAGTATGGCGTCAAGGCTGTCCTGTATTTCACCTGTAAAAACGAATGATGACGTTATTCCGGAAGGGTCTTTGTCGGCGTCGTCAAGCTCGATTACAAGCTTGACCTCCGGTATCTCTATGATGTCTCTAAGTTTAGTCGTCACGGTGTTTGAAGAGGATGCGATTTATTTGGACTATTCTACTTCATATCAGAGACGTTTGCATAGTGAGTTCCCCGGTTAACGAGTTTTTTTCTTCACACGTGTGAGCCAGCCGTCAGGATTGCAGATGAATACCTCTATTCCGGCGGCTTTTTTGAAAAATCCGGGCGTGGAAAGAGGACATATTAAATAATTATTGCCCTTTGGATAATATAACCTGAACGTCTGTATCGCAGCCGGATCAAAGCTTGATGAATCCCATTTGCATTCAACGGCGTCAACATTATCCCTATCCCTGATAATTACAAAGTCAATCTCCCTCCCTGATGTATCACGCCAGTATCGGATTTTCCATTCATGCGCATGCGCCTGCATGTATTCCAGCGCCAGATGTTCCCACAGCAAGCCGTAATCCTCAGGCCTCAATGGCTCCCAGCCGCGGCAAAAACTTACAAACCCGGTATCAAAGGCGTAGACCTTCGGCATTTTAATCAGCTCTTTTCTGCCGCCTCCGTGGAAGGGTCTCAATACGGTTATTGCATGAGTCATTTCCAGCGCCCTCATATGGCTTTCAATTGTCGGACGGCTTATGCCGAGTGCGCTTGCCGCCCTTGTGATTTCAAAAAGGCCGCCGCTCTGTTTCATCAGGTACTCAAAAAACGTATTGAATTTATCCGGATCACGAAAGGCAAAAAGCCTTTGAATATCACGGGCAAAAAAAGAATCCATCCATTCTCTATAAAATCCCGGCGACTTGGTTTCAGCAAGCAGCGCCTGGGGTAATCCCCCGTGGTGCAGCCGTTTCAGCAACGGCGAGTTCTGAAATGCGGACAACTCATCCCACAAGACCGGCGTCATGTGCACGGTCCGCTTGCGCCCTGTCAGTGTGTCGCGGAACTTCCGGCTTGCCGCCAGTGTTGAAGACCCCGTTGCAAGAATTTTAAGATGCGGAAAAACATCAGCGCCTATTTTAAGAAGCCTGCTTGGGTCACGGAGCTGATGTATCTCGTCAAAGACCACGATAGGCCGGTCGCAGTTACGATAAAACAACTCAGGGTCGGATACCATTTCCGAAACAACCGGCAGATCGCAGTTGATATAATGAATGCCGCCCTCGTTAATGCTTTGCGCAAGCGTGGTCTTGCCCGCACGCCGCACGCCCGCAAGCCATACAACCGGCGCCTCCAGCCACGCCCTTCTTATACGTTCAATCCAGAAAGGTCTCTTTATCATGGATATATATAGTTAGCATATAATCGGGTTATTTGTAAAGTATGGTTTTGTGGTCGCGATCTTTGAACTGATGTGATTTTTTCAATTATTCTACTTCAAATAAGAAGTGTTTGCATAGCGCGGATTGTAATGCAAGCCGGGGACTAAATAAACAACCGTCTTGACGGCACAGCCCATATTCCGGGTTCCGACAACTTCCGTATCTCATCGCCTTTATAAATAACAAGACCCCCAAGCCATTTTTCTTTCAGGGCTGATGCGAGCTCCTTCATAGGCCTGATATCGGAAGGAACCAGCGTCTCGCGGCCCTTTATTTCAATCCCGGCAAGCCCTTTTTCCGTGCTTAAAAGCAGGTCCAGCTCAAGCCCCGAGCGCGTCCTGTAGAAATACGGCTCAACATTCCTCTGGGCTGTTTTTATCCATTTAAATATTTCATTGACGACCATTGTCTCATAGATTTCCCCTGATAATTCTCCCCGCTGCCGGCTCAATTGTCTTAAAATGCCGATATCGAGCCAATACAGCTTCGGCGTCTTTATCACGGAGCTGGTAATATTTTTATAATACGGCTGAAGGAGCACTACCTGGTATGAGAGCCTGAGATATTCCAGGTACCTGCGGGCCGTATCGACACTCACCGAGGCGTCGCGGGCAAGCTCTGAATAATTTAATAATCTGCCGGAGCGCAGCGCAGAAAGCCTCTGAAATTTGGTAAAAGGCTCAAGGTCATCCAGCCTCGCCAGGTCCGAGAGGTCTCTTTCAAGGTAGGTATACTCATAATCCTGCAGCCACTTCCACCGCTCATCATCGGATAAAGGGAGCAATGCGGGCATGCCTCCCCACTGAAGCATGTAATCCTCTGCAGCGCGTGTCCTGCTGTCTTCAATGTCGAGGAGAAGCGGCAGGACATTTTCAAAAACTTTATCAAAAGGTCTTCCTGAAAACAGCCCGTCAAGTAGCGGCGGCTTTACCTCTTTTGCATAATCTTCTGCGTGAACCTCGCTCATAAGCAGGGGCCATAATTCAAATATCGCCGCCCGGCCGGCCAGCGATTCCCTTATTTTCTTTAATAGCAGAATCTGGCTTGAACCTAATATGAGACTGAAGGATATGCCCTTTTCATCATAGGCATACTTTATCTTCTCAAAGACGACAGGCTCTTTCTGCGCCTCATCAAGAACGGCGTTGCCGATAGTTTTAGCCCATATCGGTGTCGCTACCTTTCTGAGCATCTCGCGGTTTTCAGGAGCATCGAGATTGATATAGCGCAACTCCGGATATTTTGCTTTTGCAAGGGTTGTCTTTCCTGTCTGCCTTGCGCCTGTCAGTACAACCAACCGCCTCTTGCTTGAAGGCGGAAGATAAGTTGATAAGAATCTATGTTTCTGCATAATTTCGCCCCTTGTCGTATAATATACAGCAATATTGACGATTATGCAAGAAATTTATGGGAAGAGGGGAATAATCCTTCGCTTAGATTCCCCTCGCGCCTTCCGCCAATTTCCCGAAGGCCGAGATTATGCCTTGTAATGCGTCTGTTTCAGGCAGCGGAATTTTAAGATACGCCTTGCCTGTCTTTTCATCCTTATGGATTAACGCGCTGGAAAGTTTTCCTCCATGCTGTTCAGGCTGCGAAATAATCCTGCTTATGTCCGTCAATATCCGCGCACCGCTTACGAGAAGGTTATTGAGCGCGGCAAGAGTGTTCTCCTCAGCGCCGGTATGCTCTGTCTTTTCTTCACCTGCCGCCGGAATTGCTTCCACGGCTTCAGCCGCCTTTTTGTCAAGCTCGGCTTCTTTTTGCGCCTGTTCTACATAAACGGGATCGGGCTTCTTAAGGTCTTCCATGACCGTATCAACGGACTGCATGAGCTTCTTGAATTGAGACTCGCCGATCATGACCGTATCCCCGCCGTCGGAATCGAGGGCCCCGGCAAAGAGCGATTTCTTGAACTTCAGAAGCTCAAGGATCCTTTCCTCGATGGAGCCGGAGGTGACAAAATTAATTGCTCGCACCGTTTTGTGCTGTCCCAGCCTGTGCACCCGGCCGATCCTCTGTTCGAGGACGGCGGGGTTCCAGGGTATGTCCATATTTATCACAACCGAGCCGCTCTGGAGGTTGAGGCCGACTCCTCCGGCGTCAGTGGAAAGGAAGACTTTGCAGTCAGGGTCTTCTCTGAATCTCGTCATCAAACCCCTTCTCTGTTTTGAAGGCACGGAGCCGTTCAGATGCACGTAACCGATATTGTTTCGTTCGAGAATGCGCTCCACAAGCTCGGTCATCCTGAGCCACTGGCTGAATATGACCGCCTTTTCTCCGCCCTCGATAATGATCTCTTTCAGGAGGATTTCAAGCTCCTCAATCTTCGGGCCGTGTACGGTCTGTTTGTCCACGAGATACGTGTTGTCCGCAGCCATGCGCATATAGTTCAGGGCTATCCGGAGCCGTCTCTGATCTGCGTCGCTCAGGAATTTATACCGTCTCCACTTTGCGGCGATCCTGGTGACTATGTCATAATTTTCGCTGTGTATGATCCCCTGCTCCTTTGTCATAGGGACAAAAAAGGTTTTATCTATCCTTTCAGGCAGTTGTTTCAGCACCTCGTCTTTCTTGCGGCGAATCATGACGTCCTTCAGTGATCCCCTTACCGCCTGAAGGTTTTTATAACCGACCACCTTGCCGTTATCATCTGTAACCCTGTGGTTATGGACAAAACGGTATAGGGGTCCGAGATGATAGCGGTCAATGAACTCCATTATGGAATGAAGCTCTTCGATCCTGTTCTCAATAGGCGTCCCGGTGAGAACGATTGCAAACGGCGATTCGAGTCTCTTTACGTATTGTGCGGTGCGCGTCTTCCAGTTTTTGATCCTCTGCGCCTCATCGAGGATGATCAAGTCCGGCGACCATTGTTTAATGCTCTCAATGTCCCTGTGCACCAGCTCATAATTGAGCAGCTTGTAAAATGAATCGTTTTCATACAGGGCGCGCCTTTGATGATTCAAGCCTTCGATCACGTCGACCGGTCTTCCGCTGAATTTTTCGATCTCGGTCTTCCACTGGTGCTTGAGAGAAGTCGGAGAGATGATCAGTACCTTCCCGATATCGAACAGCTTAGCCATAAGCTCGGTCGCCGCAAGCGCCTGGATGGTCTTTCCAAGCCCCATGTCGTCGCCGATAAGACACCTCCCGGCATTGACGGCAAATAAAGCGCCTTCACGCTGATATGGATATAATCCGGTCTTGAGGATATGTTTGAAATCGGGTGAATGAACACCGTCCTTCAAACCGGATTGCACAATCTTCCGCCTATGCGCTATATCCTGGTGCTCGGAAATGAACGAAAGGACGTCGTCATAGCAGCGTATTTCATGAGCCGTATTTTTCGGCAGTTTTTCAAAGAGCATTTGAAAATCGAGCAGATGACTTTCTTTGAGAGCGCCGTCCGGCTCGAAATATTCTTTGACCAGTGAGGCCAGTTCATTCGGCATGTTTTCCCCGGTCCTGAATCTGACCTGACGCTTTATGCCGTAGCTCAGATAAACCTCTGAATAGGGCGGCGTATAGCCTTGCTTAAAAGCCTTTTTGGCGCCTTTCTTTTTCATCAACTTAAACAAGGTGAACTCGATATGCTTGCATGTGCCGAGATTGTTTATGCGATAATCGGGGCAGGAGCAGTAATTCTCCCCCGGCGCTAATCCCCTGACGGCGACTTTGTACGTCCTGCCGGATGCCGGATTGGTGACGGCGAATTCAGAAAAGACCGGGTGAGCTCCGGTGTTTTTTATCTTGAAGCTTTGCATCTCCCCGAATTGTTTTCTCAGGAGCCGTTGCCATTCCCCGACGTCAAGGTTGTCCGGCTTGTGAGTCTTTGATATTTTGAACTTGACAGGTTTGGACTTTGATACGGTCTTATTGATTGTTTTTTTCATAAAAATGCCTTTCTTTTATTATTGAGGCTTGTTCCATTTCTTCGCCCTTCTCAATATGCCGAAGACAGATTTTATAGTGGTTTATTATACATTATCAGGGATATTGCAGGGGCTGACGGGCTTATATGGAAAGTTATCGCTGAATTTTGGGTATATGCATAATATTTGTGTATAATATTTGTTGCATAATTGTACAATATATGTAATGATAAAATCATGATATTTGAATGGGATCCCGCTAAGAGCGAGTCAAACAGAAAAAAGCACGCTATTGATTTTCAAACAGCAAAGGGATTATGGCGAGATGAATTCCTCATAAAAATTCATGCGCCACATCCAGTTGAGAACCGCAGTATCGTTATAGGACAGCTTCACGGGAAACTATGGACAGCCATCTATACCATGAGGGGTGATGCTGTTCGAATCGTTTCTGTAAGACGATCGAGGAAGAAGGAGGTGAAATTATATGAAAAAGAAAAAACCGGCTAAGGACACAAAAGAATTTGACCAGCGATTTGACAAGGGAGAGGATATCCATGATCTCATAGACATATCAAAAGCGACAATTACGCGCGCCGGGAAAAAAATACGTATCACACTGGACGTTTCCGAATCGCTGGTGAATGAAATAGATGAAATACGTCAGATGATCGGTGTGGATAGAGGAGCGCTGATAAAAATCTGGTTGCATGAACGGGTAAAGCAGGAAAAAGGAGCAGCATGATTTTCTGTAAATCTATTTGACTATTACCTGAAGAAATCAGTAGACATTGATCCTCACTTCCATACCGGAAGACGCAGGCTTATCGCTTCTCCGAACTGTTTATTCCCGGGAATCACCGGGGAAAAATATTGCTTGGATTCCCCTCGCCCCTTCCATCAATTTCCCGAATGCCGAGATGATGCTTTGAAATGAGTCTTTTTCAGGCAGCGGAATTTTCAGATAAGCCGGAATCTATACACGTATTCTTTTATTATTGAGTGTTACCCCACTTCTTAGTCCTTCTCAATATGCCGAAGACAGATTTTATAATGGTTTATTATACATTATGCAGGGATATTGCAGTGGCCGACGGGCTTACTTACTTAAAGACAAAATGAACGCCCCACCCGTCAATACAACAAACCGCCTCCTGCCGGAAGGCGGTTCCGGATATTTTCGATAGATTAATTCTACCTGCTTATGCACTTGACTGACCTATATACAATATATAGAAAAATCACACAACAAGTTTTTCACTATGAATAGGATTAACAGCAACACTATTTTGAATGAGTCTATAAAAAAGCATTCCACGGGATTTGGATGTTCTACG
>JACRHB010000182.1 GCA_016217725.1 Nitrospirota bacterium | reverse complement strand
TTCACCGGCACTAAGATCCCGACCGTCCTTTTGTCTTCGATCAAATACTTCTGCGCCACGCGCCGGACGTCCTGCGGGGTGACCTTTCTTATGCCTTCAAAATATTTATCTTTGAGTCCCTTCTCTCCTAACATCTCAAACATGGCAAGGATCTCCGCCTGAAAAAACAGCGAATCCTGTCCCATGATGAAGCCCGCCTCTATCTGGTTCTTTGCCTTCTGAACCTCTCTTTCCCCCGGCGCTTCTTTTTTTATCTTCTCGACTTCTTCGTATAATGCCTTTTCAACGTCTTCCAGCGATTTCCCGGGCAGGGCTGTCGCCTCAAGATAGAAAAGGGAAGGATATTTCTCAAGGGTGTTGTAAGAAGCGTCCGCAGAAAGCGCAAGACGCTTTTCATCGATCAGGCTCTTATAAAGCCGTGTGCTCTTCCCTCCTGAGAGGACGCCGGCAAGGACCTCGAGGGCAAAGCCATCTTCGTTAAAGATATTTGGCGCCTTGTATGCGCTGAGGACATAAGGCACCTCCGCCTCTTTCTTTACGAACACCCTTCTTTCTCCAGGCTGCTCGGGCTCGTCAATATCAGGGTTTTTGATTTCGTCTCCTCTCGGGATGCCGCCGAATTCGCTTCTGATCTTTGCCGCCGTGGAGTCCGCGTCAACGTTGCCCGCGACGATTATCATCGCATTGTTCGGGACGTAATATTTTCTGTAATATGCGTAAAGGTCCTCCCTCGTCATTTTTTTCAGGTCCTGCATCCATCCGATGACCGGCCACCTGTAAGGAGTATTTTTAAAGGCGGTGGAGACCACTTCCTCATACACCGTGCGCTGCGGGTCGTCTTCGTAGCGCATCCTGCGCTCTTCCATCACAACGTCCCTCTCGGCAAGGGTCTCCTTCGGGTCCATTATCAAATTGCGCATCCTGTCGGCCTCAAGCTCTATGGAGAGATGAATTTTATCGGGCGCAAGCTTCTGGTGATAAAATACATAGTCCCTGCTCGTGCCTGCATTATCGACCCCCCCTGCCCTGCTGATGATCTTCGAGAATTCCTTCGGTCCGTATTTCGGCGTGCCTTTGAACATCAGGTGCTCAAGCATATGGCTGAGTCCGGTCTTCCCTACCTGTTCATGGATGGAGCCAGCGTTGTACCATATCTGAAAGACGGCTAAAGGGGCGCTCGGGTCTTTAAGAATAAAGACCTTCAAACCGTTGGGGAGCGTCTCTTCATAGAGAGGCGCGGCCTCTTTTTCAGTTGCGACGCCGGTGACCGTATGGGCGCATCCAGAAAAGATAAGGGATATCAGCAAGATAATAAAAACAGTATTCTTCTTCATGACCTTAAAATAGTAGCAAAGATAAATATCGAGGTCAATCTCCTCTTTATGTCTTTTACTTTAAATAAGTTTTTTTAGCCACGAATTTTCACGAATTATCACGAATAAAGATTGTTAAAAAGTGATGCGTGATGGGAGAAGAAATAATAGCTCACAGTAACTCATCACACATTACGGATTACGCATTACGGTTTTAAATGTTCGTGTCTATTCGTGTTCATTCGTGGCTAATTACCGTTTTTAAGTTCACAAAAACGGCAGCCGAAGCTTTACGGCTGCCGTTACAAAGAAAGGAGGACAAATTAAATGTCAAATCCCTAAGCCGGTTAATATATCGACCTTATCCTTCCGGTGCTGCGGTCGAAAATTATTACATCGACTATCTTGCCTTTATCAATCACCCTGGCCCTGATAAACCTTCCGTGGATGCCGTCGAGCTCAACCTGGAGGCCTTTCCCGCCGTAATAGTCTTCCAGAGCCTTTTGTCCTTCATAAGAAGTCAACGTCGATTTGCAGGTCCCGTATTCGCATTTAGGGCAAAAGCCGCCGTAAGGCGTTACAGGCTCCTCATGCCATGCAAAGACGTTTGTGTGGCTTAAGATAAAAGATGCTGCAAAAGTTATCAAAGCCGTTACATATTTCATATTTTTATATAATCTAAATTGAGCGATTCTTTGTTTCTTCCCCTCTATCAAGAGGGGATTGAGGGGTGTGTTTCCTTTTATGCTCTTTCTTTTACACACCCCTGCCCCTCTTTTTAGAGGGGAAAACTACATCACCTGATAGGTGAAATTTA
>JACRHB010000180.1 GCA_016217725.1 Nitrospirota bacterium | reverse complement strand
TCTAATATGCATTATTAAGAGGGTTAGGGTCAACTGAGACTGATGAGTTGCCGTTGGTTGGGCTGAAGCCGCTGATTGTTGTTTCGTAAGAAGGGATCCCCGGATAAATAACAGAAGTGTTTATTGCGGCATTTATATTTACAAAAATCGAGCCCATAGTTTCGTAGTAACATTTATCATGAATATATCCCCTATTCCCGGATATCATTACAAAATGTATGATAGCCGGTTAGAGAAATTATTAAAATCAAAATAATTCTTGTTAATCCCTCTGGGGATAAGCTATATTCTTGTAGTTATAAAGAAACTATCTAATCAATTAGTTAAGCAGGCAATTTAAGGTGAGAATTGGCTGATATGGATGACGATAACTCCTATACCGCATGTTGGGCACTTTGGCCCAAACCTGATGAAGATATTTGGGCAATACCCAAGGGCATTGATAGATCTTTATCGGGGTATCTATTTTACCCTGAAATTGAATGGGCGAAGTTTGGTTACCGCCCACCGGAGAGTCAGACTTTAATGGGTGCTTGGCGCAATCCTGAAGGAACCGTTTTCGTTTTTTTACTTGATCAAGAAAATTTAAAGCAAAAATCCGACCAGAGACATTGCATCTTATACGTTGCTGGAAATAAAAGTGAAATAAATGTTGTTGTGGATATTGTAAACAACTTTAAGGATAGGTTTATAAGATCGGAAAAGCGCGATTTGTCTTTCGAAACTGCAAAGAAAAAATTAGAGGATGAGAGCAAAGCCAAGTATATCGAAAGACTACTCAAGATAATAGGTTTATTTGCAGCTATCGTCAATGCGTTTTCTCTATATATAAGAACTCTATCCCCTCCTGCTGAATTCGGGCTCTATGCCAAGGTTATTTATAATCTTATGATTTATGCAATTCATTTTTCGGCATTGGTTCTACTATTCATAGTTACGTTAATAGCGATTGTCTATGCTGTCCGATATGGGTTGCTTATTTCAAAGAGGTTTTAAGCATGATTAATTCAAAACAAATCGAAAATTATAAAGAACCGTTTTACAAAAGGAGCTTTGATGTATTGTTTTCAATTATATTTATAATTCTATCACTACCCACATTTTTGCTGCTTGCTATATTGGTTAAGGTTGAAAGCCCTGGCCCTATTTTTTATGGGAACCTAAGAATTGGTTTAAATGGTAAAACATTTAAACTGTATAAATTCAGAACAATGAGATTAAATGCTAGCGTCATAAAAACATCAGCCGTTTGGAAACTTCGAAATGACCCGAGAATCACAAGAATTGGTAGATTATTGAGAACAACTGGACTCGATGAAATTCCTTCACTCTTTAATGTGTTGGCAGGCGAATTAAGTTTTGTTGGCCCAAGACCAGCAAATCCTTATGAAATTGAGCATTACTCTTCGGAACAAAAACTTAGACTAAGAATTAGACCCGGCTTGACTGGCTACTGGCAAGTGTATGGTCGTGAGAATAAACTATTCGATATTGAAGAAATGGTGAAAATGGACCTTAAATATGCTGAAAAACAATCTCTCTGGTTTGACATAAAGATTCTATGGAAAACGTTTAGCGTGGGTATTCATAGGCGAGGAGCATACTAAGGGTACATGACTTAACGAAATCAATCCATGAGGGAGTTTGCAGGGTCAGGCTTGCAAGTGTGCATTTAATTTAACCCTTCCAATATCCATCACATCTCATCTGAAACAATGGAGTATGGTGTCAGCCGACAAACACCAACTTTTTACTGCCCGTCTTTTCTGCGGTATTTTGAGAAATGCTTTTCAACTAAAACACAAACGGGCCGGATTATTCTACTTCTTCACTTCCCTGCTGTAGGGACTTAACTCCCTCAGCTCCTTTATGACCCCGGGCATTATATTCAGCACCGTGTCAATATCCTCGTCCGTATTGTACACGCTGAGGGAAAATCTGACGGAGCCGTGGATGGCGGTGAAGGGCACTCCCATCGCTCTCAGCACGTGGGAAGGCTCAAGAGAGCCGGAAGTGCACGCGGAGCCTGAGGAGGCGCAGATGTTGTATTCATTCAGCCTTAACAGGATGGCCTCGCCTTCGACATATTCAAAGCTTATGTTGGTTGTATTGGGGAGCCTGTTTACGGTGTCGCCGTTTATCCTTGTATCGGGACATGTCCCAAGCAGCCCCTTTTCCAGCCTGTCTCTCATCCGGCCGACTCTCGAATATTCCGGCAGGTGTTTTAAGGCAAGCTCGCACGCCTTTCCGAAACCGATAACGGATGCTACATTTTCCGTCCCCGCCCTTCTGCCTTTTTCCTGGTGGCCTCCGATTATGTAAGGGGAGAACCTCGTGCCTCTCCTTGCGTAGAGCAATCCAACGCCCTTCGGCGCGTGCAGCTTGTGCCCTGAAATTGAAAGCATATCAACCGGGAGTTTTTTAACGTCTACAGGCACCTTTCCGACTGCCTGAACCGCATCGGTATGCAGCAGCACGCCTTTTGATTTTACGATCTCGGCAATCTCCTCCATTGGGAATATTACGCCGCTTTCGTTATTGGCGTACATTATTGAAACCACCGCGGTATCGTCGGTTATCGCGTTTTTCAATTCCTCGGTATTTGATCTCCCCTGTTTGTCCACGGGAAGAAAGGTTATCTTGTAGCCTTTTCTGTACATGGCCTTGCAGAAATTCAGGACCGCAGGATGCTCCACCCTCGTCGTCAGGATATGCTTTTTATCAGGCAGGGATTCAAGGGCGCTCATAATCGCGGTGTTGTCGCTCTCGGTGCCGCAGCTCGTAAATATTATCTCCTCAGGCTCTGCATTGATTAATGCGGCAGCCTGCTCCCTCGCTACCTCGATCCTCCTGTGTATCTGCCCGCCGAAGGTGTGCATGCTCGACGGATTGCCGTAGAGCTCGGTGAAGTACGGGAGCATCGCCTCCTTCACTTCATCGGCAACGCAGGTTGTAGCGTTATTGTCCAGGTAAATCACTCTCATTCAGCCTCCACTGCAAGTTCTTCGCTTACCATCTCTTTCAGCTTCTTCTCTATATTCTTCGCCGTAACGTCCGCCATAAGGCACTCCCTGCACATTCCTCTTAACGATACTATTACTTTATTGCCGTCAACGTCAACCAGCTCCACGTCTCCTCCGTCCGCCTGCAGGAGCGGCCTGATCTCCTTTTCAATTATTTCCTTTATCATCGATATTTTTTGAATGTTTGTGAGCCGTTTCGGTTTGACCGCCTCTTCAACGACTTTTTCGGCCCAGACCTCTTTAATGAGCTTTTCTATATCCGGTATGCAGCCGCCGCAGCCGCCGCCTGCCTTTGTAAAATTTGTGACGTCCTCGGCGGTGTGCAGTTTATTTTCCTTAATCACCCGTTTAATCTTTGTGTCGGTGATGCCGAAGCACTGACAGACGATATTCCCTTCTTCAACCTCAGGCGGTTTTTCTCCCCTGTAATTTGCGACAGCCGCCTCAAGCGCCTCCTGTCCCATCACCGAACAGTGCATCTTTTCGCGCGGCAGTCCGCCGAGATATCCGGCGATGTCATTGTTTGTGACCTTTAGCGCATCTTCGAGGGTCTTGCCCTTTATCAGCTCGGTCAATGCGGTTGACGACGCGATGGCGCTGGCGCAGCCGAAGGTCTGGAATTTGGCGTCGGTTATTTTGTTCGTTTCTTTATCGATCTTGAGATAGAGCTTCAGCGCGTCGCCGCAGACGATGCTGCCGACCTCTCCGACCGCGTCGGGGTTTTCGATCTCACCGACGTTTTTGGGATGCAGGAAAAGGTCTTTGACTTTTTCGGTGTATTCCCACATGATTCAATTTTTTAACACAGCCGCGCAGGGTTGTCAAGAAATTAACGGGTATGATATATTTTAAAAATGGAAGTTGTTAGTTGTTAGTTATTAGTTTTTAGTCTAACAACTAACAACTAATAACTAACAACTGCTCAGATCCGGAGGTTTTAAGTAATGCCCATTTACGAATACAGATGCACAAATTGCGATGAAGAATTTGAAGTTATGCAGAAGATAAACGACGCCCCGCTTACCGAGTGCAAAGAATGCGGGGGCGAGTTAAAAAAGCTCATAACGAACACGTCGTTTGTCCTCAAAGGCAGCGGATGGTATGTGACCGACTATCCTTCCGCCGACAGGGAAAAGGCTGCAAAGAAGAAAAAATCAGCCTCTGCAGAGAAAGATACTAAGTCCGGGCAAAAGATCGATTCCGGGAAAGAAGCCGTAAAAGCCTAGTGACTCGCCCAAACGATCCAGGGCTTATCAGACCGCACGTTCACGTGCCTTATGATTCCGTGGACCTGTACCTGCAATTCATCAAGAGCGAAAGACTTAACCTTGAGATCTATTTCGGCTCAAGAAGCTTTGACAGACTGACAGTACATGAAATAGCCGGGCTGAAAAGAAAGCTTGATTACGGTCCCGAGATTTCCATCCACGCGCCGTTCATGGATCTCTCTCCCGGCGCCGTCGATTTGAAGGTGCGCGAAATCACCATGAGCAGATTCTCGAACGTCCTGGACTTTGCAGAAATACTCACGCCGAGGGCGATTGTTTTTCACTCAGGTTATGACAAATGGAAATATGACGGCAGGGTGGACATATGGCTTGAGGGCAGTCTTCAGACCTGGAGGCCGCTTAATAAAAGGGCTGAAGACCTGGGAGTCCGGATCGCGATTGAAAACATATTTGAAGACGACCCCGAGAACCTGATCCTCCTTGCAAAGGAGATGAATTCCGATAATTTCGGCATGTGCTTTGACACGGGACACTTCAACCTTTTCTCGAAACTGCCCCTTTTGGAATGGCTTGAAAAGACCAAACAATACTTCAAGGAGCTGCACCTCCATGACAATCACAGGTATGCCGACCATCACTTAGCCGTCGGCGACGGAGACTTTGACTTCACGACCCTTTTCAGGGAGATTGAAGGCATAGACTGCGTTTATACCCTCGAGTCTCATACTATAGAGGATGTGAAGAAGAGCCTGGAGAGGCTGAAGGAATTTCTAAAATAAAAGGGTTCAAGGGGACAAGGATTCAAGCGAAAAGAATTAGTTTTTGTAAGCATTCAGTTACGGGTGGTAATTACCCCCCCTTGGCAAAGGGGGGCAGGGGGGATTTTCAGATAAGATCAAGCATAACCGCGAAATCAACCTCTCCTTTGGCCATGCCATCCAGGAATGGAACAAACATAATTACAAAGAAGCGGTGAAGATGTTCAGAAAGCACAGGGAAGAATATCCCGACAGCCCCTGGTCATCGGAGGCGGTTCTACACACAGGATGTGACGCCACTTATAACGGAAGATATACCGAGGCGGAGGAGAGTTTCAACTGGATACTTGAGAAGAACAAAGACAAAGACCATGAAGGCGCAAAGATTTTAATGAACAAGGCCAAAACACGTCTCGGAATCCTGAAGGTCTATCAAAATAATTTTAAGGAAGCGCAGCGGCTATTCGAATACATTTACGTATGGATACACAGGCGTCAAACCGCTCGTGCAGAACTTGACACGCCCGAAGGGAAGCATCACGGAATACCCCTACAATGATCCGTTACGGAGATCGTGAATAAAACTTTCGGCGCAGGCGATAATCAACAGACACGTTTTCTCATACAACAATCTGGATGGGGCTCTTGACATAGAAAGCGAAATATTATGTCTCATCTATGCCCATTTCATTTCTGAGCTTAAGTGCTTTTCTATATTGTTCTTTTGCCAGGTCATCGTTGTGAGTAATCTCATAACATTTCCCCAAGTTGTAATAGGCATTAGCATATTCGGGTTTATAGGAAATTGCCTTCTCAAACATTTCAATTGCCTCTTGATAAAGACCCTCTCTCATAAATATTACACCTAAATTGTTATAGGCTTCACTGTAACGAGGATTATATTGAATTGCAAGTTTGAATTCTTTAATTGCATCGTTGTTCATATTTAATTTGCTAAGAACAACGCCTAAATTGTTATGGGCTTCTGCATTATTGGGCTCTTTATCGAAAATCTTACAGTAATAAATAGCTGAATCAGCATACTCACCCATCTGATCATGAATAAAACCCAGATTTATGAGTGCCTTGGTATTATTTGGATGAATTTCAAGTACATGTTTATACAACTTGATAGCTCTTTCATATCCTTTATTTTTTAAATAAAGACCGGCAAGATTGATATTACTAAGAATATAATCAGAGTTGATTTTTAATGCTTTTTCCCATTCAGAAACCGCCTCATCTTCTTTGCCTATTTCCAGATATGAAGAGCCCAAATTATTATGCAACTGGGTATCATGAGGATGTATTTGTATAGCACGTTGATAATATTCAATCGCTAATTCATGGGACCCTTGTTCTGCATATATAGAAGCAAGGAAGGCACAAGTTTCCCAGCTATCAGATTTAATTGATAATACTTGCTTTAAAGTATCTATACTTTTGTTGATAGCGCCGGTATTTTTATAAATGATAGCGGCTCTTTTTAAAGTCTCAATTGATGCGGTATTCGCAAGGATTTCTTTTTCATAAATTTTAAGGTAGGAGGTATCCTTGTTTGCATGACTTTTATCAGTCCTGTCCTTCCTAACAAGGCCATAATTATGTATAGGAATATTACTTTTCAATATTCTTCCGTTCAATTTAAAGAGTGACTGCTCAACCAGCTCATGAACTTTTCCATTAAATAATATTCTTCTATCATTAGGGAACAATCGAACCTTCTCTGAAAGTATCCATCCTGAAAATCCCTTGCTTTCCTTCTGATAAGCAAAATCGACAGGTTTCCAGTTAGCTTCTTCCCACAAATCTGTATAATTACGAGTAATAAATGAATAACTCAGCTCTTTTTTGGACTTTAACAACTTCGCCATTCGCGGCAAGTCTAGATCGCTGATTATCTCATCAGCATCTAAAACTAATATTTTATCGCACGTAGCTTTACTTAAACTAAAATTCCTGGCTTCACTGAAATCATTACACCATTCAAAATTAAAAACTTTAGAATTATATTTTTTACTTATTTCAACTGTCTTATCTTTTGATCCTGTATCGACAATAATAATTTCATCAACTATGGAGTGAATACTTTCCAAACAATCTTCTAGATAATTTTCTTCATCTTTTGTAATCATACAAAGGGAGAGAGTCAACTTATCCCTTCTTTTATTGTGAGCCATATTTGTGTTTCTCCACACTGTTAAAAAATGCTGAATTTATGATTTGTATTATAACACTTAGGAGGTGGTTGAAATAAAGCGAACAAACATGTAGACCTCAACATTAACGCTGATAAAATTATCACAATTGAGGGCGGTTATGATTGCAGTTATACCACACAAACCGGGAAAACAACACTTAACGGGACAATGACCATAAGTGACGGGAAAGTTACAATTGCGCAAAGCATGTCGCTAATTTACAGGCTCCCTTTCTGGTCCCGCATCGAAAACCCTCTCAGCTCCGGCGAGCCTTCTCCCTTATATTGGATCATAACGCTGTGCGAAGCGCCCATCCCCTGCGGGAAGATCAGCCCCTTGATCTTTGATATCTCAAATTCATAATCAGGGCCGCTGGAATAGATATCCGCAATTACTTCGTCTATGCCGAGGGAAACGAGATAGGTTCCTTGCGCACAATAACCGATGGTTTTCAATCCAAGCCGCGCTCCCCACTTCTTAAGAGATGAAAAATTGACATGAGCCGTAATATCCTGCCCGCCTATGTCCTGATAAGGGTTCTCGTTAAATTGATGGCGGTGATAGCAGATCAGAGTCCCTCTTGTGCGGTCTTCGCTGTAATATTCTTTTGAAGAATATCCGTAGTCGATCGTAAGAAGAAAGCCTTCCGCCAGCGAGGAATTGATCTCTTCAAGCCGGTTTCTTATTCTCAGGTTTATCTCAGTCCTGTAACCTTGAGGGATGCTGATTGAAAACTCCTTGAGATAGTTTTTTAATTCTTCGGAGCTGACACGGTCCTTTACCTCGATGAATTCCTTGCCGTTGAAATCAACGTAAATCTCTTTCAGCTCCTCCGCCATTTCAACGACGTGTACGGGAAAGGCGTCAAACAGCTCGTTTGAGAAGATACAGCCGGTGATACCTGCCGGGGATCCACTTAATTCCCCTCTATCAAGAGGGGTCAGGGGTGCGTCCCCCCCTTTGGCAAAGGGGGGTATGGGGGGATTTCCCCATCCGGTTAAATCCTCCAACGATCTTACCCATACAACATCCTTTGCAAGCTCCCCTAAAGCCTCCTTCTGCTTTTCTTCAAAATGCTCATACGGCTCCACGATCATATACCTCATTGATTTCAGGAAATCATTATTATCCGGTAACGGGTTATGCAGATAATCGAGAATGTCTTTGCAGAGATACCCGGCCCCCGCGCCGATCTCCACCGCGTGGAAAACGGACGGCTTGCCCATTATCATCCACATCTCCATTAACTGCCTTCCGAGCATCGCCCCGAATATCGGATGCAGATGCGGGCTTGTGTAGAAGTCACCGGCCCTGCCCAGTGCAGTTTTAGGAGCTGAATAATATCCGAGCCCGGGATAATAAAGCGCCAGGTCCATGAAGGTCTCGAAAGTGATCGGCCCCTCCGCTTTAATTTTTTCGATAATTATTTGCTCAAGAGGATTCACGGAAGATTATTATAGCTTATAAACCTGATCACGGGTTTATTTCAATCATGCAGTTTCCGCGTATCTCTGCGTCCCTTTGCATTTTAAGGGTTGAACCTTTACAGGACTGCCGAAAAAGAAATATGATACAAAATGATGAGACGCTTCAAGGCCGACCTGCACGTACACACGTGCCTCTCGCCGTGCGCCGATCTTGAAATGACGCCGTCGGCGATAATCAGCGCCGCCGTTGAAAGAGGGATCGATATAATCGCGATAACCGATCACAATTCTGCCGAGAACGTTATCGCGGCAAAAAAGGCCGCGGAAGACACAAGCGTAACGGTGCTCGCAGGGATGGAGATAACGTCCGTCGAAGAGGCGCACGTCCTTGCGCTCATGGAAGACGTTGAAGGCATTATGAAAATCCAGGACGTTGTTTACGAAAACCTTACGCCGGGTGAAAATATTCCCCCTTTACCCCCCTTTGATAAAGGCAAGCCCGGGGGATTTTTCCAGGTAGTCGTCAATGAAAAAGACGAAGTGCTGGACTTCAATAAACGCCTCCTGATAGGGGCGACTTCACTATCTGTCCAGGAAATCCTCAATACCATCCATCTTTTAGGCGGACTCGCCGTCGCGTCGCATATCGACAGGGAGGCCTTCGGCATCATATCTCAGCTCGGTTTTATTCCGAGAGATATGAAGCTCGACGCCCTGGAGCTCTCTCCGAATACGGGAATGGAAAAGGCCAGGCGTTTATTCGGCGAATATGGATCGTTTACCTGGATCACTTCATCGGACGCCCACTGCCTGAGAGACCTGGGGAGAAGGACGACCGGCTTTTTTATGAAGCAACCGACCCTGGAGGAAATGATCCTGGCTTTTAAGAATATCGACGGCAGAAAGACGGAATGGGGGCGGGAATGAAAGACCTTTCGCTCCATATCCTCGACATCGCTGAAAACTCGATAAACGCGGGGGCAACCGAGATCAGGATAAAGACCGTCGAAGACACCAGGAAGAACGTCCTGCAATTGGAGGTCAGCGATAACGGCAAGGGCATGGATGAAGAGACGCTGAAAAACGTACGGGACCCCTTTTTCACTACAAAGGCGTGCAAGCGCACGGGTCTGGGGATACCCCTCCTGGCCCAGTCGGCAAAAGAATGCAACGGGGCTTTGACCATAAAAACCGGAAAAGGCGAGGGCACAACGATCAACGTTTATTTTCAATATGACCACATTGACAGAAAGCCGCTCGGGGACATAGGGACCACCCTTATAGTCCTTATCGCCTCAAAACCGGACATCGACTTCATTTACGAGCACAGGAGAAATGACGACTCATACCTGTTGAATACCGCCGATATTAAGAAGGAATTGGGGGACGTTCCGATAAATTCACCGGAAGTAATAAGAATTATTAAAGATGATATAAGTGCATGGATAATTGATACAAACAATATGATACAATAGGCACGAATGTCTTATTTGACCCGGAAGGAAGAAAAAATTTCAGCCACTGACGGACACAGACGATAAAAAATAGAGAGTTAAAATTAAGAAGCTGCATTTTACTTCTTATTCCCACTTTCTGCTTCTTACTTGAATAAGTCAGTGAAAGTCTGTGGCAAAATTATTAATTAGTCTTTCTCCGTGTCTCAGTGGTTAAAAACAACTGAAACTCAAAAAGATGGAAAAACAATTACCTTAAGGGGGCGCTATGGAAAAAGGGAGAATTTTAGTTCTCGATGACGATCCGGTTGTAACTTTAAGCTGCAAAAGGATCCTCGGAGCCGAAGGCTTCAGCATTTCAACGGCTGAGAGAGGAGAAGACGCCCTCAACAAGCTCGCAAAAGAAGACTTTGACCTGCTCATCTCCGACGTAAGGCTTCCGGACATCAGCGGGATGGTCGTTCTGAAAGAGGCGCGGATCATTAAACCCAAGACCGACGTCGTAATAATCACAGGCTATCCCACGCTCGAAGACGCGAGGGAATCGACAAAGCTCGGGGCCCATGAATATATTGAAAAGCCCTTTACCCCCGACTTCATGATAAACGTGGCTAAAAAGATCTTCGACACGAGGGGCTGGATACTCAGACAGGCGTTTATAGATGAATTCAGGGATTATGTCACCCCGCTGCGTGATAGAGAAAACCCCGTCATTTTTTACAAGGAAGGCACCTGGGCGCGGCCCGTTAAGGACGGCTTATGGGAAGTCGGCTGCGATCTGAGATACTGGATGCTGGCAGGCAACCTTATGTACGTCGAATTTATCAACGACCTGGACAAACTGGAAGCGGGGAAGCCTTTTGCAAGGATCTTTTCGAGCGGAGGGCAGGGGAGCGAGCTGCTCTCGCCCATGAACGGAGAATTGAGGGAGCTCAATACGAAGGCGAACGACGTCATGGTCGCTCTATTGAAAGATCATCTGTCCGAAGGCTGGCTGATGTGGCTGGCGAGGGTGTTCCCGTTGGAGAGTGCGTAATTTTATTAGTTGTTAGTTGTTAGTTTTTAGACTAACAACTAACAACTAATATCTAACAACTGATAGATGGAGGCTTTTGATGGCAGACGATTTGAAAATACTTGTAGTAGACGATGAGCCTATAGTCATAAGAAGCTGTATGGCCGTGCTCAAGGCTGAAGGCTATAACATAGAAGGCACGCTGAGCGGCAAAGACGCCATACTGAAAATGGAGCAGAATCCTTATGACCTCGTCTTTACGGACCTCAAGATGCCGGAAGTGGACGGCATAACCCTCATCAGGTGGATCAAACAAAAAAGGCCCGACACGGGCATAGTAATAATTACAGGGTATCCGTCGCAGGACACGATCAAGGACGCGCTTGAGTTAGGCATCATAGATTATGTGCCCAAGCCGTTTACCCCGGCGGTGCTGCTGGACGTGACCCAGAGGGCGGTTGAATGGGTAAGAGGGAAGGCGCCGGTGGGAAAGGAAGTCAAAGAGGAATTTCCGCCTTCCATGATCCAGGAGATAGACCGTGTAATAAAACAATACAAAGGCAAACCGGGGAGTTCAATCCCGGTGCTCCAGCGGTGTCAGGTGATTGTCGGCTATCTTCCTCCCGTCGTACAAAAGAGAATTGCAAAAGGCTTGAACCTTTCACCGGCTGAAATCCACAGCATCGTCACTTTTTACTCTTTCTTCACCATGAAGCCGAGGGGAGACCACAACATCAGGATATGCCTCGGCACCGCATGTTACGTTAAGAGAGTTGAAGAAGTTCTGAATAAGATCAAGGAAGCCCTCAAGATAGGCGTAGGTGAAGTAACCGAAAACAAGAAATTCTCTCTGGAGACCGTCCGCTGCCTCGGGGCCTGCGGCCTGGCGCCCGTTATGGTCATAGACGATGAGACATACGGCGCAATGAACCCGAAGAAGGTGCCGGAGATTCTGGAGCAGTTTGCATGAAAACAAAAATCACCCTCCCCTTAATCCCCTCCCATCAAAGGAGGGGAGAGCATACAGTCCCCTCTCCCCTTGTGGGAGAGGGTTAGGGTGAGGGGGAATTAAAAAAAGGAGCACACAATGGCAAGACTGACGATTGAAGACTTAAAGAAGATAAAAGAGAAACAGCACGCCACCTTCACTCTCAGGGAAGGCGGCTACAGGGCCAAGGTTACCGTTCACATGGGCACGTGCGGGATCGCCGCAGGCGCAAGGGAAGTCATGGCGGCCCTGCTGGATGAAATAACGCAGTCAAAGGTGGAGGACGTGATCACTACGACTTCCGGATGCGCCGGTCTTTGCGCGCGTGAGCCGATGGTAACCGTGGAGGTAATGAACAAACCGCCCGTGAAATACGGAGACATCACGGCAGAAAAAATGAAGGAGATATTCAAGGAGCATATCCTGGGCGGAAACCCCGTTGAGAAATATGCATTGGTTGTGGGAAGTGAAACGACGTATTGAAATTGTAGGGGCGGGTTTTAAACCCGCCCCTACATTAAACAGGAGACATAAATGGAAAAGTATCGAGCGAATTTACTGATGTGCGCCGGAACGGGCTGCGTTGCGAGCGGCACGCCGAAGGTGAAGGCCGCCTTGCAGGAGGAGCTTGAAAAGCGGGGGCTTGCGGATGAAATAAAGATCGTGCTCACCGGCTGCAACGGCTTCTGCGCCGAAGGTCCCGTCATGCTCGTTTATCCTGAAGAGATTTTCTACCAAAGGCTCACCGTTGATGAAATACCCAAACTGGTTGAGGAGCATTTTCTGAAGGGACGTCCATATGAGAAATTGATGTTCAAAGAGCCGGAGAAGAAATCGGCGATCCCCCTGATGAAGGACATCCCTTTCTTTAAACATCAGGTATTGAGAGTTTTGAGAAACAAAGGCTTGATCGACCCTGAAAGCCTTGATGAATACATCGCAAGAGACGGATACATGGCTGCCGCAAAAGCGCTCAATGAAATGACATCGGCGGATATTGTAAAAGTCATGAAGGACTCCGGTCTCAGAGGACGCGGCGGCGCGGGCTTTCCGACGGGGATGAAATGGGAATTCGCCTCAAAATCCGTTGCGGATCAAAAGTTCATGCTCTGCAACGGCGATGAAGGCGACCCCGGCGCGTTCATGGACAGATCGGTCATGGAGGCGGACCCTCATTCCGTTATAGAAGGAATGATCATCGGCGCAAAGGCGATAGGCGCGAGCAAGGGCGTCATATACGTCAGAGCTGAATATCCCCTTGCCGTAAAGCGCCTTCAATTGGCTATAGATAAATGCCGCGATTCCGGCATCCTCGGACAAAACATACTCGGCAGTGATTTTACATTTGACCTTGAGATATACCTGGGCGCAGGCGCATTCGTCTGCGGCGAAGAGACCGCGCTCATGCGCTCCATTGAAGGAAAGCGCGGCATGCCGAGACCGAGACCCCCCTTCCCCGCTCACAAGGGATTATGGGACAAGCCTTCGGTCTTGAATAACGTTGAAACGCTGGCACAGGTGGCCCCGATCATCCTCAACGGCGCTGAATGGTACAGGAACCTCGGCACTGAAAAGAGCACGGGCACAAAAGTATTTGCGCTCACCGGCGATATCCGGAACGTCGGGCTTGTCGAGGTGCCGATGGGCATCCCGCTCAGGACGATAATCTACGACATCGGCGGCGGGATGAAGAACAGGAAGAAAAAATTCAAGTCCGTGCAGATGGGCGGGCCTTCAGGAGGCTGCATACCCGAAAGCCATATAGACATCCCCGTCACATATGAAGACGTTGTAAAGACAGGCGCGATCATGGGGTCAGGCGGCATGGTCGTCATGGACGAAGACACGTGCATGGTGAGCACCTCGAAATTCTTCCTTGAATTCACCGCGGACGAATCCTGCGGGAAATGCACGCCGTGCAGGGTAGGCACGAGGGTAATGTTAGACATGCTTACAGACATCACGGAAGGCAAAGGAAAAGACGGCGACATAGAGACGCTGCAGGATTTGAGCAGGGACATCATCTCGACGTCTCTTTGCGGTCTCGGACAGACGGCGCCGAACCCGGTGCTGTCTACAATAAGATATTTCAAAGACGAATATGAATCACATATAAAAGACCATTGGTGCAAGGCGGGGATATGCAGCAAGCTCTGCTCCTTCCATATACTCGAGGAGCTTTGCAAGGGCTGCGGCGCTTGCATGAGGGGATGCCCTCAGCAGGCTGTAGTCGGAGAGAAAAAAAAGCCGCACAGGATCATCCAGGAGCTCTGCATACAATGCAGAAGCTGCTTTGATACGTGCAAGTTCGGTTCAATAAAGATAGGTCCGGCGGGATGCAAAGATATTAAGAGCGTACCTGAACTTACAGGAAAGGCCGAGGGGGTGAAGGAATGATTAATCTAACGGTAAACGGCAAAAAGATCACAGCCGAAGACGGAGCCACCATACTCGACGCCGCCATGAAGAACGGCATTTATATTCCAAACCTCTGTTACGACAAGAGACTGAGACCCTACGGCGGATGCAGGCTTTGCATCGTGGAAGTCGAAGGACAACCGAGACTCTTTGCCGCATGCTCATCTCCGGCTCAGGAAGGGATGGTCGTCAACACGGATACCCCGAAACTCCGGAAACTACGCCAGACTGTTATTGAGCTGCTGCTCGTCCATCATCCGCTTGATTGCCCTGAATGCGACAAGGCCGGAGAATGCGACCTGCAGGATATAGCATATGAATACGGCAAACCCGAGGCGCGATTCATCAGGCATAGAAAAGAATCCCCGCCTGACGTCAGAGGCCCGCTGATCGAGCTCACTTCGAGGCGCTGTATCCTCTGCGGCAAGTGCGTGCGCATCTGCGCCGAGCATCAGGGCAGAGGCGCTCTCGGCCTGATCGGCAGGGGTTTCCCGACGGTCGTTCAGCCTGCCTTCGGCGAGATACTTGAATGCGATTACTGCGGGCAATGCCTCGATATCTGCCCGACCGGCGCGATCCTGAGCAAGCCTTATAAATTCACCGCCCGCTCGTGGTTCCTTGAAGAAAAAGACACGATCTGCCCCTTCTGCGGGGTGGGCTGCACGCTTACCATCGGCATCAGGGAAGGAAAAATATTAAGATCAAGGGGAGAGGAAGGCAAAGGAGTCAACGACGGCAACCTTTGCGGCCGAGGCAGGTTCGGCGTTGATTACATCTATAATGAAAAGCGGCTGAAGAAGCCGTTGATCAAAAAGGGCGCCGAGCTGGTCCCCGTCTCATGGGATGAGGCCCTGACTTATGTCTCAAACAACGTCAACGCCGTTGTAAAAAATCACGGCGCGGCCTCGGTCGGCGCCATCGGCTCGCCGAGATGCACAAACGAAGACAATTACACCCTCCAGAAATTCATGAGAAAGATAATCGGCACGGGCAATATAGATTCATCCTGCGCCTTCGGTTACGGCAAGGCGCAGAAGGCGTGGGAAAAGGCCTTCGGCCTGAAGACGCATCCTATCGATTTAAAAGCTCCTCTCGGCAAAGACGTCATCCTGATAATCGAATCGGACCTCAGCGTCACGCATCCGGTATTCGGGCTTAATATCCTTCAGGCCAAGAGAGAGGGCTCAAAGCTCCTTGTCGCGGATTCGAGAGAGACAAAGCTTACGCGGCACAGCACGCAGTGGATGAGGATAAAGGACGGCGCGGGGGTGGCGTTCTTAAACGGCTTGATGAAGGTGATCATCGATAAAGGCCTTTTCAACCAGGAAGCCGCTTCAAAGGTCTCTGACTTCTCATCCCTTAAGTCGTCCCTGGAAAATTACTCGTCAGAAAAAGTCTCCGCAATCACGGGCCTGCCCGCAGGTGAAATTATCTCCGCTGCGGAGACGCTTGCAAAGGCAAAGAGCAGGATGCTTTCGCTCTCGGTCGGCGCCTCGGAAAACACCAAAGGCATCGACACCGTGCTTGCCGCTGCGAATCTTGTGAATCTTTTAGGCGACGGCTCCGAAGCTCTGCAAATTCCGGCTGAGTACTCCAATACATACGGACTTTACCAGACGGGGGTAAGACCCTTCCAGCAGCCGATGAACATGGGCATGCATGAAATGCTGTACAGTGAAGAAAGCTCGCTTAAGGCGATGTACATAATGGGTGAAGACCCGGCAGTCACGTTCCCCGACAGCGTAAAGGTCGTTAAGAAATTGAAGTCGCTCGATTTTCTCGTCGTACAGGACATATTCCTCACCGAAACTGCGAAACTTGCAAACGTGGTGCTTCCCGCGTCAAGCTGGGCTGAAAAAGACGGCACGTTTACAAATGCCGCCGGGATCACGCAGAAGGTCTGCAAGCTCGTGGACCCGACGGGCGAGTCCTTCCCGGACTGGATGATACTGAGGAACCTTGCATTGGCAATGGGCAAGGACGTCGGCGTGAAAAACCTCCATGCCCTGGAGGAGGAGATAAAACCGCTCCTTGCCGGGCAGCCGGTGACCGAGGAAAAGAAGGCGTTCAACCCCGTCGAGTATAAGGCGGGGGAAGAGCCGGATGAAGCTTACCCGTTAAAACTGGTGATAAGAGACGTGCTCCAGCATTCAGGCAGCATGTCTACGTGCTCGAAATCTCTCGACCTCGTGATTTCAGAGGCCCTGCTTGAGATAAACGAAGAAGACGCAAAGAGACACGGCATCCTCGACAACAGCCACGTAAAGCTGGTCTCAAAGCACGGCTCGGTATTCCTGAAGGCGAAGTATTCGGAAGCCGTTCCCGAAGGGACGGTCTTTGTGCCTACGCACTTCCCGTACGCCAGGATAAACGCGCTCACCTATCTGCCCTCAAACGGCGGCCACCCGATCATCGCGGTAAACGTCGAAGCGGGGAGATAGGGGCGGCAAATAGGTTTTCTTTGAGGAAGAAATGAGATTAGAAGGTCCATTTCACCTTTTCGATATAATCTTCCCTTCATACGATACAAGATGGACAAGAACAGGGCTTCCATCCGTAATTTCTTCGGCATATTTTTTGGCATAAGCGCAGACTTTTGAAAATAGTGACGAGTGACGGGTGACGAGTGACGAGTTAATATAATCGAAAATCTCCCGTGCAGTATTGAATTCCCGATCTTGCGAAATAGTGATCCCGATGGAATTCAAAAACTCAACGGCCTTCTTCATATCAATCGCTCCGAATCTCACATGGGTCTGCGGAGTCGCCATTGCGATTTTAATCATCTTGGCCCACTGAGCGCATAGGTGGATTTTTTTGAAACCGTGCCTTTTAGCCTCACGCAGAGAATATTCAAGATAATCACCCATGAGGACGTATGATTCTTCAGGAAGATGATATTCGGTCATATGCGCCCGCTCCGAGGTACGTCCTGCTGAAAGGACTATCTCATTACGCCCCATCGCCTTTGCAACGTCCATTGATGAAGAAATGGTCGCCGTCCAGGCTTCGGAGGAAATCGGTTTTACAATGCCCGTAGTGCCGAGTATCGAAATGCCGCCGATAATCCCCAGCCTTGCATTCAAAGTCTTCTTTGCCAGCTCCTCGCCGTCAGGGACGGAGATGGTTATTTCCAAATTTGAAATTTGAAATTTGAAATTTGAAATTTCTTCTAATACCGCCTCTTCAATCATCTTTCTCGGCGCGGGATTTATTGCGTGTTCGCCGACGGGGACGGGCAGTCCCGGCTTAGTGATTAGGCCGACGCCTCTGCCGCCTTTGATGACAAGCGCAGAAGTGCAGAAGTGCAGAAATTCAGCAGTTTCCGGCTGTTGCACTTTTGCACTTTTGCTCTGTTGCACTATCCTTGCTTCCGCCACTATCTCTACCCCGTTTGTCACATCCGGGTCGTCACCGGCGTTTTTAATAACGGATGCCGTCGCAATGAATTCATCACCTTCAATTTTGAATTTTGAATTTTGAATTTTGAATTTATGCCTGCTGCCGTCCGGGAATGGGATGTCGACATGAGTGACGGGTGACGGGTGACGGGTGACGAGTAAAGCTGCCGCTTTCGCTGCGGCTGCGGCGCATGCGCCCGTTGTATAGCCTGAGCGTAATTTCTTTTTCATTACTCGGGGAAATACTGAGGTTAATTTAAATCTTTCCTGAAAAAATTAAAATTCCTATAATGATGAACAACGATGCGGAGCCGTATTTGATGATCTCCGGGCCGATAAACTTTGTCAGCGTGTCTCCGATTAATACGGTAATTAACGTAACAAGGGCATATGCCGCAAGCGAGCCGAAAAAGACTAAAAAGGGCATCCGGGATTCAGCCGCCATGTTGAGTCCTGCCAATTGTGTCTTGTCGCCAAGCTCCGCTAAAAATACAATGCCGAACGTCGAGAAAAATACTTTCCAGTCCATTATTGCCTCCTTAATTTAAAAAAGATATATAACCACGGGAGAGGATGGAAGATGAGAAGTTGGGAAGTTGAGAGAAAAAATGATCTTTGTCTTTTCTCAAGTTCATAACTTCTTAACTTCTCATCTTCTTTTTTCTCTGTGCCCTCTGTGGTTAATCGCTTTTTGGATTTACTTCCTCCCGAAGTCGTCGTCAAAGCGGACGATGTCGTCTTCTTCGAGATAGCCGCCGATCTGCACTTCGATAATGTGGAGAGGTATCTTGCCGGGATTCTCAAGCCGGTGCGGCGTGGTCTTGGCGACATATGTAGACTGGTTTTCTTCCAGATAAACGGCCTTATCCCCGTTTACGATCTTTGCAGTGCCCTGAACCACGATCCAGTGCTCGCTCCTGTGGTGATGCATCTGCAGCGACAGTTTGGCCCCGGGATAAACTACAATGCGTTTAATCTTTGTATTTTTGTGTTCTTCCAGGACGGTATAGGTCCCCCAGGGACGATATACAGTCGTATGCGCCTTGCATTCTTTGCGTCCCTGCTTTTTGAGCTCCTGTACTATGGCTTTGACGTTCTTGCTCTTCTCAAGATCCGATATGAAAACCGTGTCGGGGGTTTCCACTACCACGATATTTTCGATGTCGTTAGTCACGACAAGCCTGTTGTTCCCCCGAATGAAACAGTTCTTTGTATTTTTGAGGATAACGTCTCCCTCTACGACGTTGTTATTTTCCCCCTTAGGTAAAAAATCATAAAGTGATTTCCAGGAGCCTATATCGCTCCATCCGAAATCCGACGGAAGCACCACTCCTCTCTTTGTTTTTTCCATTATTGCATAATCAATGGAGATATCCGGCAAGGCTTGATATTTCCCATGAAGTAAGGAAGCCACGCTTGAAGTCATTTTTTGCATGCTTTTCAGAAGGGCGGGCTCAAACGTCTTGAACTCTTTTAAAAGCACGGAAGCCTTGAAGGCAAACATGCCGCTGTTCCAGAAAAAGTTGCCCGCCTTGACATAATGCCGGGCGGTTTTCTCATCGGGTTTCTCCACAAACCGTTTAATGGCAAAGGCGTCTTTGTTTACCGGTTTTGCGCCCTCTATATAACCGTAGCCGGTTTCGGGGTAATCGGGTTTAATCCCGAACGTTACGATATAATTCATCATTGCGAGCGATATAGCCGTTTTTAATTTATCCTGAAATCCCTCGAGATCTTTGATTACGTGATCAGACGGGAATATCAATATTACCGCGTCTTTTTCCGTTTTTAAAATATTCAGGACGGCAAGCAGGATGGCAGGCGCCGTATTCCGGCCGCAGGGTTCCGCAATTATTTTGCCTTTCGACGGCACCCCGATTTCCTCGAGGTGCCGCGCTATCTCAAAAAAATGCTCCTCCCCGCATACAACCCTTATTTTTTCCGCATCAAGAACGGGGGACAGCCTTTTAATCGTATTCTGTATTAATGAATCGACGCCGACAAGATTGACAAGTTGTTTCGGATAAAGCTCCCTCGAAATAGGCCATAGTCTTGACCCGCTTCCGCCCGCCAATAAGACAGGATATGTTCTAATCTCTTTTTGCGGCATAAAACCCCTTCCGGTCCGGCTGCCTGCTGAAAAACAGGCAGCAAAGAGGACTCAAAGTTAATTTAGGCTTTAAAAACATTATATTCATTCGCTCGTGAGAAGGTCAATATAATATTCAGGATTTATAGTTTTTTTCTTAAAAAATCGTTTCCTTTCCTTGACAAGAAGAACTGAAAAATTATTTAATAAGGGATATTTTCTTTATGGAGGCTGAAAAATGAAAAAAAGGAATTACCTGTTTACGTCCGAGTCCGTAACAGAAGGGCATCCCGACAAGATTGCCGACCAGATTTCCGATGCAATACTCGATACGATTATAGCGGAAGATCCCAAGGCGAGAGTGGCCTGCGAGACGCTGCTGACAACCGGTCTTGCATTTGTTGCCGGAGAGATTACGACTAACTGTTATGCGGATATCCCTACAATAATAAGAGAGACCATCCGGGATATCGGTTACACAAGGGCGAAATACGGGTTCGATTATGAGACCTGCGCCGTAATAACATCCATTCACGAGCAGTCGCCCGATATAGCTATGGGCGTTGATACGGGTGGAGCGGGAGACCAGGGGCTGATGTTCGGCTTTGCCTGCACCGAGACCCCGGAGCTGATGCCGATGCCCATAATGTTGGCGCATAAGCTTGCCATGAAATTGACCGAGATGAGAAAGAAAGACATACTCAGCTATTTAAGACCCGACGGCAAAAGCCAGGTTACCATAGAATACAGGGAAGGCCGTCCCCACAGGATCGACACAATAGTAGTATCCTCACAGCATAGTCCCGATATAACTTTGCGGGAAATGAAGGAAGACATAATTGAGAAAGTTATCAAACCGGTAATTCCCAAAGAGCTTCTCGATGAGGAGCATATAACCTATCACATCAATCCGACAGGACGCTTTGTCGTCGGCGGACCGATGGGCGATACAGGATTAACCGGAAGGAAGATTATAGTTGACAGCTACGGCGGAGTTGGAAGTCACGGCGGCGGCTGTTTCTCCGGGAAAGACCCCTCGAAGGTGGACAGGTCTGCGGCCTACATGGCGAGGTATGTGGCAAAAAACATCGTTGCCGCCGGACTTGCCGAGAGAGCGGAAATCCAGATCGCCTACGCAATAGGCGTTCCTGAGCCGGTATCCATCCTTGTCAGCACGGGCAATACAGGGAAGATTCCCGACATCGAGATTGAGAAATTAGTGAAAAAGTATTTTGATTTAAGGCCCGCTGCGATAATAAAGAAACTCAACTTAAGAAGACCTATCTTCAGGAAGACCGCGGCATACGGTCATTTCGGAAGAAATCTGCCTGAATTCACCTGGGAAAAAACCGACATGGCGGATACACTAAAGAAGGCTGCAAAGTAACGAAAATAAGTGGGAAGTTAAAAGTGAGAAGTAAAGAAAGACCTTTTACTTCTTACTTCCCACTTCTTACTTATATAAAGGAGGACGTAATATATGGCAATTACTTTAACGCAGGATTACAAGGTTGCGGATATTAATTTAGCGGATTGGGGAAGAAAGGAAATAGAGATAGCGGAAAAGGAAATGCCCGGACTGATGGCGGTCAGAGAGAAATTCAAAAAAGAACAGCCGCTCAAAGGCGTCAGGGTTTCCGGCTCGCTTCACATGACCATTCAAACAGCGGTGCTTATCGAGACGCTTGCCGCATTGGGAGCGAACGTCAGGTGGGCCAGTTGTAATATATTCTCAACACAGGATCATGCTGCAGCGGCGATTGCAGCGGCAGGCCTTCCCGTATTCGCATGGAAAGGCGAGACGCTTGAAGAATACTGGTGGTGCACGGATCAGGCCCTGAATTTCCCCGGCGGTCTCGGCCCCCAGCTTATCGTTGACGACGGAGG
>JACRHB010000183.1 GCA_016217725.1 Nitrospirota bacterium | reverse complement strand
GCGAGAGCTGATTCTATGGCGGCCCTCAGACCCGCTACTCCGCCGCCTATGACGAGAAAATCCACCGTTTTTACGGAGGGCTTCATAATGGTAAGAATATTAAAGTATTTAAGCGGTTAAGTCAATTTTGTCCCACTGGGAGGAGACCCGGCTTCTCGTCTTGAAATGGCGATGGACGCCCCCCTTACTCCTCAGGTAGCATGTCGGAAAGTATCACCTCGCAGACCGGTTAAGGTCCGAATAAATTCGGCAGGATAAAGGTCTCGTATTTCGTTATCAGGCTTTTTATGTTCAGGTACTGCAAGTCTTTGACCTTCTTGTCGTTAAACCCTATCTTTTTAAAGTCTATTATCCCGTTCGGCGAGTGGCATTCATTGCAAGCCACGCTTATCTCTTTCCTTGCGATGTCTCTATGAAAAAACTTTAATTCGTTGTCTCTATCCTGAGGGTTCATGTTTTTCTCTTTTGCCAAAAATTCCCTGGCCCTCTCATTGTCACCCGTATTCATCAATACCTTTTTCTCGCCTTTCTCCGATGAGAAGACGGCTATCCTCGAGATCAGATACTCGGTCTTCTTCGTCCCCTCCGCAGATTCTTCCTTTGCGGAAAATATCTTCAGCATCTTCGATATCACGCCCTCGTCTTCAGATTCCTCTTTTTCTTCCGCGGCCTCGCGTTTGTGGTGCGTGCCGTAAGGCTCGCCGGTGAATTCAAAATGCTCCGGCTCCTTCCATTCATAAGTCAGGTTCTTCAGATTTTCTTTTTTCAGATGGCACACTTCGCAGAGCGTATATCCCGTATGCATGTTTAAAAACGCCCGCACCTTTTTATTCCGGCTGTGCGGATACAGAGGGTGACAGACTCTGCAAGATGTTTTATCATCCAGCCGGGTTATGGCGAATTTCTCTTTTTCATGATACTTGCTCAAGGCGGATGCGTCAACGGCCTTGATTTTATCCTTATCTTCCTGATGGCACTGAGTTGTGCATTCGACTTCCGCTGCGTCGACGTGAGGTATCTGCTGCACTTTCGTATGGCATTGTTTGCAATCGACCTTGCCGTGTTTGGAAGCGAGGTGCTCCTCCTCATCGATATGAAGGACCCTTACGCGGTCGGGCTTTTCAAATTTCACAAGCCCCGGGTATTTATGGCACGTCAGACAGCCTTCTTTATCCACTGCAAAAGAGACGGCCGGCGTATTTAATAAAAGGGCGGCAAGCGATAGAACTATTAGGTTTAGTGAATATATTTTCAATTCGGAACCCCCGTATTATTTTTTGATATTTTGTAGCATCCGGGGTAATTTTACAAGGGGCGCTCCTTCAAGCTTCAGATATTTTTTACCATAGCCGATATATATACACGATGCTTCATAAAAACAGGGGGATATTTACTTGCTTCAGATGCTTTTAAAAAGCATTGCGCTGAGAGAGAATTTATGCACCGGCAGCGATGCGTCGTTAAAAGAATTAATCAAGCTGATGAATCTGAACAAAAAGGGCGTGGTTGCGGTCCTGAAGCATAATAAACCCGTAGGCATATTAACCGAACGGGACATTGTGGAAATTCTGTACAACGGCGTCAATCTGGATGAAAAAGTAGATAAATTTGCCGGGAAAAACCTGGTCTCTACCAGAGGGGACAGGACCGTAGGCTATGCCCTGAATTTGACGCTGGACAACAACATCAGGAGGGTGATAGTCACCGATGACGAGGATAATTTCTTAGGCATCGTTACACAGCAGGACCTCCTCAGATATCTTGAGGAAGATTTTTACCGCCTGACTATCAAGGCCAAGCACATCTTAAAAAAGACGGGCAGTCTGATCAGCGTCTCTCTCTCGGACCCTTTGAGCGAAGTGCTGAAAAAAATGATCGACAACAAGATCAGCGCGGTCCCGGTGCTTAAAGATACGATCGCGGTCGGGATCATAACGGAAAAAGACATCCTGAAATTAGCCTGTGAAAATATTTCATTGGAAAATAACGTAGGCAAATATATGTCAAGCCCCGTTGACACCGCAAGGCTTGACACGCCGCTTGTTGAGATCGTTGAAGTCATGAATTATAAAAACATCAGAAGGGTCGTCATCGCAGATAATGAAGGGTCGGCCATCAGCATGGTCACCATCCGCGACGTGATCGAAAACCTGGAGGGCGATTACAACAAATTCCTGGAAAGGAAGCTCAAGCATGCAAAGGAGATCCTTAATCTGCTTCCCGAGATGCTGGTAGAAGTGGCGGACACGGGGAAAGAACAGTTGATAATCTGGGCCAACGATAAGGTCATCAGCAAATTCGGCAGGGAAATCCTAGACAGGCCCGTGACGGACTTTATTCCGAAGGAAAACTGGGAGAAGGTCTACGCCGCCTTGGTCAAGCTGAATAAAATAGAGCATATCAAGCTCAAGAAAGACGACCGGATCTTCGAGCTCTCAGGATTTTTTCTGAAGACTTACGGGGAGACGGAAAACGGCAGATTTCAGCTCATCATCAGGGACATTACCGAGGATATCAGGCTGTCCACGGTGGATCCTCTGACAAACGTTTACAACAGGAGGTTTGTAAACGGCTTCCTGTTAAAAGAGATAGAAAGAAGCAAACGCTCCAACTGCCGCTTTTCCATCGTCATATCCGATATAGACGATTTCAAGAGGATAAACGATAAATACGGACACTTATCCGGGGACCTGGTGCTGAAAACCATTTCCCGGCTCATAACGGACGCCGTCAGGAACCTCGACATTGTGGGTAGATACGGCGGAGACGAGTTTATGCTGATCCTGCCCGACACCGATAACGAGACGGCGTCTCAAATTATCGACAGGCTCAGGCTCAGGATTGAAAGCGCGGAGATACCGCTTCCGAAAGAGGCGCAAGTTAAAATAACCGCGAGCTTCGGCATAGCGACCTTCCCGGAAGACGGGACTTATTTGGATGACTTATTGGTCTCGGCTGATGAGCGTCTTTATAAGGCAAAAGGCCTCGGAAAGAATAAAGTCGCCTGCGGTTAAGCGCTTTTCGCCATCCATATTATTGCATAGTTTTAAATTGGCCCGACCTTAGGTTAAAATTATATCCACAAATTTTACCGGGAGGATAAAAACTATGGCGGACGAACATTCATTTGATATTGTCAGCAAGGTTGATTTACAGGAGGTCTCCAATGCCGTTCAGCAGGCGTTGAAAGAAATAGGGCAGCGTTTTGATTTCAAGGGCAGCAAGAGTAATATTGAGCT
>JACRHB010000186.1 GCA_016217725.1 Nitrospirota bacterium | reverse complement strand
GACTACCTGCCTTTTTTCGCCGGTGTCAACCTGAAGCTTTATGAGTTTGTTTGACTTCTCCACACGCTCGGCATGAAGCACCTTGCCGATCTTCAGTTGAACCTTTGCGAAGTCTTCGATGGATATTAAATTGTCGCTTTCCGGTTTCTGTTCAGTAGCAGTTTGTCCTGGTTCAGTCATCGCTTCTTTGCCCCCCTTTGCTTTAATAATTTCTTTTTTCGTCTCTATCCTCGGGAACAATTGCTCTCCCTTTAATACCTTGCTCCCCGGCTTCAAGCAGCCCCATTTTGTGACCTCTTCAAAATTGACGCTGCTTATATCTGCGTCAATACCCAACTGTTGCCATATCTTATTTGCCGTGTCCGGCATGAAGGGGTAAAGATAAACCGAGACAAGCCGCAGGGATTCTGCAAGCGTATAAAGTATATTGGAAAGCACGTCCTCATCCGTTTCCTTCCACGGAACCGAGGCGGCGATATATTCGTTTGACTCGCTTATGATCTTCCATATACCGGCAAGAGAGTTGTTGAATTGAAGCCTGCTTAAACAGCCGTCATACCCTGATGCAAGACAGGCGTCTGCATCCGAATTGAACCATGCCTTTATCTTCTTTTCCAGGCCTTCTCTATCCCGGCTTTCAACGGGCTGCGGAATACCGCCTCCCCTGTATTTTTCAATCATCGTCAATGTACGGCTTAAAAGATTGCCGAGATCGTTTGCGAGGTCCGTGTTGATCCGCTTGACCAAAGCCTCTTCCGAGAAATCGCCGTCAAGGCCGAATGTTACTTCCCTGAAGAGGAAAAACCTGAAGGCGTCAACGCCGTACTTGTCCACCATCTCATTAGGGTCAACGACATTGCCGATCGACTTGGACATTTTTTCACCCTTTACAGTCCACCATCCGTGCGCAAAGATATTTCCCGGCAATTCCCACCCAAGCGCCATCAGCATTGAAGACCAATAGACGGCGTGAGTTGTGAGGATGTCCTTGCCGACAAGATGGTGGTCGGCAGGCCACCAGTCGTTGGAGTTAAGAGTTAAGAGTTTAGAGGTTAGAGTTTCTTTTTTGTTGCTGACCGCTGACTGCTGACTGCTGACAGCTTTTCCAGGGGCAAGATACATCGTTCCCGAATAATAATTCACAAGCGCGTCGAACCAGACGTAGGTTACAAAGTTTTCATCGAAAGGAAGCGGGATGCCCCACGCAAGTCTTGACTTCGGTCTTGATATGCAGAGGTCTCCAAGCTCGTTGTTCTTTAAAAATCCGAGCACCTCGTTTCTACGAGTATCGGGGAGAATGTAAGACGGATTCTCTTCAATGTATTGGATCAGCCTTGTCTGATATTTCGACATGAGGAAAAAATAATTCTCCTCTTCTATATGCTCGACAGGGCGCTTGCAGTCGGGGCATTTGCCCTCAACAATGTCTTTTTCCGTCCAGAATCTTTCGTCAGAGGTGCAGTACCAGCCTGAATATGAGCGCCTTTCTATTTCACCCTTGTCGTAAAGCTCCTGAAGGATTCCCTGCACGATTGCGATATGCCCGGGATCGGTTGTGCGAATGAAGGCGTCGTTTGAGATGTTCAGCTTTTTCCATAGGGTTTTGAAATTTTCAACCATTATGTCGGCGTGCTCTTTCGGGGTTTTCCCCCTGTCCTGCGCAGCCTTCTCCACCTTTTGCCCGTGCTCATCCGTTCCCGTAAGGAAGAAAACCCCTTTCCCCTTCAGTCTGTTGTATCGCGCAAGGATATCGGCGGCAATGGTTGTGTAGGCGTGACCTATATGCGGGACGTCGTTGACGTAATAGATAGGGGTTGTGACATAGAATTTGCCGGCCCTATTTCTGCTCATGCTTTTTCTTTTTCCAGAACTTCCTGCGCCTGTTGAACGGCTTCCCCTTTTCGGCTCCTTCAGGCTGCTGCTGTTGCTGCGGCGGCTGATTCTGTTGAGAGGGTTTATCCTGGGCCGGCCTGTCGTGAAAGCGCCTCCTCGATCTTCTGCGCCTGTGTCCCGGATGCCTTTCCCTCTCTGTAAATTTTTCCGGCTGGGGCTGGGCGGCGGCTTCTCCGGAATCGCTCCGGCCTGAAGCTTCAATGGGCTGCTGCAGGTCCCCGGCAGGCTCCTCTGTTACATTCATAAGATTTTCATCCTGAACAACTGCGGCGTCTTCCGCTTCATGTTCCGCTTCATGCGGCTCCCTGCATTCATAACCAAGACAGCACATGAGCCTGCCGCAGATGCCCGAGAGCTTGCTCTGGTTTATCGACAGCTCCTGCTGCTTTGCCATTTTTATCGTCACGGGCTCGAAATTCGTGAGGAAGAGGCTGCAGCAGGTCTCTCTCCCGCAAACGCCGATGCCGCCTAACAGCTTTACTTCATCCCTTACCCCTATCTGCCTCATCTCAATACGGGTCTTGAATTTGGCGGCTAAGTCCCTCACAAGCTCCCTGAAATCGATCCTGCCGTCGGCAGTGAAATAAAAGATGAGCCTTTTCTTATCCAGCGTCGTCTCGGCGGCCACGATCTTCATGGGCAGATTCAATTCTTTTGACCTGTTGACGCAGAAGGCCTTTGCTTCCTCTTCAAGGGAGCGGTTGCTCTTGATCGCCTCGAAATCTTCTTCAGACGCTAGCCTGAGCACTTTTTTCAAGGGCGCTTCGGGCTTGTCTATGGCGTGCTTCGGCTTTACGACATGACCGATGCTCAGTCCCATTTCGGACTCAACAACCACCCTCGTTCCGGGGGCCGCGTCAATATCCTCGAGCTCAAACGTGTATACCTTCCCGCACGCCCTGAACCGTATGCCCACTACCGTATGTTTTTCGTGCGCTTCCGGTTCTTTTTGTATCTCTAGCGTATTATCGTTTTCCAACATCTTGTTTCCCCAATCTTTTCCTCATCAAGAGGCTTGTATAGTTTAACGTAAGCTTCTCGTTCAGATTAAACTTCAGATATCCTCTTATATTATAAAGCTCGCGGGCCAATTTGAGTATATCTTTCAGCGCCGCCCCTTCAGAAAGGGCTTTTATCTCGCCTTCCCGGTCTTTATTTATAAGAAGGTCGCTGCGTCCCGTCGCCTTTAAAACGGCCGTATCCCTCAGCCATACCTGCGCCCATTCAAACCATTCTTCTATTGTCTGCCCGTCCTTCAAGCCTTCTTCTTCAAAGCCGTCCAGCAACCGTTTTAAAATATTGAAGGAGGTGTCGCGCTGTTTGAGCAGGTTTTCATTCAATGCATATCCGAGCCTTCCGCCCGAAAGCTCGCTTAAGAGCAGGGCTTGTTCATTGCCGAGCTTCTTGCTCTTTTCTTTCAGCAGACCGCTCATCGTGTCAACGGGCAGAGGCGTAAAGCTTATCCTCCGGCATCTGGACCTTATTGTAGGAAGGAGCATGTCGGGTCTGGATGATACCAGGATTATAATGCTCTGTGACGGGGGCGACTCAAGGGTGTCCAGAAAGGCGTTTGCCGTGGCCTGGTTCATCTTCTCCGCATTATCAATTACGGCTATCTTATAATTTCCTTCAAAAGGCTTGTACGACAGGGCTTCCTCAAGCTCTCTGATTGCGTCTACCCTTATCTGATCTCCGTCTCCCTGAGGCTCGAGGAAGAAGACGTCAGGATGGCCCGCCTTGTCAATCTTTATGCAAGAGGGACATTGATCGCAGGAGTCAATCAGGGGGTTAGGGGTTGGGGGTTGGGGATTAGAATCAGCAGGCAAGAAGAGATCACCCCCCCTTGTCCCCCCCTTAGTAAGGGGGGGATGGGAGGGGTTACAGTTCAGCGTTTTTGCAAAATTTACAGCGGTGAGCCTCTTGCCTACGCCTTCATCGCCTGCAAAAAGCAGGGCGTGAGGAATGCGGTTTTTGGCAACGCACCCCTGCAGGGTGCCGACCGCCTGCTCCTGTCCGATGACGTCTTTCAGCGCCATGATTCCTCTATAATCTTTATTATATCCCCGTGCACTTCCTCAGCGCTCCGGGCTGCGTCGACGACCTTTATCCTTTCCGGCTCTTCCGATGCGATTTGAAGGAAGCCTTTCCGCACCCGGTTGTGAAATTCGATGGTCTCAAGCTCAAACCTGTCTTCCTTCCGGGCGTGCCTGTTCCTTCTGAGTCCTTCCTCAACGTCAAGGTCCAGCAGGAAGGTGAGGAAGGGTTTCAGATCAGGTACGACTATATCATTCAGGGCGGTTATTATAGACGTGTCTACTCCTCTTGCATATCCCTGATACGCGGCAGTTGAGTCGCTAAAACGGTCGGTGATGACTAGCGTATTTTTAAGCAGCGCAGGATATATGACTTCCCTCGCGTGCTGCGCCCTTGAGGCATAATACAGGAGAAGCTCTGTAAGCGGGTCCATGTGGTTCTGAGGCTCAAGCAGCAATTCCCTGATCTTCAGCCCGATATTTGTCCCGCCGGGCTCAACCGTTGAAATAACTTTCTGTCCCCTGCCGTGAAGATAATCTGCAAGGAGTTTTGCCTGTGTGCTTTTCCCCGAGCCCTCGATGCCTTCGAGGGAGATGAACCCCTTAACCCCCGACATACCTTTTCCTTAAATCCTTCAGCAGGGAAAATACCTTCAGTGCGTCTTCCGTTTCGAGCGAGCCCGTTCCACAGGAAGGGGTTAAAAGAGACTGCCGTATGAGTTTGTCGCGCGGGACGCCGAGTTTTTCCAGAGAGGTCAAGCCACGTTCAAGCTGTTCTGATAGACCCTGAAGGGTTACGCCTCTGACGGCGTCGGATGTAGGGATTATCCCCCAGGCGATAAAGCCGTTGTTATTGATGAACCCTTTTATATCTTCCGGATATATGCCGAGGGTATCCCAGAAAAAATATGAATCGAAATTAAAGACGTCGATGCCCGAAGAAAGGACGAGAGGCCAGTCGGCTTTGCCGCAGCAGTGGAGGCCCGCAATGCCGCCGCAGCTCTTAATATGTAATACGATCTCCTGGAGCATCCTTGAAGCCTCGGCATTGCTTACACCTATGTATGCCGACGTCCCGATTGCCGAGAGTATCGGCTCATCAATAAAGATCAATACCTTGTCGGCATAAGGCTTCAGCATATCGATCTGCCAGCTTGCCTTGCCTTTGAGCAGTTCAAGGGCCAGCTCGCGCAGCTCGTCGTCAAAGTAAAGAGGCCGCTTCCGGCCGTCGGTGACTGATAAAGTAAAAGTCAGGGGCCCGGTGATGTGGCCTTTTACCGCGTTCAATTTTCTTCCCTGTCGTTTAAGGGTATCTATAAACGCATAAAAACCGGCGGCATATTCTCTGGAAATGGGAAAGCCGCCCCTGTTTGCGATCGTTTCATAGAAGGTCGAAGCAGCAAGCTCATCCGCTTCTACAATGTTGACGTGATCGCCTTCAATCTTTATAAAAGGAAAGCCCTCCGAGTATTGCGGAACCATAAGCTCAAGGAAACTCCTGTGCGGCAGCTGCGGCCAAAAGGGGATCTCCACGGAATCAAAAATGACCCTGCACGCCTCAACGGGATCAGTATGAGGAAGGCTGCCTATTCCGGTTGTATCGAAGCTCTGAAACATGACTATTAATCATACTTCATGCCTGCGGGAAGTTGCAAATTATGTCTCAAGAATAGTGACGAGTGACGCGTGACGAGTAATAAGAGAAAAGTTGTCCCCCGTTACTCGTCACTTGTTACTCGTTACATGTTACTTTCTTAGCTACAGCGACTTCGTCCGGCTTTTCTTTACTTTGCTCCGGTGGACGGCTTTGCGGCGGGTCACTTTTTTATAGGCAGCCTTCTCGGCATCGATGATTATTTTGCCCTTTTCAAAATCCTGAGCGAGGAGCTTTTCGGCATCCGTCCAGAGTCTGTCTCTTGTCTTGTCTCCGAGAAGCGCGATAATGAGAACGCCGTCCTCTTTTTCGGAGGCGCCGACAAAACAATGGCGCGCCGCCCTTGTATATCCCGTCTTGCCGCCGAGGTGATCTTCATCCGCCCAGAGGAGATAATTTGTATTTGTAAGAATGACTGATTTGCCGTCAACTTCCAGGGAAGCGACTTTTGTATCGAGAATCCCGGAAATGAGAGGATAGGTGAGGGCTTCTTTTAAAATCTTTGCGAGGTCGCGCGCGGTGGTGTGCTGCCCCTTTCCCGGAAGGCCGGAGGCGTTTATGAATTGAGTGTTAAGCGCGCCGAGGGAAGCGGCTTTCTTATTCATGAGAGGGACAAAGGCGTCTTCAGAGCCGGCTGCCGCTTCGGCTAAAGCTACGGCAGCGCCGTTAATGGACCTTATAAGGGCGAAGTGGAGAAGATTTTTTACGCTCACCTTTTCTCCCTCGCGCAGCCTTGGAGGAACCGAAGGCGTTTCCGATGCCTTCCGGCTTACGGTGACTAATTCGTCCGGACTTAATGTATCAAGGGCTACCATCACCGTTATTACTTTTGTCGTGCTGGCCGGCGGCAGTTTGAGGTCGGGATTTTTGGCGAAGAGGATTTCTTCGCTTGCGCTCTCTACGACTATCGCAGCCTTTGCAGAAATCTCGGCTGCCTCGGAAGCCTTTAGAGAAAGAAAAGCGGGAATGAATAGAATGAAGAGCAGAAACAGAAAGGATTTGACATGCTGACTTGAATTAATTTCACATTTTGCTTTTTCTCTTAATATCAATCCATCACTTCCTTTCTATTTTCCCTATGTACTCATTATAATGTCACAAATGATAAAAGGCAATGACAATTTACATTTTTTCTTTGTTGGTTATCCCGGAATTAAAGAAAAACTGCAAGGCAGACGATATAGAGTTGTTGCAGCATGTTACAAAAGCTCAATAATTAAATTAGGCGGCATCAAATGATATTCAGGACCTTTAAAAAAGATGAATTAAAAAAGCTGGTTGAAATCCTCGCGGCGCACAACAGGATCGTCGGCCCGGTTGAGGCGGGCAGGGACAAACACGGCAGCCCGATCTATGCATTTAATGAGGTCTCGGATTTCAACAGCATCAGGTTAAACTACACAACTACAAAACTGCCTGCCAAACGTTACTTTCTTCCATTTCAGGAAGACCTGTCTTCTTTCAGGACAGAGGGCGGCGGCTGGCAAAAGATAATTGATTATAATGCCGACAAGCCTCTGATATTCTTTGGTCTCCATCCCTGCGACATAAATGCGCTGAACAAGCTCGACAAGGTCCTCATGCACAGCGTTTATCCGATGCCTTACTATGCCGCAAAGAGAAAAAACATGTTCATTATAGGCGTTGAGTGTATCCCTCAGACCTTCTGTTTCTGCCGCTCGATGGGGGCCGACACCGCCCTTCACGGCTTCGATATGTTCATAACCGACCTCGGCAATAAATACTTTGTGGAGATACTCACCGACACCGCATACAACTTTCTGAAGAGCATCAGGACGGAAGAGCCGGAGGAGAAAGACCACGTCCTGTATATGAAGGCGGTTGCGGAGAGGAATAAAAAATTCACAACGCGGGTGGACACTACAGACCTCGCAAAGATACTCGATATGGAGTTTCAATCGGACGTCTGGAAGCATTGGGGCGAGATATGCCTTTCGTGCGGAACGTGCTCAAACGTCTGCCCGACTTGTTACTGTTACGGGGTAGAAGAAACGGTAGACCTAGACCTCAAAGGCGCAAGAAAGACCAAGACGCTCCATTCCTGCAACCTGATAGATTTTGCGGAGGTCGCCGGGGGGCACAATTTCAGACCCGAAAGGCACAGCCGTCTCAAGTACCGCTATTACCATAAGCACAGGGGATTTGTAGAGGCGTTTGAGGAGTCCCTGTGCGTGGGATGCGGCCGTTGCGGTGAATCCTGTCTTGCAGGGATAAACGTCCCCGAGGTTATAGCAAGCGTTCGCGGAGGAAAGATCAAAAAATGAAGCCGGAGCTTAAATTTGTAGACGTTATCGCTCAACAGCAAAGAAGACATAAACGAAAAAACGACCTTGCATGTTTTGAACACACCTTTCGCTCGGAAGTCACGAGCGTGTATCCGCTTACGGAAATGGAAACAATTTACCGAATCCAGATAATCGACCCGGAAGAGCGAAAACGCTTCAGGTTCATCCCCGGACAGTTTTTAATGCTGGAGCTGCCCGGCATCGGTGAGGCGCCGTTTTCAATATCATCCTCTCCAAGCATTCACGGAGAAGTGGAGCTTTGCATACGCAAGGCAGGCAATCTCACAAATTATCTCGCAAAGGTCGGCAGGGGCGCAATAGTCGGGATCCGGGGGCCGTTTGGAACGGGATTCCCGATGGAAGAAATGCACGGGCAGAATATTTTACTCATCGCCGGCGGACTGGGCCTTGCACCCTTGCGCTCGCCGATAGCGTACGCCCAGGAAAACCGCAGCCACTTCAGGGAAGTGAACATAATATACGGCACAAAGTCTCCCGCCAATCTCCTGTTCACCTATCAGTACGACATGTGGAGCAGGGACGACATCAACCTGCACATCATTGTTGAAAAGGCAGACCCCTCATGGAAGGGGGCGGTCGGGCTTTCAACGGACATACTAATGAAGATACTGTCGGGACGGAGCGACGACTTTTACCACAACACATACGCCATCGTTTGCGGGCCGCCCGTGATGTTCAAATTTGTCTGCAAAATGCTGAATACATTTCACATCCCTATGCAGAAGATGTTCGTCTCTCTTGAAAGACGCATGCACTGCGGGATGGGGAAATGCTGCCGCTGCAACGTAGGCTCGACTTACACGTGCATAAAGGGGCCTGTTTTTGACTACTGGACGGTCATGAACCTGAAGGAGGCCATTTAGGTGAAGACAAAAGAATCTGATACGAAGACATACCTCGGCATGCCGCTTTACCGCCCGAAGGTCGGCTTTTTTGAATTTTCCTCCTGCGAAGGCTGTCAATTGCAGATTGTAAATAATGAGTCCACGCTGCTGGACTTTCTCTCGCTTGTTGAGGTTGTGAGCTTCCGCGAGGCTATGACCGAGAAATCCGATGATTACGAGATAGCCTTCATAGAGGGCAGCATAACGCGGGACGATGAGGTGAAACGCCTGAAACGGATCAGGAAGAACGCGAAGATACTTGTGGCTCTCGGTTCGTGCGCGTGTTTCGGCGGGGTCAATCAACTGAAAAACAGGTTTAAAAACCTTAATTGGGTTAAGAAAGAAGTGTACGGCAGGCATCCTGTAGATACCGAACCGGTGAGGGCTGTGGAAGACGTAGTGAAAGTGGACCTTAAAATTTACGGCTGCCCGGTAAAAAAAGAAGAAGTGGAGAAGAGCGTGCTCCATATTGCGCTTGGGAAATCAATAGAAATCCCGAAGTACCCCGTTTGCATGGAATGCAAGGCTAATGAGAACATCTGCCTGTTCGATCTCGGCGAGCTTTGCCTGGGGCCTGTTACAAGGGCCGGATGCAATTCATGGTGCCCCAACAGCAGGGCCGGCTGCTGGGGATGCCGGGGTCCTGCTGATGATGCAAACGTTGAATACATGAAAAAGATAATGAAGGAGAAAGGCTTTTCCGAAGAAGCGATTCTTGAGAGACTCGAATGTTTCGGGGGGTTCGCCGATTTTTTGAAAAGGAAGAAATAATAATAAAATGAAAAAGACCATAAACGTAAACGTCAAACACCTCACAAGGGTTGAGGGTCACGGCAACATACACATAAAGATCAGAAACGGCAAACTCCAGGAGGCGCAGTGGGAGGTAATCGAGACACCCAGGTTCTTTGAAGCCATGCTTGTCGGAAGAAACTGGGATAACGCGCCGTTGATAACGGGAAGGATCTGCGGCATCTGTTCCATAGGTCATACTCTTGCAAGCATCCGCGCAGTAGAGAATGCGTTTAAAATCGTCCCGGATGAGCAGACCCGGAAACTCCGTCTCCTCTTAAAACATATGGAAACCCTTCAAAGCCATTCACTGCATTTATGCTTTCTGGCGCTGCCTGATTTTATGAATGCCGGAAGCGTATTCCCTCTGATAAAATCTCACAAGGACGTCGTCATGCATGCCGCCAAAATAAAAGGACTTGCCAATGACGTATGCGACTGCATCGGCGGGCGCAGGCTGCATCCGACAAGGACAGTGGTCGGCGGTTTTACCAAGCTGCCGACAAAGGAAGAACTCTCCGCCTTCAGTGAACGCCTCAAGGCGCTAATCAAAGACCTCATGACGGTTGCCGGTCTGTTCAGCGGATTCAAAACCCCCGATTTTGTCAGGGAGACCGAATTTGTCTCCCTGAAAGGCAAAGACGGTTATCCCTTTATCGGGGGCGACGTCGTATCGAGCGACGGCGTACTGATGAAGGAGCGGGATTATAAGAAAGTGACGAATGAATATATCGTGCCGCAATCAACGGCCAAGTGGTGCCGCCTCTCCCGGAAATCGTTTGCAGTAGGCGCCCTTGCCAGAGTGAATAATAACTTTGAATTTCTCCATCCCGCAGCAAAGGATATTGCCAGGAGGTTTGACCTCATCCCCGTAAACCATAATCCGTTTATGAACAACGTCGCGCAGTTGGTCGAATGCGTTCACGTTGTCATGGACTCCATCAGACTGATAGATGAATTACTCGATTCAAAATTCACGGACCCCCGGCAGGAGGTAAAACCTGTAAAAGGCGTCGGGGTCGGAGCGGTGGAGGTGCCGAGGGGAATTTTGTATCACTGTTATGAGTTTGATGATAAAGGGAAGATCGTCAAGAGTGACTGCGTCATTCCCACCGGGCAGAACCACGCCAATATCCAGCACGACCTTGAGGCCCTGGCGGAAGAATATGCCGTCAGGGGAAAAGAAGACGGGGAAATCGAATTGCTTGCCTCCATGCTTGTGCGCGCCTACGACCCTTGCATATCATGCTCGGTGCATTAAACCAAAAAAATAAACCACAGAGGCACAGAGGATTACCCCTGGTGTAGCATCGGGGAATTCTTTCGATAACATTCTTCATTTACCTATGCGCCCCCCGTGTTTTATAATCTCACATGCAATTAGACAAATCCGCGAAAGACCCTGCAAAGATACAGACTATGTTTTCAACCATAGCCCCGCGCTATGACCTCCTGAACAGGTTATTGAGCCTGGGGATAGACGGCTGCTGGAGAAGGTTCGCAATCAGTCAGCTTCCAAAGGTTAAGAATGCAAAATACCTCGACGTGGCCACAGGCACATGCGACGTTGCCCTTGAGATTGTGAAAAGATACCCGGGTGCAAAAGTGACCGGCGTTGATTTCAGCGAAGGTATGCTTGAGCTCGGTAGAGAGAAGGTAAAAAAAGCAGGTTGCCATGACAGGATAGACGTCCGCTTTGCGGACGTCACGGCCCTTCCTTTTGAAGACAATACCTTCGACGGCGTGACGATAGCCTTCGGCATAAGGAACGTTCAGGATTATAAAAAGGGCATTTCCGAAATGGGAAGAGTCGTGAAAAGCGGCGGCAAGGTGGTCATCCTCGAATTTACAAGCGTTCAGAATAAATTCTTCAAAGCGCCTTATCGCTTCTACATTACAAAGGCGCTGCCCTTTATCGGCGAGATAATCTCCGGTAAAAAAGGCGCATACAAATACCTTCCTTCTTCAATGCTCGAATTCCCGGGACCTGAGGAATTTAAGAAGGCTATAGAAGAAACGGGCTTAAAGGATGTCAGATATTACAAATTGACTTTCGGTGTTACTGCCGTCCATGTGGGAACGAAGCCGTAAATGGCGGCTGTTTATAAAGTGCTGTTTTCTGTCATTCCGGCTTGTCCGGAATCTTTTCCCAAGAGGATTCCCGATCCCGAAGCTTCGGGAGGAATGACAAATGATCGTAGTTTATAAACAGGCTCTAAATAGTCGGCCCATCACGGGACGGAATGATTTTCGCGATACGCATATTGGGACATGGCACATAGTTGTGACAAACAAACATGTGACTTGCTACACTTAATTTGACTGTAAAAGCTCTTGACGTTTCTTCTAACTTATTATTAAAAAACAATAATTCATTTCTTTTCTCTCCGGCACTATTATTGCTATTCTTGTATGAGTAGATTTATTGGATCGCTAACTTTAACGGTTTAAAATGATGGTTTCAATAATAACAGTTTGCTATAACGCCGCAAATCATATAGAGGATGCTATTAAATCCGTATTAGCGCAATCCTATAAGAATATTGAGTATATAATCGTTGATGGGAAATCTACCGATGGGACATTGGATCTTATTAATAAATATAGAGATAAAATATCAATGGTTGTTTCAGAAGACGATGACGGCATTTATGATGCTATGAATAAGGGGATCCGATTGGCTGCCGGGGATATAATTTATTTTTTAAATTCAGATGACAGGTTAAACGATAAAGATGTAATTTCCGATGTTGTAAATGAATTTAATAATAATCATGATGTTGGATTAATTTATGGAAAGGTTCATTTTATTAATGTCCCACCGGAAGTCATGCCTTATGTCAAAGAGTACAGAATTATTAAAAAGAAAAATGACTTGTTAGAGCAAGGGCTTTGCCATCAAAGTATATTTGTAAAAAAATGGGTATTCGATAAAACAGGCTGCTTCGGCAAGAGTGTTTTTTATGCGGATTTTGATTGGTTGTTGTCCGTATATGCATCTTCAGTAAAAATGAGGTTTGTAGATAGATATATCTGTTTTTATAACTACGTAGGATTTACTTATCAAGATTATTCAAATAAGTGGATTATGGCGAGAGCATATATAATTTATAAGTATTTTCCTTTCGGTGTTTTCTTATTTTATCTATTCCGTTACATCTTATTAAGACGCCTTAATTCTAAGAGGAAACACATATATATGCACATTAAATCTTGGGCAAAAAATTTCATAAAAAATCAAAGGAAGGAGCAAGAAAGATGTTTCTAAGCTGCGTTATTGTTGCAAGGAATGAAGAAAAAAATATTGCAAGGTGTATAACATCAGTATTAAATAATACCAAAAACATCAAGGACACAGAGATTCTATTAGTTGATTCATGCTCCTCTGATAGAACTCTTGAGATCGCAAGACGCTATCCCATAAATATTATAAGCTTAAATCATGATTGGCAGTTATCGCCGGCTGCCGGCCGATTTAGCGGGGTTAATAATACAAAGGGGGAATATATTTTAATCATAGATGGTGATATGGAATTATTGGAAGGCTGGCTTACACCGGCTCTTAAATTTATGGAAGAGAATCCAAAAGCTGCAGCAGCAGTTGGAGGACATTATGATATTTACCATCAAAGGGATGGTGGTCATCTAAACCCGCAGACAAGAAGGAGCTGCAGCGCGTTTGACAAATTACAGGTAGTTGACTATATTTTCGGGTCATCTATTTTTAGGAGAAGCAGCCTGCTTGAGGCAGGGAATTTTAATCCCTACCTAAGGGCGGAGGAAGAGGCGGAAATATCATATAGACTGAAGAAAAAAGGATATGGTTTATTTTTTCTGCCTTATAAAGCAGTTAATCATTATTGTATCCCTCCGGATACGTTTCAACACACTTCAAGACGAGTGAAAAATAAATTATGGGCCGGACTCGGGGACATGTTTTCATGGTGTCTGCGAAATAAATATTACTCAATTATTTGGAAAAGGTTTTGGGAATATTTCCTTTTTTCAACTCTCATGATAATAAATGCACTGGGAATTGTATATTACGCAATTTCCAATAAATCCATTCTTTCTCTGATGTTTTCACTTATGCCTTTAATTTTTATTTTTTTAATAGGCATAAAAAAAAGGAGCCTCTATCAAGGCATATTAAGTGTATTGAATTATACTTTAATCTCCATGAACCTTATAAGCGGCTTATTTCGTACGATAAAGGACATGTCGTATTATCCGAGGAACGTTTTATGGATTAAAAGGATTTAATTCTAATGAAAGCATGACAAGGGCAAAGGAGCTTCTGAGAAAAGCTTCACGGGAGACCGGCATTACTCTCTCCGAAAAACGGGTCCCTTCCTTCATGACCTATCTCACCGAGCTTAAAAAATGGAACAGGGCATACAACCTTACCGCCTTAAAAACCGATGAAGATATAATCGTCAAGCATTTCCTTGACTCTCTTCTTTATCTGAAGGCATTACCTGAAGATATTTCTAATTTGGCAGATGCAGGCACCGGCGCAGGCTTCCCCGGCATACCTATTAAAATCGTCAGACCGGATATGGATATTGCTCTCATTGAATCCTCAAGGAAAAAATGCGCCTTTCTCAGGCACATCATCAGGACGCTGAAGCTTTCAGGAATAAATGTTATTGAAGATAGGCTTGAGAATCTCGGCAAAGAGTATGAAGGTTGTTTTGATGTCATCGTCTCAAGGGCGACGTTCAGCATCAAGGAATTTCTCCAGTCGGCCTGTCCGTATGTCAAAAAAGGCGGCATGCTTGTATTAAACAAGGGGCCGAAAGCTGCGGAGGAATTAAGGGAGGCAGATAGACTGCCGGTCAAAGAAATCTTTAAATTGCAGCTTCCGGTCATAAATGCAGTAAGGAATTTAATTGTCCTTGAATGTTAAAATGTACAGATGAAATCCTGCATTGTCGCAATCTCGGGAGCAAGCGGGTCAATCTATGGCGTCAGACTTGTTGAGGAGCTGCTTAAATCCGGCGTATCTGTCCATCTCTGCATTTCCGGTACGGCCTTTTCCATTATAAAGACTGAAACGGGCATGGACCTTGCGGGCAAAACCGAGACGGAGACGGAAAAGAAGATACAAAGGCATGTTACCTCTAAAGACATTAAATACTACAGCGAGCATAACCTCGCCGCTCCCATATCAAGCGGCTCTTTTATTACGGAAGGAATGTTCGTCGTGCCGTGCTCAATGAAGACCCTTTCAGGCATTGCTCACGGCTATGCGAACAATCTTGTCGAAAGGGCTGCCGATGTTGTTTTAAAGGAAGGCAGAAAGCTCATACTTGCGCCGCGCGAGATGCCCTTCAGCGCAATACATCTTGAGAACATGCTCAAACTTGCAAGGCTCGGCGTAACCATCGCCCCGCCCATCCCGGCTTTTTATCAAAACCCGAAGGACCTTAACGACCTCGTGGATTTTGTCGTGGGCAAGATCCTTGACTGCGCAGGCGTCGGGCATAGTTTGTTTAAGAGATGGGGCGTGACGAATAGAAAATGAGAGGTTGAATCAGTTGTCATGCCCGAAGTTCTTAAGCGGGCATCCAGTTTTTTAACTGTTTCTGGATTCCTGCCGGAGCCTGCCCTCGAATGTTGTAATCGGGGGCGGGAATGACAAACAATGTGGCGTTCATAAGGTAGTTCTTAGTAATTTGTTATTTGGATTTTGTAATTTGGAATTTTATCAATCCGGGTGTGTATCGTATATTTCCTTGAATATCGGGGCCAGCTTCTTAAAGGCTTCCAAGACGTCTGGATCAAAGTGTTCCGGCATCGTCCTCGCGTCGCCTTTGATAATTATCTCTATAACGTCTTCATGTGTTAAAGAGGTTTTATACGGCCTCGCGCTCCTTAAAGCATCGTATTGGTCGCAGATAATCACTATCCTTCCCTCAACGGGGATTGCTTCTCCTTTCAGCTTTCTGGGATAACCGGCGCCGCTCCATCTTTCGTGATGGTTCAGGGCGATAGACGCCGACATCTGCAATATGGGATGGTGAGAGCCGCTGAGGATATTTTGTCCTATTGTGGTATGCGCCTTCATGATCTCAAATTCTTCCGTTGTGAAAGTGGCTGGTTTTAAAAGGACGTTGTCGGGTATCGCTATCTTCCCTATGTCGTGAAGCGTGCTTGCATAGGTTATCGCTTCAATAAAATCTATCGGCATATTCAACGACTCGGCGATCTTGTTTGCATAAAGCCCTATCCTTGAAATATGAGCGCCGGTGCCCGAATCCCTGAATTCGGCGACGGCCGTCAAGCGTGTTATTACCTCCCTGCTCAAAGTGAACAACTGCTGCGTCTGTTTCCTTACCTTTTCTTCAAGCCTGTGCTTGTAATCTTCCTCCATCTGAAGAAGCTCGGCATAGCGTGTGGCTTTTTCTAAGGTATATAAAATATATTCCGGTTTGTAGGGCTTTGTTATAAAATCAAAGGCCCCCAGCTTTATGGCCCCTATGGCCGTATCCATCTCCGCATAGCCCGTCATCAGGATGACGGGCATTTTTGGATTAAGGCTATGCACCTTTTCAAGCAGCTCGATCCCGGACATCCCGGGCATCCTTATATCAGTCAATACCAGGTTGATATTGCCCGTGAAAAGCTTGCTGACGGCTTCTTCTCCGCTTTTACATGAGATTACCGAATAACCGAATTCCTTAAGGAGCTTTGAAACGGAGCCGAGCACGTACGGATCATCATCCACCAAAAGCACCGACCTGTTGTCCACGTTCATGAACAGAGCACCTTTCTTATAAAAATAACCTTCGTGCCGGGCATTAACTTTCTTATCTCACTGTAAGCCTCCATACCGTTCTTTTTCGGCATTATTACATCAAAAATCAAGAGCCGGATTCCGTTTTTTTAAATTTATCTTCAGAAGATTCATGTATCGTATAATCGCGGTGAGCATGTTGTTGAGATCATGCAGTCTTGAGGCTTTACTGTCTTCACCGATAAGAAACTTCATCTCAAGTCCCTATAAGATATTATCAGCCTTACTCGCTTCCTTGTCAATTCAGCGTCAAAGCATATGAAGCCGGATAACCTCTTTATCGGGTATAATAAGAGCATTATCATATCCGGGGGGTGGTTATGCCGGTAACAGTGCGGAAAGTATCATACGGGGGATGGGGAAGCTGTATTCAACTGCGAAATGAGATCGTAGACCTGATAGTGACCGTCGCCGTCGGCCCGAGAATCATGCGCTACGGCTTTGCCGGCAGGGAGAATGAGCTTTGCGAGGTTAACTCCACAATGGGCCTGACCGGCGGGAACGAGTGGCGCATCTACGGAGGGCATCGCCTCTGGCACAGTCCTGAATCGAGAGAAAGGACGTATGAACCGGATAATTCCCCGGCGGCCTGGGAAGAAATCGTAAACGGAATAAAGACCAGGCAAGATGTTGAGCCGGCAACCGGAATTCAAAAGGAGATGGAGATAACGCTTTCACCTGAAGACACGACAGTCACGATCCTTCACCGCCTGACGAATGCCGGAGTATGGCCGGTTGAATTGTCCGTTTGGAGTATATCCGCAATGGCAGCGGGAGGGAAAGAGGTAATCCCTCAAACCGTAAGATTTACAGGCTTGCTGCCTAACAGAATTATGGCAGTCTGGCCTTATACAAAGCTTAATGATTCAAGGCTGCATTTCGGTGACAAGTATATAATTTTGCGGCAAAACCCTGCAATAAAACACCCTCTGAAAATCGGGACGCCCAATGAAAACGGCTGGGCCGCCTATTTCAACCACAACCATTTCTTTGTTAAATACTACAAACATGACTTGACCGCCCGGTACCCCGACTTCGGCGTCTCTTATGAGACATATGTTAATGACTTTATGCTCGAGATGGAGACCCTTTCTCCCCTCACATTACTTGAACCGGGCGCGTGTATTGAGCATACGGAAAGATGGGAGCTTTTCGACAATGTCCCCATGCCCTCAAATGATGAGGTATATATTGAAAGAGCGTTGTCGGGTAAGGTATTCCCCTCTTTGAAAAAGAGGGGTTAGGGGAGATTTTATAATCGCATTTATTCTCCTCGCTGGTTCAGGCTTGCAGCCTGAACCATATTTATGCCTGTTAAATGTTTGGTTCAATCTGCAAGATTGAACCAGCAGAAGGTCTTGATTGTCTTTAACTGATCCCCAACCCCTATCTTCAGTTGCACCCCGAATCTGCCGAATAAATACTGGATATGAACGCGAGATTCTTGCGTAAAGTTACGGAACACAAAATCTTTGCGAAAATGGTAAAAGAAATGGCCACGAATGTACACGAATTTTCACGAATTTCTTTTTTAATTCGTGTTCATTTGTGTTAATTCGTGGCTGATTTATGTTTTGTTCCCGGTTTAGCCGGTCAGGATTTTAAGAAAGCGGAATTTGAGGTTCACCGAAGATGGCCCCGAAGCTTGGACAACTGCTGATAAGCAGCAATATCATCACCGAAGAGCAGTTGCTAAAGGCGCTCGAGATGCAAAAGAACGAAGGCGGGCGCATAGGCACATGCCTTATCAAGCTTGGATTTGTCACCGATGAAAAGCTGGTGCAGTTCCTGAGCAAGCAATACGGCGTGCCGGCGGTAGCGCTTTCAACGGAGAATATTGACCCGTCGGTCGTCAAGTTCATACCTTACGACGTTGCACATAAGTATCAGATATTCCCCATTTCAAAAAACGGCGCCGCCCTGACCATTGCAATGACGGACCCTTCCAACGTCTTTGCCATCGACGACATAAAATTCATGACCGGCTACGACGTAAGACCCGTTGTCGCCTCGGAATTCTCCATAAAAGAGGCGATAGCAAAACACTATGAACAATCCGACGCGCTTCAGAACGTGGTGGACAGCATAACCGACTTGACCGGTGAAAACGTAGACTTGATCCAGGATGCCGAAGACGACATCGATTTGTCCGAATTGAAAAGCGCCGTTGAGGAAGCCCCCGTTGTCAAGCTTGTCAACCTCATCCTCGGCGAGGCGATATCGAGGGGAGCAAGCGACATTCACATTGAGCCGTATGAAAAAATCTTCCGCGTCCGCTACAGGATAGACGGCGTGCTTTACGACGTGATGCAGCCTCCTACGAAATTAAAGGCCGCCCTCTCGTCCAGGATAAAGATCATGGCGGAGCTTGATATAGCCGAGAGAAGACTACCCCAGGACGGCAGGATCAAGCTTAAGGTGAAAGACCGGGCCGTAGACCTCCGTGTTTCGACCCTGCCGACGTTGTTCGGTGAGAAGATCGTTATGAGAATTCTCGACAAAAGCAGCCTGGTGCTGGACCTTACGAAGCTCGGCTTCGAGGAAACGGCTCTGAAGGATTTCGACGAAGCGATACGCTTGCCTTTCGGCATGGTGCTGGTGACCGGCCCTACGGGAAGCGGTAAAACGACAACGCTTTATTCAGCGCTCAGCACCGTCAACAGCATAGACGTAAATATCATGACTGCTGAAGACCCGGTCGAATACAACCTCCCCGGGATTAACCAGGTGCACGTCCGGGAGGAGGTGGGGCTTACCTTTGCCGCTGCGCTCAGGTCGTTTCTAAGACAAGACCCCGACATCATAATGGTCGGTGAGATAAGAGACCTTGAGACGGCGGAGATCGCCGTAAAGGCCGCCTTGACGGGTCATCTCGTCCTCAGCACCCTTCATACCAACGATGCGCCGAGCACCATTACAAGAATGGTAAACATGGGGGTAGAGCCGTTCCTCGTATCCGCGTCGGTGCTGCTGATACTCGCCCAGAGACTCTGCAGAAAGGTTTGTCAGCATTGCAAAGCGGAAGATAATATCCCTGAGACCGCTCTTCTTAACATCGGCATTACCAAAGAGGAGATCGGCACGTTTAAGTGTTACAAAGGGGCCGGATGCCCGACCTGCAATGGAACGGGCTACAAAGGGAGGATTGCGCTCTATGAGGTTATGCCCCTGAAAGAAGAATTAAAAGAGATGATCATTAAGGAAGCCTCAGCCCTGGAGCTGAAAAAGGCGGCGGTAAGGAATGGGATGAGGACCCTCAGGATGAGCGGCCTGACAAAGCTCAAGGAAGGCGTAACGACCGTCGAGGAAATCTTAAGGGTCACCTTCGGGGATTGATCGACTCGCAAATAAACTATTCAAACATCCATTATCAACCGCTTAGAGTCCCATTAACCCGTCATCCATTTTTACCTCTTGATACTATATAATTAATCACGAGATCCCTGCTTATGGGGATATCTGAAAGAACCGCTGGCAATTATTAAAAAACAGAAAATACCGCTGGAGAAATACAATTGACCTCTGAGCTCAACAACAAAAAGAAGCTGTCGTTTCTACACCGGTACCTGACCCTTTGGATCTTTTTGGCCATGGCTGCCGGAGTATTCGCCGGCTATCTGTCCCCGGATATAGAGGCGTTCATAAATTCCTTTCAGGCCGGGACAACAAACATTCCTATCGCGATAGGTCTTATCCTGATGATGTACTCCCCCCTTGCCAAGGTGAGGTATGAAGACCTTGGAGAAGTCTTCAAGAACAAAAAAGTGCTTGGACTCTCATTGATTCAGAACTGGATAATCGGGCCTGTCCTGATGTTTATACTGGCGATAGTGTTTCTCCATAACCACCCCGATTACATGGTCGGTCTTATCATGATCGGCCTTGCGCGCTGCATTGCGATGGTCATTGTCTGGAACGAGCTGGCATGCGGGGATACGGAATACACTGCCGGGCTTGTCGCCTTCAACTCCGTATTCCAGGTGCTGTTTTACTCTGTCTACGCATATATCTTTATTACAGTATTGCCTGTATGGCTTGGATTAAAAGGGGCTGTTGTGGAAGTGACGATGGGACAGATTGCAAAAAGCGTATTTGTCTACCTGGGCATCCCTTTTCTTGCCGGGATCATCACACGCTTCAGCCTTATCAAATTAAAAGGCCGTGAATGGTACGAGCAGGTATTCATCCCCCGAATCAGCCCTGTCACGTTAATCGCCCTGCTTTTCACCATTGTCGTCATGTTTTCTCTGAAGGGGAATTACATCGTTAAGCTTCCCTTAGACGTAGTCCGAATTGCCATACCTCTGCTGATATATTTTGTAGTCATGTTCCTTATTTCATTCTTCATGGCGAGAAAGATGGGGACGGATTATCCTAAGTCGGCTTCTCTCTCTTTCACCGCAGCGAGCAATAATTTTGAACTCGCAATCGCAGTCGCCGTAGCGGTCTTCGGGATCAATTCAGGCGCGGCCTTTACCGCCGTAATCGGCCCACTGGTTGAAGTCCCCGTTTTGATTGGGCTGGTGAATGTTGCCCTATATTTTCGGAAGAAATATTATGCTGTGGAATATTGTAAGGTCAAAGGATACCGGTGATTTTGATAAAAAATATTTTTCATATCAGCCCGGAAAGGAATTTCCCTGCTGAAATGATCCTGGCCTGTTTCTCAAGCCTGTCAATCCCGGTCTTTTTAACAACCTGATACACAAACGGTATCGCGAGTTTTTCCCTGAAATAGGTTAGATGCGGAGACAGGGAAGCATCATTGATCTTCGCTTCCACCGCAAACCACGGTTTTCCGTCAATTGTCACAAGGAAGTCAACCTCGCGTTTGTCAACGTCCCGCAAATAGTGCAGCTCCGTCTTATATCCGTCATAATCGGTTATGAAATGTACGTATTTCAAAAGATGGGAAGCTATAATATTCTCAAAGCGGGCAGCCTCATCCTCCACCTCCGACCAATCCCATAAAAAGAGCTTGGGCTCTTTTTTCAGAGATCGTATTTTTTTTGTGGAGTATGGATAGAGCCGAAAACAATAATAAAATGCCTCAAGGATGTCCATCCAGCTTGAGACGGAGCGAAAGCTCACCTCAAGGTCTTCGCGTATTGAGTTAAGGGATAACAAAGAACCGGCTCTTAACTGCAGGATATCGCTCAGGAGTTTCATATTCCCGACGTCCCGTATCGCCTGAACGTCCAGAATGTCCTCACGGAACATGCGCTCGATCTTCTCGTTGTGCCAGCGCCTGAGCTGCCTTTTATTCTGCTTAATAAAAGGTTCGGGAAAGCCGCCGAAAGTGTCCAGCGCTTCCAATGCATCCTGATGAAAGCCCTTGTTTATCGGCAATTCATTCCTGACGGATGAATTATAAGAAATGCCTTCTATCTCCGGCAGAGAAAACGGATGCAGCCTGTAATAATGATACCTGCCCTGGAGCGAATCGCCGCCCCTTCGATAGAGATCAAGGCGGGCGCTGCCTGTAACAAGGAATTTATACCTGTCTTTCATCTTATCATATTCGCCCTTGATGAGGCCTTTCCACTGCCGGTATTTGTGTAACTCATCAAAGATCAGGAGTTCTGCGTCACCAGGCCATGAAGAGGCGGTAATGGCCTTCCTGTCCGACCTGTTGTCCCAGTTGAAATACGCATGGTTCCTGAAATGGTCTGCAATTAAACTTCGGCAGAGTGTTGTCTTTCCCACCTGTCGCGGCCCTCCTACAAAGACCATTTTGTCCTTCAGATCCTCAACAATATAAGACGCAAGATACCTGTCTTTCAGCATGCGGGTATTATACAACAAATTTGCCTGAAAGCAAAAAAATCAGCCCATAAATTTGCTTTCGGGAAAAAACTAAGAAGGCTCAATGCCTGATTAGCGAATTAAAGAAACTTCTTAAATCCCTTCCCCCCGGTTTGCCTACCCACCTGAGTGCGGAAAAAAGAGGAACACACCCCTTAATCCCCGTGATCGAGGGGAATCCGACCAAGCGCCGATTAATAACAAGCTCAGGAAAAGGAGTATTAAATTTCAGGAAAATCCCTATTCAGTCTATCCCGTAACTTTCCGATAAGATTTACTACAACAGTTGAAATAAAAACATTATAAGGAGGAGCGAACATGAAAAAGCTCACAACATTTTTGGCAATGCTTTTAACGATCACTATTTGTTTTACAGGCATTGCATCTGCAAAGGAGCTGGTCCTTGCAGGATCGACGACGGTACAGAAGAGAATACTGGAGCCTGCTCAAAAAGAAATTGAACAGGCTACCGGCATAAGCGTAAAGGTACTGGGTATCAACTCGGGAAAGGGATTCGAAGATTTGAGAGAAGGCAAAATCACGGCCTCGATTTCTTCCAATCCATTAAAAACTCTCCTGGAAAAAGCCGGGCTCCCCGATGACGGAACATATCAGGAGTACATTATCATGCAGGATGTAATCGTCCCGATTGTGCACAAAGACAACCCTGTTACGGAGCTGACATGGCAGCAGCTTGCCGATATCAACACAGGTAAAATCACCAACTGGAAAGAGCTCGGCGGCTCGGATCAGAAAATAATAGTCGTTACCTCGCAGCCTACCGCGGCAACAAGGATAGTTTTTCAGGAAGAGGTTATGAAGAAGGCGCCTTATGTGAAAGATGCAAGGGAAGTCATGTCAACGAGGCAGGAAATTGATCTTGTGTCGAGCTTCAAAGGCGGCATAGGGGCGGTATCGGAAGGCTTCGTTGCCATGAACCAGGGGAAAGTCAAAGTAATTAAAACCAGTAACATATCAAGACCGCTGAGCATTCTGACAAAGGGCAAACCGTCCGCAGACGTCCAGGCCGTGATTGATTTTCTGAAAACCCCTGCGGCAAAGAAGTTATTCAACTAACAGCGTAAAAAACGCTCTGAAAAGGAGGAGCCGAGAATGAAATCAAGCGATATTAAATTCGGCCTGAAAACAAAGGTATTGTGGATACCGGTGATTGTTGTTGCATTGACATTCGTCATATTGGGGGTTTTCCTTTCCAAACTTATCATCAGCAACGGTAAGGTCGAATTCATCAAGGGGAAAGAGAACCAGTTGCTTACGGCGCTCTCTCTGATAACCTCATCACAACTCCCTGCTGACGCATATCTCGGACTCGAAAGCGGTGACGATGGGATCGCAGGGAAGTTGATCGCACAGGTAAAAGGACTGGGCCTGGACGGCGTTTATTTCACAACCGTAGAGGGGGAGGGCCTTTATCCTAAAGATACGGCCCTTCCCGATTCCCTTCATTCCCTTATCGGCAAATCCGGAAGAGAGCGGGGAGTAATTAATGCCATTTTCGACGGGAATAAAATCATCGGCTTTGCGCCGATTATTGACGTGGAGACCCCAAAGGGATTTCTTGTCTTCGCAGTAAACATACCTGATGAACTTGCCGACACCGCTATATCCGTATTTAGCGACAAAACAGGCTCCGGCAAAACAGATTCCTCAAAATTTTTAAAAAAGGTATTGATCACGCTGGCATCGACCCTTATCCCGGCTCTTATTTTAATCGTTTTTATTCTCGGCTCCTCATCGCGGAATATAATCAATTCGGTAAGAAAATTACTCGACGCCTTTAATTTACTTTCAAGGGGCGATCTCACTCAGGAAATTCATATACATACCGGTGACGAAATCGCTGAGCTCGCAGCGGCATTTAATGAGACAAACCTGAAACTCAATGAAATGGTAAACAAAGTAGCCGGCAGCTCCCACAGCGTGGCTTCATCCGCAGGTCGGTTGTTCGCCTCTTCAAGCAGCATAGCGGACAATGCACGCAATCAATCTGAAAAGACTACGCAGACGGCAACCTCCATGGAGGAGCTTAATACATCTTTTGTAAATGTAGCCCAGAACAGCTTAAACGCCGCCGGTTCCGCAAAGCAGGCCACCGAGCTTGCAGTTAAAGGCGGAGAAATTGTGTCTGAAACAATAGGCCGCATAACCACGATAGCGCAAACGGTAAATGAATCTGCCGGCACGATAGGCGCGCTGGGCAAGAGGTCCGAGCAAATAGGCGAAATCGTGAAAGTGATCAATGAAATTGCCGGACAAACAAATCTCCTGGCGCTGAATGCGGCAATAGAGGCGGCAAGGGCCGGGGAGCAGGGGCGCGGATTCGCCGTGGTCGCCGATGAAGTCAGAAAGCTGGCGGAAAGAACCACTGCGGCCACCAATGAAATAGGAGAAATGATCAAGGGCATTCAGGATGATACCCTCCGGGCGGTGCAGTCAATGCAGTCCGGAACGCTTGAGGTGGAAGAAGGGGTGAAGTCGGCAAACCAGGCGGGACAGGCATTGGAGCAGATAGTGGAATCGGTGCAGAATGTTACTGATATGATCCAGCAGATCGCTACCGCAGCGGAAGAGCAGTCCTCTACAGGCGAAGAGATAGCAAGGAACCTTGAATCGGTTGCAAATGTGACAAAACAGACCGCCGACGCCGTACAGACTTCGTCGCAATCAACACAGGACCTCAATATTCTGGCTCAGGAGCTTCAGAAGATTGTCAGCGGTTTCAATTTGCGGGGCACCAAAACCGTTGACAATCCGGTGACCTGTAAAAATGTTGATTACAAATCAGGCCGCGAGATGCCGGCGGTGACAGCCTGATAAACGATACGTCGCCTGGGAAAGTGATAATTATTTCCTAACATCTCCCCTGCCCCCTTTTTTCAAAGAGGGGATTTATCTATCTCTAAGTTTTCAAATTCTATAAAAGTTTTTGTTATCTTTGCCATTTCCCTGTAAAAGGAGAGTTCAGCGCTCTCGATGACTTTGTCACAAAAAACAGGAATCCACTTT
>JACRHB010000185.1 GCA_016217725.1 Nitrospirota bacterium | reverse complement strand
TATCCTTATTCGACGTATGATCAGGTATGGGACTCAGCAATTTTAGTGATGATGCAAAGGGGGAGTATTGTACGCTCATTAAAGGATACAGGAATTATTGTGACAGTTACAACCCCTGCATTAGCTCTTTTTGTAGAGAAAGGAGAAGTTATAACAGCTTATATGAATTGGCTGCATTATCTTTATGAAAGCGCTGATAAATCAAAAGGAGGATATTGGCTCATATCTGATGAGAAAAAGAAAATGGTTCAAGCTTTTGAAATAACTAAAGCACTTTTGGATAGAATATCTACCCAAGTGTATGCCGGAGAGAAATGGAAATGGTTAAAAGTTGAAAGCGAGGAGTAAAATATGACATTAGACTGCTATATTTATTGAATACTGCATAATAAATGTCCGCTGTTTCGTCATTAACCCGAAACCAGGTCAGGCATCTTGCTGGTAAGATGCCTCGGTTATTTTCATACTCCTTTGCAAGCAACTGGCTCTTGATGATTCCCGCGAAAACGGGAATCCAAAGAGAAGACTGGATTCCGGGGCAAGCCCAGAATGACAAAACAATGAGGATAGGACATTAAAGGTATCAATAGTATTTTCATTGAACAATCTTTGTAAACCAAAATGGTAGCCAATGAAATGTTTCAATTTTCATCTGTGTCTGTTTTTAGTTATACGCTAATCAATCTTTTAATTTAAGATATCGACAGTGAGCCGTCTTTGAATATCGCCTGCCAGCGGTTGAAGCAGTTGAAATAGAATGTTGTACTCGTTAAAGCAGCATCCAGTCAGACATTCTTTTTTGACAGCATTTTGACAATATGCTTAGCAAGGTTTTCGTTTATTTCGCTATGTCTCGGAACAGGTTGTGAAACCCTGGTTTCCGGATTCTGATACCAATCGTGATTGCCACCATGTCTGATGAATATACAACCAATCTCCTCTATTTTCCTTATTAAGTCTTTTCTCTTCACGAAATCACGAGTTCGGCTACCTTGCGAACACAGGGAAGGGCGTTGCTGGTTAAATCGTTATAAATATCTTTAAGATTCTCCTTTAATTCTTCCAATGTTTCGCCCTGGGTCATGTAATCCGGATATTCTTCCAGATAGCCGATCCACATCCCTTCGTCTTGCCAGTAAATATATTTTTTCGTTTCCATATTCACTACCTCACAAAATATTTATATAAATATAATGGAGGCTTTTCCGACAAAAAGCAAGCATATTATATGACGCTAAGTAATCATTCAGAAGCTGTGAAAAAATTAAAACCCAAAAATCAGCCTCAAAAACGAGCCTCTAACTTGCGCTACAATCAATTTTTTGGGGCCAACCAACCATTTCATATGGGTTAAAATCGGGTGGAAATATCATTCCCGGAATTTTTTCACAGCTTCTCAGTTACGGGTGGTATTCACCCCCCCCTTTTGGAAAAGGGGGGCGAGGGGGGATTTTTTAATTTCATTCTACAAAATCTCCCCTAACCCCTCTTTTTCAAAGAGGGGAATAATCTGAATCCACCCGTAACTAAGGGGTTACGACGCTAATTCAATATCTCTACAAGCTTATCGTCTTTGAACACCGCCTGCCAGCGGTTGAACCGGTTGAAATAGTATATCCATTTATCGCTGCTCATGATATCTTTAAGAATCAGGGTAAATGTTTTTTGCTTGTCGATGACGGCGGGACAGCCTACGGCCAACAGCACCTGTTCCTTTGACATTCCCTTATCGGCAATTCCCCTTCTTATCTTGCTCTGAATGTCTTCAGGATATTTTTCCGTTTTCTTGTTGATATCTTCAGTAGTAAAAAACTTGCCGTAAATTTCCTTGTCCCCGGTAGATCCTTTTTCCGTAAAGGCAAAATTGTAGGTCTTTCCATTTAGGTCAAACTTTATCAGGTGCCCTGATATAGACGTAATCTTTACCTTTTCTCCGGCCTTGATGAGTATGGACTTTGCAGTGTCTGTAAAGTTGGTCCAGTAAATCTCATCGCCCCGGACCGCGTGCAATGCGGTCCGTACATAATATTCCTTGTCCGTTTCGAGCTCAATTGCATATGCAGACCCCGCCGTTGTTAATATGAACATAATAAACAGCTTAAGGACGTGTCTCATAATTCCTCCTTTTAAATTTAAAGTATATTCCACAAAGGGCCTTTATGGCCCCTCTTCCTTAACATTGTCAGCATATCGGCATCGCATCTGATATTAAGCCCCGGCGCTATCCAGTTGTGATTATCCTTTGCATGCTCCGAAACCTCCAGGGATATCGCATCGGCATCTACCGCCGGAGACAAATAAAATACCGGCTCAAGCAAGCTCATGTTTTTTGAAACAACGCCGTCTTCTAGCGCCGTAACGTGAAGCCGCGTGTTCGGGTATATCCTCAACCCGAGCAGAGCTATAACCGCAGTCGGCCTGATCTTTTCAAAGAGCGAAAACGTCTCCTTTAAAGTCGAATGATCCTCTTCCGGCCCTCCCATTATAATATAATGCGCATTCGGCAGGCCAATTTTTTTACAGCATTCGGCGGCGTGCGATATATCATCAGGCGTGAAGTGCTTTCCAAGTCCCTTCAAGGTCTTTTCGGCTCCCGCATCCGAGCCGAATTCAACTCCGCGGCAGCCCGCCCTTTTCATAAGCCCGGCAAGCTCCGGCGTCATGCCTTTCGGCGAGGCAAAACACGTCCATTGAAGGTTCAAATCATTTTTAACCATCTCCTCGCATATCCCTGCCGCGTGCTCTTCCGGGAAATTGAATATGTCGTCGACAAAAAATACATAGTCGATATTGTAATCGGACTTCATCTCCTTCAATTCCTCCACAACGTCAGCAGGCTCCCTCAGTCTCAATTTATTGCCGTCGATGTTCGGATAGGTGCAGTAAGAGCACTTGAAAGGACAGCCCCTCTTTGACTGAATATTCGCCATCCCGCCGAGCTCAAGGTATGCGGAGTTATTTAGAAGGGAGCGGTCGGGGGAGGAGTGAAAAGTCCCCCTCACCCTAACCCTCTCCCGCCGGGGGAGAGGGGACTCTATTATCTCCCCTCCCTTGATGGGAGGGGATGAAGGGGAGGGTGTTTTTTCATCGTCTTTTTTCAGCAAATGATCATGACGGTTTGAATAAAATTTTCCGTCCTTCATATAGCAAAGGTTTTGAATATCATCAATCCGTCCACCGTGGGTCAGCGCATCAACGAACCTAGTAAATGCTGCTTCGCCTTCCCCGACAACGCCGATATCCAGTCCGAGATATCTAAGCGCCTCTTCAGGGAAAATGGAGAAGCCCGAGCCGCCGGCCACTAAAGTCGCCGACGTATTTTCTTTCACGAATTCCACAAGCTGCCGGATTCTCGGCAGGTAGAATATGCTTTTATTGAACGTGAGATTATCGATGTTCCTTATGGAGATCCCGATAACGTCGGGCAAGAAAGCTTTTAATGTCTCTCCGATAGCCTTGAAATCATCCTCTACAAAACAGAGGTCAAGGATCCTGACGTCGTGCCTGCCGTCTTTTAACGCCCTCGCAATATATGCCGCGCCGATGGGCGCTACGGGATAGGGGTCTCTTTCATTGTTGACGGAGATGAGAAGGACTTTCATCGTTTTAGTTTATTCCTAAAAAATACAGGCACGGGCAAGGCCGGTAAAGAATTTCTATACGACACCGGCCTTGCCCGTGCCTAACCGCCAGCACGTCGGGTCGGACGCCAGATAGTTGCCTGTAATCTGATAGGCGTTCCCCCTGCATCCGTAACAGTCGCAGTTATGCTCGCAGTTTTTGCAGGCGCCTTCAATCCTGTCATAGATATTTCTGAGGTCGGAGATGATGGGACTGTTTTCGAGTATCCCTTTGAGGGACGTCTCCCGGATGTTCCCGATAGCGATATCGACCCCGGTGCACGGCTGCACGTATCCCTGGGAGTTCACAAGACAACTGTAAAGGTGACGTTTGCAGGAAAATGAAACGATGGTAGGACGGGACTTCCACGTGATGCCGAACCTCTCCTTGTCAATCCTCTCGATCCGCTCAAACACGCTCCTGACTTCGGACATTGTTACGTCAAGCGTCCTGTTTCCCCTGGCCCGGCCCTGTTTTGTCAGCATCTCGAAGTACGGGATAATGCCTTTCTCCCTGGCCCACGTCCACATTGACGGAAGCTCTCCTATGTTCTGTCTGCATATCACCGTCTGTATTCCCAGCATTGTATATGTCTCGGGATAACCGGCGCCCGTCAGAAATCCCAGGCCTCTTTTTATGTTCTTATAGATGCCGTCTACACCCGCCAGCAGATCCTGCACTTCGGGCTTGAGGCTGTTGCTCTTGATGATTACGGAGACCCTTTTTTCGAGAAGGAACCGGGCCATATCGCCGGTCATGAGCGTGCCGTTTGTAAAGAGTATCTGCTGCAACCCGAGTGAATGTATAAAATTGACCACTTCGGTCAAGCCCCTGTACATCAGCGGCTCGCCGCCGCCCAGGAGGATAACCTTTTTAATGCCCATTTCTTTTGCCTGAAGGATGACGGATTTGATCTCTTCGAGGCTTAATTCGTTTTCAAGCGGCTCGCCGGCATTGGAGTAGCAATAGATGCATCTGAGGTTGCACTTCTTGGTAAATTCAAGCTCAATGGAAAGCAGGTCCTTTCTATCAAGGCATCTTGCGATTTCATCATCGTCGAAACCCATCTCATGCACGAGGTCCGTGGTCTTATTCATACAGCTTCAGCCTCCTGTCCTTGAAGGTGACGGGCTTTCTGCTCCCGCCTTCAAAAAGTCTCTTTTCTATCTCTTCCGGCCGCTCGAGCTCAACCAATGGAGTCACCCTTGCTTTTGCGCGCAGCACGTCATGCAACGACGTTAAAAAATCACCGTTGCTTACATGAGAGCCGATCCTTATCATTATGTTGTCGGCGTGGTCGTCTCCGGTAAATGCCTCTATCTGGTAATTGACCACGTCTTTGACGCCGAGAAGCGCGTTTTCAATCGTCTTGGGATAAAGGGTCACGCCTTTGAATTTCAGCCTGTGATTTTTCCTGCCCATGATCGGTCCGATGCGGACGGAGCTCCTTCCGCACAGGCAAGGCTCCGAGATTTTAAAAGTAACGTCCCCGGTCTTGTATCTTATCAGGGGCATGCCTTTTAATTGCAGCGGTGTAAGAACCAATTCTCCGGCTTCGCCGTCGGGAAGCACGGCGCCGTCATCATCTATTATCTCCGCCAGTACCAAATCGGGATGGCTGTGCAGCCCCCGGCGCATGCCGCATTCGCAGAAAGACAACTGTGCCTCCGTTATGCCGTAAGTGGAGTAGCATATTTCTCCGAAGGCGTTTTCTATTATGCCGCCGAGTGTGTTGGTCTGAAAATCAACGTCCCTGATGCTGTCCCCTATAAGTATGATCTTTTTTAATCCTAATTCCTCCGGAGAAACGCCGCTGTCCTTCATCCTCCGCGCCATATGAACCATAAATGAAGGAACCGCGACAATCCCGTCCGGTCTAATCTTCTTTAAAAGGTCCAGATGCCTGATGATATTCTGGGGCCCTATCCTCATAACGGACGCCCCAAGCTTTATCAGCCCGCTGTAGTAGGCGATTCCCGCGATAAAGAGGTTGTCGCAGGTGACCGCGAGATGGAACACGTCGCCTTTCTCCACGCCGGTATAGCCGAAGCTCTTTTCTTCGTTGCATGCAAGCCGGTCCAGATCGCTCCCGGTCATCGCTATGAATACCGGGTTGCCCGTGGTGCCTGTGGTCGAAACTATCTCCGCTATTTCATGTCTGGGGACCGCCAGGAACGACCAGTTGTCAGCCTGGATATCTTCCCTCCCGGTAAGCGGGAGTTTTTGCAGGTCTTCAACGCCTTTTATATGCGACGGCGATAAACCGAGGTCGTCGAATCTCCTTCTGTAGTAAGGGGAATTTTCATATGCATGCCGCACGGTTTGGACCAACAGATCACTCTGGATGTTATTGACGGCGTCTGCCGGTTGTTTGTCTATTGAGTCTATGACGTTCATAAGAAAATCTCCCCTGACCCCTCTTTCCCAAAGAGGGGGAACACACCCCTAACCCTTTCCCCTCTTGAGAGGGGTGCAGGGGTGTGTAATAGAGGGGAACAAGTCCCCCTTTGGAAAAGGGGCTGGGCTCCCGTTGCCGCGAAGCATTGCAACGGGAAGCAGGGGGATTTTTTAATTATCTGCATTTCCTTTTGTAAATCCTTGCTCCCCTTTTTACAGCTCTTTGCATTTCCTCAAGCAGAAAAAACTCCGCCGTATATCTGCCGTCTTTAACGGCCAGCTTTTTATCCTTTATTATGATACCTCCGGCGATTGCCATAATGGTATGGTTTTCCAAAATACAATCAGTCCCGTATTTTATCACATCTCGGAATGAATGTTTAATAGGGAAAGTTATACTTTCTCCTCTTATGTCGAATGCTATGGATACAAAGGCGGCAAGGGCGTTAGGGGACGTAAATGGAAAAAGGAGGGGACTTGCGCCTAAGAGGCCTTCCTTTAAAACATTATTGAAATAGCCGTCTTTAATATCCTCCACTGAGTCATCGATCCCCGGATACACGCCGATGCTTGCGTTCCCGACGGGATAACGTATCCCTGCATCGTCCAGCACGCTGCCGACTGCGGCAACGGCTAATAATTCCAGGTCATTTACAAAGCGGATATTTTTAATATCCCCGCTCAGCTTGCCAAGCGCGGCTTCCATGTTTTTACTGCTCAGCCTGCTTTTGCCTGTAATTACGACTTTCATAATAATTTTTTAGCCACGAATTGGCACGAATTGGCACGAATAAAAATAGGACGCAGATTTTTTTATTCGTTCGTGTTTATTCGTGTTCATTCGTGGCTGATTTCCGTAGTTAAGTTCATACACCACCTGCAATAATCACTGAATTCTGTCCGCCGAAACCGGAGGACAGGGACATGGCTATGTTCACCTCATGCCGCCTTGATGCGTTCGGCACATAATCGAGATCGCATTCGGGGTCTTTTTCACTATAATTTATCGTAGGGTGTATCCTTTTATTCTTAATCGAAAGCAGGCAGCATATGGTCTCAATCGCGCCTGCCGCCCCGAAAGAATGACCTAACATGGATTTGGTCGAGTTGACGGGTATGTCATATGCAGTCTTGCCGAATACCTTTTTTATCGCCTTTGTTTCCATCAAATCATTATATAAGGTACCGGTGCCGTGAGCATTGATATAGTTAACTTCATGCGGATCAATTTTTGCGCCTGAAAGCGCTTGATCCATCGCATCAGCGAGCCCCCTTCCCTCTCTGTGCGGGCCTGTCAGGTGATGCGCATCCGATCTTGAGGCATAACCCAATATCCTTCCGTATATCTTCGCCCCTCTGCCTGCGGCGTGTTCTTCTGATTCCAGGACGATAAAGGCAGCGCCTTCACCAAGCGCAAGGCCGCTCCTGTTCTTATCAAAGGGTCTGACTATTTCCCCGGTCAGCGCCTGAAGGACATGAAATCCCGTAATAGCAAAATCACTCAGCACGTCGGCCCCTCCTGCAATCATAATATCCGCCTTTCCAGCCGCTATCTTTCTTGAAGCTATCCCTATAGCGTCCGTGCCTGAGGCGCAGGCGGTTGAGACCGTGATGCAGAACCCGTTGAGGTTGAATTTTGAAGCAAGGTATGAGGTTATGTATGAAAGCGACTCTTTTTTGTTGATATTTTTTTTCTGAAAATCTCCCCTAACCCCTCTTTTCCAAAGAGGGGGACACACCCCTTCATCCCCTCTTGATAGAGGGGAAAACTCTCTCATCAAGCGTCTTTCCTTGAATAACACATTCCCAAGCACAGTCCCTAACGAAAGCCCGATTTTAAAAAATCCCCCCCTACCCCCCTTTAGCAAAGGGGGGAATTTTAATAGTCCCCCTTTAGCAAAGGGGGATGTAGGGGGATTTTCTCCTTTTAAACCTGCATCCTCCATTGCCATGCGCATTGCCTCTTCCGCAATGAACAGAATCTTGTCTTCAGGATTTATATTGCCGAATTTCCCCGGGATATCAATGCGTGCCGTGAGCCATTCTTTTCCAAGATCCAGCATCGGCGGAGGCATCCTTTTAACAGCATCTTCACCGGAGCAGAGGGCTTTCCAGAATACATCAACCCCTTTAAAGGGTTTTAAAGGGGTAACAAGTCCGAGCCCTGTGACAACAACGTTATGCTTCATAATTTAAATCCCCCTCACCCTAACCCTCTCCCCGAGGCTTCGGGGGCGAGGGGACTTTCCCCTCTATCAAGAGGGGACCAAGGGGTGTGTTCCCCCTTTGCTGGTTCAGGCTTGCAGCCTGAACCAATTAATGTCTGTTAAATGTTTGGTTCAATCTGCAAGATTGAACCGGCATAAAAGGTCGGGGGTTGGCTTTTACTAACCCCTAATCCCCAATCCCTAACCCCTGGTTTTATCAAGCCTCCAAACTGAGGCATTCAGCATGATTGTGTTTATGCCGTAACCGATGGATTCAAAAAGCCTTACGGATTCGCGGGCGTCGTAGAAGCCGTACCATCCTTCGCAGACGCTTTCGGAAAAGTCGTGGCAGAGAACTCCTCTCCTTATCCAGTCATCTCCGACATATTGCCGATCTGCATCGGGATAGCTGTGGCTCAGGATGCCGAGCGAGCCTCCCGGTTTTAAAATCCTGAATATGTCTTTGTAAACATATTCACGCGATCCTTCGGGTATGTACGGGTCGGCGCAGGCGAAAAATACTATATCAAATGTATGGTTCAGGAAAGGCAGCGGAGACCCGAAGCCTTTCCAGCGCTCCGATTTGATCCATTTCACCAGTCCGGTATTCGTTATTCTGCGGGACGCCTGTCCGAGGAAGATGTCTTTAAAGTCAAGGGCGGTTATGCCGATGTCGGAAAAGCGCTCCTGCATCTGGAGGATGCCGAAGCCGGGGCCGTAACACAGGTCGAGGACCTGCAAGTTTTCATTCCTGCCGGAAAGCAGCAGGTTTACCAGGACGGAGCGGGCAAAGCTGAATTCGGAATTGCCTAAGAATTTTTCCCACACAAGCGTTGAAGCGCTGTCAAAACCGAAAAGAGGAGGGCCGCCGCGTAGAAATTTATCGGCATACGCCATGCATTGCTCAAAAAACTCCACCTGACCCGTAACAGTCTCTTTTACCGTCAAACATTCGTCATGCGACAGGCTTGCGTCCGGGCCTTTGCCTTTATTCCATAGATAAGACCCGTTGTCATTCATAAGGCAGCCGCTTTCACACAACAGATCCACAATCACCTTTATCATTCGCAGTCTTATTCTGTCGTTAATCGTATAACCGAGTTTATGCTGAAGTGACGCAACCGCCTCTTCCATCATGAAGCGGGGCCTGGATTCGAGAAGACCGGCAATGCCGCTTTCATTTATAAAGGACATAAGCCGTTCAGTGAGAAATCGCTGGATGAGCGAGCGGTTTAACAACTCTCTTATGTCTTGTGTAGATGTGATCATATCGATAAACTCACCGCCGAGGCAATGCCTTGTCCGTCATTGGTATAAACCAATACGTTTCTTACCTGATCCGGCATTGAAGCTTTATTCGTTATAACCGCTTCCGGTATCTTACCATTTTTTATAATCAGCGAGCCTAATATTACGTGCCACAGGGCGGTTGCGGCAAATGCGTCTCCGGTGAGATGAGTTATGCTTACGGTCGACACGCCTTTAAAAGGAGGTCCGGCTTGCATATCCCGACCCGCGACGATCAAATCAATATTCTCCGCATCCATATCCGCTTTTTCCAAACATTGAGTGAGGGCATCGGTCAAGGCGGCGGCAGGATAAGAAGGATTAAAGATTGATGCAGTGCCGGATATGCGGCAATAAGAAATCTTATTGTCATTCCCTCTTGTCGGGGATCCTTCTGTTGTTTCCCTTTCAATCAGTAACGCCCCGGAGCCTTCCGATAAAGGGGATATGCCTTTTTGCAAATAACATGATAATGACAATTCATTCAGCTCCTCGGCGCAGACGATTAGGACCCTGTCGGCTGATCCGCCGTCAAGCAAACGGCGGGCAAGCATTATCGCTTTCAGGGCGGCCGCTGAGCCGTCGACAAGGGTATGCACTGAGCCTCCAAGACCCAGGCATATCGATGTGTTGCTTGCAGGGGCGTTCAATACCGAATCTGAAAAAAAGAGAGGGCTTGCAGCGTCAACGCCTTCCCGCAGCAGAGCGGAGTGAAAGGCCTGCGTATAATTAAGGGCCCCGTGTGTTATTCCGAAAATCAAAGCAGTATTTATATTATCGGCCGGTTTGTCCCATGCATCATTTATCGCAAGGTTTGCGGCGGCGAATGCGTATTTCGAGATATTTGCAGAGCGTCTCAACCGTCTGTCGCTCAGGTCTTCAACGGCATCAGTATCGCTGATCTCCCCGCAGAGCAATTCAGGCAGCGAAGGGAACCTGTTTGTCTTTCCGACGCCGCTTGCGCCGCTTATGACGTTTTGCCAGAACTGCTCCTTTCCGACACCGATGGGGGTTATTAGGCCGATGCCTGTGATTATTATTCTGTTCATTCATATTCCTTCAAGATCACCGCCGCATTCGAGCCGCCGAAGCCGAATGAGTTTGAGAGGACGGTTTTAACGTTATAACTTTCCGCTTCCTTAATGATATTTAAGCCGCATTCAGGATCCGGTGTTTCATAATTGATTGTCGGCGGCAGGGTCTTGTGCATGATGGAAAATAAAGAAATTATCGCTTCCACCGCCCCTGCGCCGCCTAACAAATGTCCGATCATTGGTTTTGTGGAGCTGACTGGTATTTCTCCTGCCCGTTCTCCCAGCGCCGAAAGAATTGCGTTCGTCTCCATGGGATCATTAAATTTTGTTGCCGTTCCGTGGGCATTGATGTAGTCAATCTGCGGATTGCCGGCCTCGTTCCATGCCTTTGTAATCGCCGCCGCCGCCGGCTTGCCGGAAGGCTCGGGGCAAGTCATGTGATAGGCATCCGATGATTCGCCGTAGCCCGCTAGCTCGCCTGATATTTTTGCATTCCTTTTTAATGCATGCTCAAGCTCCTCCAAAACCATAATACCCGCGCCTTCTCCGAGGACGAGGCCGTCCCTGTTTTTATCAAAAGGCCTGCATAGAGACGGCGACATCGCCATGAGGGAGTTGAATCCCGCAAACGTGAACTCGCTCATGGTGTCATATCCTCCGCAGACCGCCAAATCATATTCGCCGCAACGGATGGAATTAAAGGCCTGCCCGACGGCGTTTGCGCCTGAGGCGCAGGCATTGGAGAAAATGAGAAAATCTCCTCTTAATTTAAATTCCTTAAAAACGTTGATCGCCTGGCAATGGGCAAGGTAATCATGAACGAGGGAGAGTCTCGCCCTGTTCAGTCCCAGAGCTAAAACTTCTTTGTGAAACAGCTCGCCGGAGATCATGCCCCCGAGGGTCGTGCCGAGGGATAAAAGCACGGGATGGTTTTTCAGAAAATGAAAAATATCGGCCTCTTCAAGCGCTTCACGCGCTGCGTGAACAAGCAAGCGCGTCGCCCTGTCAAGCCTCTTGTCTTTCAGATTGGCGAGGGGGATCTCCTCGAAATCCTTTATTTCACCGCCCTGCTTCGCCCTGTATTTGGATGAGTCAAAGGATGTGATGTCGCTTATGCCGGACGCCCCCGACTTTATCCTGGACCAGGTTGCATCTTTGCCGGTCCCGTGAGCGGTGAGGATGCCGATGCCTGTTATTACAACTCTTCTCCGCATATCGTTTATTGTAAATATTTATTTCCCCGCCGCCTGAACCTGATCCTCCTGTAAAAATAAAAAAGCATGGAGGCTACCGCAGCCGCGACAAATAAAAATGCCGCAGCCCCGATTATAAACACAAAAACCACCAGCGCACAGAAAATGATGAAGTAACCAAGCAATGTAATAAACAATGATCTGAAAAAGTATCTGTCCATATCAGCTCAACCCAAGCACGGATCCGACCGGCGCAAATTTAAAATGTCTTAGCAGCCCCTCTATCTTCCCCGGCGCCGCTTTTATATTAAAATAATGCATGAACCGCCTGCTCAAAGGCAAATCGATTTTAGGCTGCTCCCCGTCGAATTCCCACGGATGGATGTAAACCATGGCCTGATGACCCTGCCGGTTCATTCTCTTAATTTTTGAAACCACATAAAAGTAGGGGGCGATTCTCAACGGCAGGCCGCCGCTGAAAGGGAGGTTCTCCCAGAACAGCCTTGTCGTGGTCAGAGGGAATTCCCAGATATCGCCGTATGGGGTATTGAATTTATACGGATAGACGGGGAAGCTTCTGTCTCCCATTCCGGTCAGAGGGACCATGCTCGAATCATAGACTATCCCGAGCTTCCTCAGCGTGCTTAAGGCCCACGGGGTTTCCTTCCTTATCGACCATTCAGGCGCCCTGAAGCCGAGCACCGGTTCATTCGTAATGGAAGATATGACGTCAATGGATTCTGAAACGTCGTGCTCGAATTCCCGCTCCGTAAGCTCAAAGACCCTTCTGTGGCAAAAGCCGTGCGTCGCAATCTCGTGCCCTTCAGCCTTAACGTCGCTTATCAGCCGCGGTTCCTTTGCCGCTATATAGCCGAGCACAAAGAAAGTGGCTTTTGCATTGTGCGTCTTCAAAAGCCTTAAAATCTTTTCCGTATTCCTGATGATGCGGCTCTCATAATTGTTCCACCTGGCAGGCTCCGAATATTCCCCGGCGTCACATATGTGATACCAGTCTTCCAGGTCAACCGTAAGGGCGTTTTTCATTTATTGGAAGCATTCAGCCGCTCCTTTGAAAGCGCCGCCCCTTTGCTTTCCGGGTTTGCCGAGACCGACTGGTTCCAGAAATCTTCCGCCTTTGTTTTGTTCCCGAAAATCTGCAGCTCAAGCTCGCCCATATTGTAAAGCACGGCGGCTTTTTCTTCATTTGATAAATTGCCTGATTCAAGCGCATGCTTGTATGCCGCCCTGGACGTTTCCCCTCTCGCTTCCCTGACGTTTACAACGTTCATTCTCTTGTTTTCGACTGCGTCGAATATGCTTTCATCCTGCGCCGCCTTTGCAAGCCGGGAATAAACATCCCCCTTTAAGATATACGCCTTGATATAATCGGGCTTTATGGCGAGGGCTTTTTTCAAGCCGCTGTCAACGTCTCTCTCATCTTCCCTCAGCCCTGAAAACTTAACAAAGAGCAGCCAGAAATCAGGATTATTGCGGTTGGCGCGGCTGACGCCCTTTATCCTGCTCTGGGCTTCGATCATCCTTGTCTTCCATTCGGAATTGTTTTGCTCTTTCATCACCCTGCACTTTTCCAGAACGGCGTCTATAAGCGCATAATGATATTTAAAATCATTGGACTTGCCCGCAAGCTCGGTTAACAAGGTTATTGCTTCCTCATATTTTTCAGCTCCGATCAAATCCAGGGCATTCTGATAATCGGCTTCGTCCTGCGGATCCGGCGCCTTTGCTCCCTGCTGCGAATTTTTTAAAGAAGTGCTGTCGATCATCGCCTGGAGTACGCCGTCGCTGACGCCTTCTGCTTTAAGCTTCAACAGTTCTTCCGTTGAAACATCGAACTTGCTTTGAGACGCCTTGATCTTGCTGATGATCAACGCTTCGCCCAGGCCGGACTTGACCAGGGTGACGACCGTCTCGTTGGTTAAAATTTCATCCGCCGATACACGGAATGCAAATAAAAAGACCATGCAGCAAACTAACGCGATTATCCTTGATAATTTCATATGCTCCTCCTTTAAAGGTTTTTTCGACAGTAATACGCCTGTCCGGCTACGTTAACTTTATCTATGCAAAATGCTTCTCATCTCCCTGTCATATAAAAATGAAAACCCCGACAGCACCCTGCCGACAACCGGCAGCGGGTCAATTGAAGATAACACATCATCCTTTATTGACATATCAAAAAATCCGGGGTTGAGCTTAAACCTGTCGGGATTAGAAATGAAATGAAGCAAATCTCCAGGGATCAGACACCTGCACATTACGCCTGTTTCATAATCATGCACGGGTTCCATGTCTCCATCCACGGCGAGTTTATAGAGCAAATAAGGAAAATCCACGCCCGCTTCGATTGCCAGTTGGAGCGAGCCCCAGAATCTCGGATTGACCTCGAGCAGCTTCGGCTTCCCGTCTCTTGGGTCAATAATAAATTCAACGTGCGCAATGCCGGTCCATTTGAAGCTTTCGAGCAAACGCCCGGCGATGGTCTTTACATCATCCCTTTTGATGCTTTCCCTTAACGTGCTCGGCCCGCCCTTGACGGGATACTCTCTCAATTTGTTGTAAACAAATGAGGCTTTGACTTTTGAATCATAATTCAGGAGAAGGCCTACGCCGAAGGCGCCGGACTTTGAAATATATTCCTGTACTATGGGGAAAGGATATTTCCTGTGAACCTCAAGATATGAAGACAGGAAATCTTTCTTTTTTGTGACGTACGCGATGCCCCTTGAGCCGGAGCTGCTGCGCGGTTTGATAATAACGGGAAAATCAATCGCCCGATCAACGATCTCCAACTGAGGAAGCTCATCAATAAAATATGTCGCGGGCGTGTCAATTCCGAGACCTTGAGCATACTTCATCAGGAACGCTTTATCCTGAAGCTTCATACACGGGTCCGTTTCGGCGAAAGGAAGTTTGCAGGACTCCGGCAGTATATTCCTGTTTGAAGTCAGAACGGTCTGCGTTGAAAGCTCCGTCGGCAGGATGAAGTCGTATTTATATTCTCTTACTTCACTTTCAAGCCAGGCTAAAAATTCCCCTGTCCTCTCTGTAGGTGAAGGATACACAACCCTTCTGCTGCAATACCTTGAGAACAACGCAGCCGCAAGCCCTGTCTTCTCGCCTGCCGCAACAAAAAATCCCCTCCTGCCGAATGAACGCACGGCTGCAAGGGATTTATTCCACATGCCGTCAAGGATTAATACTCTGTTCATATCAGTTGTTAGTTGTTAGTTGTTAGTTGTTAGTCTAAAAACCAACAACTGAAAACTAAACAACTGAAAACTAACAACCATCATGCAAAAATCTGTTTATGTTTAACCGTTTTCTTCACCGTCTGCCTGAAACCGAAGTTCATCGGATAGAAGAAGTTCTTATACGTCCCGTTGTCCCACAGCCTTCCGAATATGGAGCGGTATGAAAAACTCTCTTTTAAGACGTGATGGAATCCCGAAAGGAGCTTCTCCGGTTTCATCAGCTTCGGCATGAAGACGACGTTATTCGTATTATAATTGGCCCAATCGCCGTCTATGATCCTTTTTTCGCCGACCATCTGCGCGTGCAGTCCGGTGCCGGGGTAGGGCGTCAATATCGAGAAGTAACAGACGTCTATCTTGGCCTTGACTACGAATTCGGCGGCGCGGTCAAAGACCCCTTCGTCATCGTGATCAAATCCCAGGACGAAAGAGCCGTCCACGCCGATGCCGTAATCATGGAGCTTTCTGACCACGTTGATATAGTCCTGCGGCTTGTTGAAATGCTTTCCCATATTCGAGAGGTTATCGGCGGACAGCGTCTCGAACCCGAGCAAAAGCCCCATGCACCCGCTCTTTCTGCACAGAGCAAGGACTTCATCGTCCTTTGCAACGTTCACCGACGCCTGTCCGAGCCATTTGAGATTGTACGGGATGATCCTGTTCAGTAATTCAATCGCGTGCTTCCTGCTGCTTATTATGTTGTCGTCTGCAAAGAAGACCACGTTCTTCAATGCGAGCCTTCCGCCCAGGGGCTTGAGGTTTTGTATCTCCCTCTCCACCTCGTCGACCGGCCTGTTCCTGAATTTCCCTCCGAAGGAGCTCGTAACGGAGCAAAACTCGCAGTTGTGCGGACAGCCCCGCGTGGTTTCAATAAAATGGACCGGGAGATAATTTTTGTCCCGGTATAAATCCCAGTTCGGCGCAGGACGATTTGCAAGGGAAGGGTATCCGTTTTCATTCTTGTAAATTTTTCCGAGCTCGCCGCGCTCAAAGTCGGCTAACACTTTATCCCACTGGTCTTCTGCCTCGCCTATGACGACGCTGTCGCCGTGCTGAAGCGCTTCCTCGGGGAGTTTGGACACATGCATGCCGCCCATTATTACCTTTCTCCCTCTTTGTCTGAAACCGTCGGCTATTTCATATCCCCGCTTCACCGCCGGGGTCATGGCGGTAATGCCCACAAGGTCAACGTCGGCGTTAAAGTCTACCGGCTCGACCTTTTCATCAATAATATTTACCTGCCAGTCCGCCGGCGTAAGCGACGCCACCTTCAAAAGCCCGAGATAGGGGAGACGGAAATAAAAGTCTCCCCCGAGAAGGCTTTTGGCGGCGATTGGTGAGATCAAAAGCAGTTTTTTCATGGCGCTGGGTCCCCGACCTTCAACTTCTTAAGCTCGATTTTGATTACATTGCGAATTTCCTCAAGAAACTCTTCATCGGTTTTATCAACCGACTTCTTGCGCAATTCCTTGACGTATTTGACGCTGTCCTTTACGTCCGTGTGCCCGTAAGGATTAATTTTTTCTCTGACAAGCTCCTCAAGAAAGTTGACCGGGTATATCCCTCTGGCTTTAGCCTCCCGTATAACGGCCTCTTTCAATTTATGATCGAAAGACAACGTCCACTTCTCCTTCTTCAACGCAGCCTTAGGCATATGCCACCTCCTTTATACGTATACTATACGTGTTAT
>JACRHB010000181.1 GCA_016217725.1 Nitrospirota bacterium | reverse complement strand
TCAAGTCCTATGAATATGTCATAATCTTTTGGTAAATAATTTAGTGTCATGCTTTCCCTCCTTTAATTGTTTATCTCTTTTGAAGGATAACATGTTATCCTTCTCAGGGAAAGCTTGACACTTTAACATATCATCTCTGTGCCCTCTGTGGTGAAAAAATATGAAAACATTACAAAGTATGCGATTGCAGAAACTCAGGATAGCGCTTGCGCAGATAAATCCCACTGTCGGCGATCTTTCAGGGAACGTAAAGAAGATAGCCGCATATATCAGGAAGGCGAGGGCAATGAAGGCGGATATCGTGGCCTTCCCCGAGCTTGCGGTGACGGGATATCCGCCCGAAGATCTTTTATTAAAAGACCAGTTCATTAAAGACAACATTGACGCCATGCACAAGATCAGGGAAGCGGCAAAGGGCATAATAGCGATAGTAGGTTTTGTAAACAGGATTGAAAAGATATACAATGCGGCCGCCGTAATCTCCGACGGGAAGCTCATCGACGTTTACCACAAGAAATATCTGCCCAATTACGGGGTCTTTGACGAATACCGGTATTTCGAGACCGGGAGGAGATTCCCCGTTTATAACATCGGCGGCGTCAAAATCGGCGTCTGCATATGTGAAGACATATGGCGCGAGAAAGGCCCTGCAAAGCTAGAGGCCCTGGCCGGAGCGGAGATAATCATCAACGTCAATGCCTCCCCGTATCATATGGACAAGCTGTCGGTCAGGGAAGACATACTGTCGGAGCGCGCTCAGGAATGCGGCGCGATTATCTTTTACGTAAATATGGTGGGCGGGCAGGACGAGCTCGTCTTTGACGGGGGCAGTCTTATAGTGGACGGCAGCGGTAATGTAATAGGGAGGGGCAAGCAGTTCGGCGAAGAATTGATCGTTGCCGATATTGACGTTACAGGCAAGGGGAAAGAGCTCTCCGTTAAGGGCCGAAAAGAGCTGAAGGCCATCCTGGACAAAGAAGAATTCGTTGAAGAGATAAGAGCGCCTTTTTCATTGAGGGATCGGCGGAAACCCGCAGTTAAGCAAAAAAAGGTTATCCGCATGTCGGGCAGTGAAGAAGTATACAACGCCCTTCTGCTCGGGACAAGAGATTATGTGCACAAAAACGGATTTAAAGACGTCGTCATAGGAATGAGCGGCGGCGTTGATTCCGCCTTAGTCGCAACCATCGCCGTTGACGCGCTTGGAAAGGAGAACGTTCACGGGCTGTTCATGCCGTCCATGTATACCTCAAGGGAAAGCCGCGAAGACGCCTGCGGCCATGCAAAAAACATCGGCATTGAAATCCTGACCATTCCCATTGACGATGTTTTAAAAGCTTACCTGAAGGCGCTCTCGGAGCACTTTAAAGGAGCGAAGCCCGATATCACCGAGGAGAACCTTCAGGCGAGGATCAGGGGGAACTTATTGATGGCTTTTTCAAATAAATTCGGCCGGCTTGTGCTCACGACGGGAAACAAGTCGGAGATGAGCGTCGGCTATGCCACCCTGTACGGCGACATGGCGGGCGGCTTCGCGGTCATCAAAGACGTCCCTAAGACGCTGGTGTATGAGCTGTGCAAATGGAGGAATGAAAAAGCCGGCACGGAGCTGATCCCTCAAAGAATTTTATGGAAAGAGCCGACAGCGGAGTTGAAGCCCGACCAGCGTGATACGGACACTCTGCCGCCTTATCCGGTGCTCGATCCGATCTTGAAGGCTTACGTGGAGGAAGACAAAAGCTTTGACGAGATAAGGAATATGGGCTGCGAGCTCGAATGCGCTCAAAAGGTTATCAAAATGATCGACCGCGCCGAATATAAAAGACGCCAGGCCCCGCCGGGTATAAAGATAACCCCGAGGGCCTTCGGCAAGGACCGGCGGTTTCCGATAACGAACAGGTATAAGAGTTATTGAGTTAAGAGTTAAGATAATATCAATCCAAATTGAGCGATTCTTTTTTTGTCATTCCGGCTTGTCCGGAATCTTTCCCTGCTTTAAGAAGGATTCCCGACAAGCGGGAATGACGCTTATTGGGTGATTATATTTTCACAAAATGCTCTATGCCTTCATGAAAGAATCGCTCAATTTGGGATCAATAAAAATATTATTTTTTCACTTTTCACTTTCAACTTTTAACCTTTAACTTAAAAGGAGGGGACATGCGAAAATTTAAATTCATCTTATTAGCAGTTTTTACGTTGATCTTTACACAGGCCTGCACGGATTCCCAAAGCAACCGGCAGGAGCCGGTCTTCAAGCAGCTTCCGGAGATCCGGGAGATAAAGCCCGAAAAATCCGTGAAGATAAAAGTCAGACGCAGTGAGAAGGATGATTATTCATGGGAGATAAGCGGGGATGATACCGATGAGATCGTCAAGACGGACAAGAAGCTGAGAAAAGGGTTGAAGACGGAGTAGGGCGGGGAAAATCCGCTTTACAGGTATCCTTCAAGAAGAAAATCCTCTCCGATTTTCCTTGCTTGAAGGTTTTTAATGCGGAGTGCATCCTTAAGCAGGGCAGGGGAGCTTCCCCCGACTGACGGGAAGGAGTCCTTGCCGCCGATTATTTTAGGCGCAATAAAGAGCAAAACCTTATCCACGATCCCGCTTGAGAGGGCTGAGGCGCTTATTGATGAGCCTCCTTCGATCATGACGCTTGTAATGTCGAGTTTGCCGAGCTCTTTCATGAGCGCCTTCAAGTCAACTTTCCCGTTCTTGTCTTTTACCTGTAAAATACGAATGCCCATATTGTTCAGCAGGTCGATCTTTTTCTGAAGAGCTGACCACTTCTTAGAAAAAATCCCCCTGCATCCCCCTTTGCCAAAGGGGGACTTAATATCCCCCCCTTTAGCAAAGGGGGGCAAGGGGGGATTATAGGAAAGGGTAGCGACAATGGTCTTGTTGTCATTGTGTTTTAACACGTTCGCCTCAAGCGGTATCTGTAAATTGCCGTCAACGATTATCCTGTAGGGGTCTCTCCCGTTTTTAATCCTGCAATCAAGGGAAGGGTCGTCTTTCTTAACCGTGCCGATGCCGACGAGCACCGCGTCAACTTCGCTCCTCAATTTATGGACGTATTCCCTTGCCTTCTCGCCGGTAATCCATTTGGACTCGCCGGATGCGGTTGCGATCTTGCCGTCGAGACTCTGAGCGATCTTGAGGATCACGAACGCCTCCTTCTTTGTTATATATTTGATGAACGCCTCATTTAACTCCCTTGCCTCTTCTTCCATAAGGCCCGACGTAGTTTCGATTCCCGCTTCCCGAAGCTCTTTCAATCCCGTGCCTGAGACCCTCGGGTTGGGATCGATCATTGCGGCGACAACTTTTTTTATGCCGGACTGAATAATGGCTTTGGTGCACGGAGGCGTCCTCTTACCCGTATGACAGCAGGGTTCGAGAGTTACGTAGAGGGTTGCGTCTTTTGCATCTTTGCCCGCCTTCTTGAGCGCAAGGACTTCCGCGTGGGGGGTCCCGGCTTTTCTATGATAGTCTGCGGCGACGATCTTACCACCTTTAACGATAACCGCGCCTACCATAGGATTAGGGCTGGTCCGCCCTTTACCTTTGGCTGCAAGGGACAAGGCTTTTTGCATGAAAGTTTTATCGTGCACGGTTTTCATAAAGTCCGCTGAAAAATATTTCAGCCGAATTATACTATATCACAAAAATTCAGGGGTTAGGGATTAGGGGTTGGGGGTTGGTTTCAACTAACCCCCAACCCCTAATCCCTGACCACCAATCCTTGTGATTTCCATCATATTCCCCGTATCAAATCCGTTTTAAAATTTTAAATAAGAAGCGGCAAGAAAGGACTAAAGAACGGCAAAAAAAGAACCGATATAAAATTAAAAAGTTGAAAACTTATTGACGGAAAAGGTAGAACGCTTATGAATGAGGAGCTCAACAAAACATTCAACGAAGAAGTAACCAGATATAAAAATGCCCTTGTCTTTTATGCCAGGAAGTGCGATTGGGAAACTTTTAAGGTCAATGCCGGCAGGCTGTTCGATTACATCGAGTCCATTGAGAGATCGGAGATTGAAAGACGCTTTTTCAGGGTCTCCAGGATCATTTTAATCGTTCTGTTCTTTGTTACCGTTTTTATATGCAGGATTAATCCGGAGATATACCCGGAGCTTATGAAAGTAAAGAAGACAATAATTCTTATGGCGATTTCAGGCTGCGGTTTCGAGCTCTACTTTTTCATGAACTTCCGGATATATATGAAACAGAAGATGATCTATTATAAAAAGAGGAGAGACAGGTTCATCAGGGGTATAGAGAAAGATTTTAGAGAGAGCTTCGCGGCGACTTCGGTTGACGCCGTCGCTGCGACTGCGGTTGACACCGTCGCGGCTTAGGCGCTCTCATTTGTGAAAGGTATTTTGGGCGTAAGATATCCCTTTAGTCAGAATTGCATGGACCGCGTCAACCGCCTTTTCAACTGCCTCTTTTATTAACGGTCTTTCCCGTCTTGTAAAATTGCCCAGCACGTACTCTTCAACGGTAATTCTGTCGGAGCGTCCGACCCCGAGCTTCAGACGGAAGAAATCCCTTGTCCCCAGGGTCTGTATTATGGACTCGAGGCCTTTGTGGCCGCCGGAGGAGCCTGATTTTCTGATCCTTATGACGCCTGTGTCAAGGTCGATGTCATCGTGAACAACGAGGAATTTATCTATGTCTTCGAATTTATTTATTGCATCTCTGACGGCGGCACCGCTCCTGTTCATAAAAGTAAGAGGCTTTATGAGGAGCACGTCTTGCCCCCTGATAAAGCCTCTCCCGTATATGTAATTCCTGGCCCTGCTTCTTAATGGAATGTCCCACGCGGCTGATAAGGCCTCAACGACCATAAAGCCGATATTATGTCGCGTATCCGAATAAACGTCTCCCGGGTTGCCAAGACCGACCACGAGCCACATATGAATGGATTATTTTTCCTTCTGTTCTTTTTGGGGCGCTTCTTCCTCGGCCTTGCCTTTTGCCTTAATGACTTCAGGCTCGGCAGCCTCACCCTCGACAGGCGCCACGGGCGCCGCTTCTTCGACTTTAGGGGCCGTGACTGAAAGTATGACCTCGGAGGGGGCCGTAATTATTCTTAAGCCTTCCTGCAGAGGGATGTCGCTCACGTGAAGGGAATGCCCTATTTCGACGGATCCCGCGTCAATCTCTATCTTGTCCGGTATCTGCGTCGGGAGGCATTCTACTTCAATCTCTCTCACCCTGTGCTGCAGGATCCCGCCCATTTTAATGCCCGCAGGCTCTTTGGTGATGACGAGAGGGATGGTAACTTTTATCTTCTTTTGCAGCGACACTTCTATGAAATCGACGTGCAGCAGCTCATCAGAGACCGGCTCCATCTGGTAATCTTTTATGAGCACGGGATGCTCGGACGTTTTGGAATCACCCTCATTGAGCTCAAGAGTGATCAGCGCATGCTCGCCGCCGCCTGTGTAAATGAGTTTCTGAATTTCTTTTCTATCCAGTTTTATCGGTATGGATCTCCCTTCTCCGTACATTACGGCAGGCAGCACGTCCTGCCTTCTCAGGCTTCTGGCGCCTCCCTTGCCGGTCTCTGTCCTTTTATCCGCCTTTACCAAAATCTTTTCCATTTTTTTATCCTCCGTAAGACTATTAAAAAAGTTAAATCACGCTACGATGCGTCAAGATGTCATGCCGAACTTGTTTCGGCATCTACTCCAATGAGACCCTGAAACAAGTTCAGGGTGACAATATCCTATATCCCTATACGAAAAGAGAGCTTATCGATGTTTCTTCATGTATTCTTTTAATTGCTTCGCCTAAGAGCGACGCTACCGAGAGCACGGTCAATTTCTTGCATCTCTCCTGTTTGCTGTCCATCGGTATCGTATTGGTAACAATCACCTTTTCAAGCGCCGATTCGTTGATCCTGTCGAGAGCCGGGCCGGAAAGCACGGCGTGCGCGCATGCAGCAACGACGCTTCTGGCGCCGTTTTCCTTAATGGCCGCCGCAGCTTGTGTAATGGTTCCCGCAGTGTCTATCATGTCGTCAAAGAGGATCGCGTCTTTGCCTTTAACGTCGCCGATTACGTGCATGACCTGAGACACGTTGGCCTTTTCACGGCGCTTGTCTATAATGGCGAGCGATGAGTTGAGTCTCTTTGCAAACGCCCTGGCCCTTTCAACGCCGCCTGCATCGGGGGAGACGATAACGATATCGTTTAAATATTCCTTTTTAACGTAATCGGCAAGCACGGGAGAGGAATAAAGGTGGTCGACGGGGATGTTGAAAAACCCCTGGATCTGCCCCGCGTGCAGATCTATGGTAAGCACCCTGTGGATTCCCGTTGCCGACAGCAGGTCCGCAACCAGTCTTGCCGAAATAGGCACCCTCGGCTGCGCCTTCCGGTCCTGCCTGGCATAGCCGTAGTAAGGAATGACCGCCGTGATCCTTCCGGCGGAAGCCCGTTTTAAAGCGTCAATCATCAAGAGCAATTCCATGATATTGTCGTTGACGGGCGTGCAAGTGGACTGGATGACAAAAACGTCGGAGCCTCTGACGTTTTCATTTATCTGGACCGTTATCTCGCCGTCGCTGAAAGTAGAGACCGTCGCCTCTCCGACGGGGATCTTAAGAAAATCGGCAATCTCTTTTGCCAAAGCTCTATTAGAGTTGCCTGTGAATAATTTAATACCTGAAGGCATATACACCCCCTAAAAAAGTTAAAAGTTGAAAGTTAAAAGTGAAAAGTTTTTTTAACTCTTACCTCCTGATTTTGCCTAACAAAATCAGGCTGGCTGGGGCGGGAGGATTCGAACCTCCGGATGGGAGATCCAAAATCTCCTGACTTGCCGCTTGTCGACGCCCCATTCTTAAGTTAAGAGTTAAGAAACTTTTTTATTTAATCGGTTAACTCTTAACTTTTAACTTTTAACTCAATCCGTTATCGTCTGTACTACAACCGTCCGGCAGCCGTTGAAAGCGGCTGAGGCGTTTCCAGCGTCCTCGGCAGAATTGAATACCCCGTATACGGTGGACCCGCTGCCGCTCATAAGAGAAAATACAGCCCCCTGTTCAAGCAATCTGTCTTTTATCTCAGCGATTACAGGGAAACTTTTAATGACTACCGGTTCAAGGTCGTTTGAAACGGTAGTCATTAAATCTTTGAATTCGGCTCTTTCAAGCTTACGGACTAAAAACTCAATATTATCAACTTTATCGGCTTTTTTTGTCAACTCCGGCTTGACCGTTGACCGTTGACCGTTGACTGTTGGACGGTCAACGGTCAACGGTGAACGGTTATCCTTTCTGTATTCCCCGTACGCCCATGCCGTCGAGATATCGAACGGCGGTTTTACAAGCAAAATGCTTGATGTCTTACCCGGTTTAAAGGGGATTATTTTCTCTCCCCTCCCCCCGGCAAGACAGAGCGGACCGTGAAGGAAAAACGGCACGTCGGAGCCTAACTGTTCCCCTATTTTACAAAGAGCTGCTGCCGCGAGGTTGAGCGACCATAATTTATTTAATCCCTGAAGGGCAGCGGCAGCGTCGCTGCTGCCCCCGCCGAGACCGGCCCCTGCAGGAATATTTTTATCCAATTGTATCACGGCGCCTTCCTTAACGCCGTATGTATTCTTTAAAAGCAGCGCAGCCTTATAAACCAGATTCCGCTCAACCGGGATGGAAGCGTCCGTTTTTAATGTGAGGTCTTTTGAAGGCGTAAAAGTAAGCGCGTCATAAAAGGTTATTTTTTGTATAAGCGTTTGTATCTCGTGGAAGCCGTCATCGCGCAGGCCGAGGATATTCAGAAACCAGTTGATCTTTGCGGGGGCCTTTAAAGACAGAGCCGAGTGCCTGGCCATTACTTTAATTCTTGGATCTTTTTTTCGATCCTCTCCTTGAGCCCTTCTTCTTTTTCATCGAGCTCAAGAGACTTTTTCCATGCATCCAGCGCGGCTTCTTTATTGTTCAGCTTCAAATAAATGTCGCCGAGATGCTCATGGATCACGGGATCGTTTTTTTCAATCTCCGAGGCCTTCTTTATTTCGTTCAGGGCCTCGTCGTACATGCCCTTTTTAAAGTATACCCAGCCGAGACTGTCACGGATGAACCCGCTCTCAGGGTCCAGCTTAACAGCCTTTTGAATAAGCTCCAGCGCTTCCTCAAGATTTATGCCCTTTTCCGCATAGGAATATCCGAGATAATTCAGGGCTTCGACGTGCTCGGGGTTGAGGTCCAGCGTTTTCTTTAAGCTGGAAAACATCTCGTCGACTCGCCCCGTCTTCTCGAATACCACCGCAAGATTAAATACGGCCTCATCGTTCTTAGGCTCAAGGGCGAGGGACTTTGTAAGCTTCTTCTCGGCCAGCTCGTAATCCTTTTTCTGCAGATATAATCTTCCGAAATACAAAAAAACATCCGGGTTTTCCGGCAGCATTTTTTCAAGCTTTTCAAACTGCTCTATAGCCTCTTCGTATTTCTGCATAATGCCCAGGATCTTTCCAAGCATAAATATCGCATTGATATTCTCCGGCTGGGATGAAATAATGGCGCGCACTTCTTTTTCCGCCTCTTCAAAGCGTTTGCCGTCGATATATATTTTTGCCAGCATCCCGTGCACCTCTAGGTTGTCGGGCTCGAGCCCGGACACCTCTTTAAGCTGTTCGACGGCTTTATCGTATAACTCTTTTTTGAAAAAAAGCATGGAGAGCTTCTTTCTTATCTCGGTGTTTTGCGGATTTAATTTCAAAAATTCTTCATAGCTCTGAATGGCCAGGTCCGTATCGCTGGTGGCTTCGTAGGCGAGGCCCAGCAGATTATAGGCATCCCACAGGGAGGGGTTCAGCTCAAGCGCTTTTCGGAGGTTTTCAATCGCCTTATCGTATCCTTTTGTCTCCACATAAAGTCTCCCGATATAATATCTCGCCATTACGTTGTAGGGGTCTGATTCGATAACGTTTATTAAGGTCTTGATCGCCTTATCGATTTTGTTCTCAATGGCGTACATGTAGGCAAGGTGAATATAATTCGTCGTTGTTTCAGGGTGAAGCTTTATCAATCTTTCGTATATGTCGATCGCTTTCTGAAATTTCTTCTGACTCGTATATAATTGCGCGAGTATGGACAACGCCTGTTCATAATCAGGGGTCTCGCTTATTACCTCCTCAATGGTCCTGACCGCTTCTTCCATCCTGTTCAGCTTCATGTAAAGCTGACCCATCTCGGTTTTCAGGAAGGCCGAGCCGGGGTCCTCTTTGACGGCAAGCTCCAGGTGCTTCAAGGCCTCATTCCAGTCCTGGGAGACTTCAGCCTCGACGGCAAGAATGTAATGGTAGTAGGACGCCTCGGAATAATCGGGTCTTACGGATTTTTTTAAAGGCGCACACGATACGAGGAGCAAAGCGATAAGCAGCAGGGCGCAAATTATTGTTTTTTTCATATGGCTATTATGTCATAAAGGAATACTATTGACAATCTCATGACACGTGGTTATAAAAAGCAAAATTTTTTAAGAGATTCTACACGAATCCAATATTCTGAAAACCGCTGTTGCCGATTTTGAATCGGCGGGAAGCTCAAAGACAGGCTTGCCTTCGAGATCAAGGCGGAAGATATTTTCGTCTTCGGGGACATTGAATATTTTATCAAAGGGCAGGGGGGCGGAGACATTTTTCAGCCTGTCAAAATTTTCATCGGATATCCTGTTTACGATGAGCTCGCGTCTTTCTATTTCGAGCTCAAGCTCGTCAACGAGGTTGTTGATCCTCTTTGCAGTCTGAAGTCCTTTCTGTGTAGGGTCGCTGATGATCAGCAGAAGGTCTACTTTATGGGTCGTCCTCCTGCTCAAATGCTCCATCCCGGCTTCATTGTCTATCACGACATAAGGATATTTCTCCGACAGTTTGTCAGTGTATTTACGAATGATATTATTTGCAGCGCAGTAACACCCGGGGCCTTCGGGCCTGCCCATTACCATGAGGTCGAATCCTTTTGCCTCGATAATAGACTGTTGAACCTGGTAGTCAAACAACTGTTCCATGCTCATGCCCCCGGGACGCTCGGCGCCGCTCCGCACGGTTGCAAGGGATTCTTCACGCAGCTTTCCGATGGTTGAATGGACATGAACGCCCAGCGCTTCATTCAGACAGGAGTTGCTGTCTGCGTCAACGGCGAGAACCGCCTTCTTCTTTTTCTCAATGAGATAACGGATTGTTAATGCGGCGATGGTTGTTTTTCCGGTGCCGCCTTTACCCGCAAATGCAATTACGTATGCCATAATTTTAATAATACAATAAATCAGTCTGCTTTTGAAGGCGAAGGGGTCAGTTCTCGACATGAGACAAAATAGGGACAACTAAGTGATTCAATTGACAGTGCATTGCTGAAAAGGTTAATCTGGGATATCTTTTTTTAATATATTTCTAAAAGGGGACATGGCAAGACCGCTGCGCATAGAGTATGAAGGAGCGTTGTATCATATTACAGCAAGAGGGAATGAGCGTAAGAACATATTTTTTTCTAAAACCGATTATGAAAAATTCCTTCATTATGTTGCAGAAGCAAAGAAGAAGTTCGGAATAAAGCTATATGCCTACGTTCTGATGAGCAATCATTACCATCTTATAGTAGAGACACCTGAGGCCAACCTCAGCAAGACGATGCAATATATAAATGGCTCATATACAACATACGTCAATATAAAGAGAAGGCGAAGCGGCCATTTATTTCAGGGAAGATATAAAGCAATCATAATAGACAGAGATAATTATTTGCTGGAATTAAGCAGGTATGTGCATTTAAATCCTGTCAGAGCCAAAATAGTACCGAAGCCCGAGGAGTATTTATACAGCAGTTATAAGACGTATATTTCAAAAAATGGGAACCGAATAGTAAATGAAAGTCAAATACTGGAAATGATATCAGATGAAAAAGGCCGGTCGAAGCAGGAATATAAAAGATTTGTAGAGGCGGCAATCGGAAGAGAACTGGATGATCCGCATAAGAATGTTTATGGAGGCATTATATTGGGAGGCACGGTATTTATAAAAGAGACATTGAGGGCAATAAAGGAAAAACTGCTGCAAAAGGAAGAGATTGCTCATTCAAGGAAATTAAAAACAGGGTATGGCATGGAAGAGATCGTTGACTATATTACAAGGCTAAAGAATATAAGGAAAGAAGAAATAATAAAGAACAAGCATAAAGAATTGAGGAAGCTGACAATATATTTTATAAAGAAAAATACCGGCGCTACCAACAGGCAGATAGGTGAATATTTTGAAGGAATTCAAGCGTCGGCCGTATCGAAGATAGTCGAGCGCATCAGTAAGGAACTAATAAATAATAGAAAGCTAAGAAAAGAATTTGATAAAATTTATAGGAAAATTATTGACATGTCCAAAATGTCTTGTGTCGAGAACTGACCCCTTCATTTCTCTTTCTCCGAAGTAAGCTCGGTGGGAAGCCACGTCTCTATATATTTCCCCTGCTCGTCTATCTTGCTTACGTACCGTTTGACCTTGCCGGTTTTGGTGTCGAGCAGGAAGATCCCGACATGACTGGAGGTCTCCTGTCTCCTCAGGTCCATACTCGTATACGTCCCCTGAAACAACTGATACCGTCCGCTGCCGGAATCAGAGGAATCTTTTGGCGAGGTTTGGGCATAGCCTGCGCTGACTGCCGACATAATAATCAGCAAAACGCCCAGCAAATATGGCGTTAACTTCATATATACCTCCTTTCTAATTCCTACCTTCTATAACGATCGCGTCCGAGCCTTCGCTCTCGAGCCCTGTTTCATCCACCGCCGTCACGAACAGCTCAAGCTTCCCTTTGAACTCGTCGATGATCCATGAGTTGTTCTGAACCTCGGCCAGCTTCACGGATATGCCTAAAAAACCCTTTTTGTAGACGTTGTATTGTTTGATGTCCTTCTCGGGATTGGCGTCCCAGTGCAGCGCCTTTCTGCCATTATCATCAGTTGTTCTTAAACCTAACGGTTTCATGGGAAGCGGCTTGGTCATCGCCGACACGGGAGAAGATAAACCGCTGCTCAGGTTATCCTCATCTACAGCCTCTGCCGAATAGGTATATTCCGTGCCGTCTTTAAGACCGCCGTCCGTGTAAGCGGCTTCTCCTTTGACAAAGGCGATCTTTTCGAGCAATTTGTTGTCTGAGGTCCCTCTGTAAAGCGTATATCCTTTTATATCTTTCTCCTGATCCGGCTCCCAGGCCAATGTAACTTGTTTTACCTCGCCGCTCTTTGCATACAAGCCCGCAGGCACGCCCGGAAGGGCCTTTGTCGTCGATGACGCCGGCAGCGACATTTCGCTGTTTACGCCTGCCGAATTATAGGAAATTATTTTATAGTAATAGGTAGTGTTATCGTGTAACGGAGGCTCCTTATCATCGAAAGACACATTGTCGGGATTTTCGATTTCACTTAACTTCTTATATTCCCCGTTCTCCTCCGTCGCTCTGAAAATAATATATCCCCTGACTTCGTCGTCCGGACTTTTTACGGCATCCCATTTGAGCGCCGCCTTTCGCGGCTCGCGGTCTTTTGCAAAAAGTCCCTGAGGCACGGGCGGCTTGCCCCTTGTGACGGCTGACGCCGCTTCGGACATATCCGTCTCCATGCCCTCGCCGTTGTAAGCCGTTATCCTATACCGGTAAACGGTCTGATCCCCGAGGTCTTTTTTATCAAGATAGCTGTTTGCTTTCTCTTCGTCGAGCTCTGCAATACGATTATATCCCGACTCCCTGTCAAACGACCTGTAAATGCGGTAGCCTTTGACGTTATCGGAGGCGAGGGTGTTCCAGCCCAAAGAAATCCTCCTTATCTTTCCGCCTTCAGCCTTAAGCCCGTCAGGCGCTTTAAGCGTCACGGCCTTAAGTATCGCCGACAACCCCCCGGCAGTCCCGGTCGGATCAACGGAGGCAAGCGCATAGTTATACAATGTGTTGTCGTTCAATCCTTTATCCGTATACGTTGAAACGTCGCCCGACATGGATGCGATTTCCTTAAATTCATATTCCGCCGCGGCCTTCCGGTAAACCTTGAATCCGGAGGCGTCGCTCTTGGGGTGAGGCCTCCATTTCAGATGAGCCGCTTTAACGTCAGGGACAATGTTTAAAAATATCGGCGGCATCTGTCCGCCTGCGAGTCTCACCTCGACCGGGACGGAGGGCTTGCCTTCCAGCCCGTTTATATACACCGCCGCAACCTTGTAAAAAACGGACCTGACTGCAGGAGGGTTCTGATCCGTAAAGACGAGCTCGGAAACGGCGCCGATCATCAGATAAACCTCATTCCTCTCCGTCGCCCTGTAAATCTTATATCCGTTAATATCCTGCGCGTTGTTGTATTTCCATGAAAGGTTGATTTTTTTGTCCGCTTCCACGGCGTATAAATCATATGGAAGCTCCGCGTATTCTTTTTCTTTTTTAACGGGAGCCGCACGGTTGAAACATTCAAGGGTCCGGGCGGAGATCACGGCGCACATCCCGCTTAATTTATCGTTGAGCATGCCTTCCGAAACAGTCAGCGTATTTTGAAAACACGGGGTCTGCGCCTTGATGTCCAATACGTTGACGGACGCGGTTATGGTGCCGGTGCCCTTTTTAACGTCGCCGTATATGATAAAATCAAGCCCGAGGGCGCCCCCTATCTTTGCCATCTCCTCCTTTTTGAGGCTGCTGATCTGGTATCCCTTCAGCAGGATCTCCTTGTCGACCGTCCTTCTTTCCACGATCTCAAAATAATTCATCCTGTTGAAGGCCGACGTCAAAACGGTCGGGATGGTCTCCATGAGCGAAGTAGCTTCAATATTCTGAGGGACGAACAGGAGTATCGCCACTCTCGGCTTGGTGTCTGAGGCGTAAACTGCAGAGACGAGAAAAAAGATAAGAAGTTGAGAAGTTAAGAAGTTATGAACTTGAGAAAAGACAAATATCATTTTTTTCCTCATCTTCCCAACTTCCCAACTTCTCATCTTCTATTTTTCTCCATTTTTACAGAATCCATCTCATAAGGGACTACGGCGCGACCGGTTTATTCTGTTGTTCTTTAAGAGGCTCGATATTCGACTGCTCTCCGGCATTGCCGGCCTTTGCCTGCTCTTCCGGTTGTTCAACTGCCGCCTGCTCTTTAGAGAAGTCATTGTTTGTCTGCTCCCCGGGCGTCTCGGTTCTTACCCTCTCTTTAGGGGAATTGCCGGCGTCCTGCCATTTTGCGTTTTCAATCTCCGCGAGTAATTTTTCAACCTCGCCCCCGGCGTTTTTCGAAAGAGGGCTTGAGATATTTTTAATGTCCTCTATGTAAATGCTGTCGATGTATTTTTCGAGCGCCCTCTCGTATTCCATTTTCTTTTTCAGCATCTCGGCGCCGGAATAATATTGTACCTGAAGGTTCTGAAAGCGTGACAGCACCATATATCCCAATTGCTCAACGACCTTCTGCGTAACGTCGCCTAACAGCTCGCTGTCCATCGGGATCTCAAGCGGGTCGTAAGGGACGTTTGCAAATGAAGCGCCCTCCGAATAATCGTCTTTCACTTCCCTTTGCTCTTTTATGGTTTTTGTAATGACCACTTCTCCCTCTTCTATGTCTATGACCCTGAACGAGACGGCCACGGTCGCCAGCTTTTTTTCGGCGCCGACCTTATACTTGATCGTTTCCCTTATCTCTTCTTCTATCAGTGACGGCGGCGCGTTTCTTATATCTTCCTCACCGGACGACTCTCCTTTGCGCGACATGAGCCATAATTGATACGCTGGGTTGGGGATGGATTTCTTGCCGACCACGACGCTCTTCATCTGACTGCCTTCCGAGACGTTTCGGTCCACTTCGTAATTAAGCACGCTGCCGAAGATGAAGATGTCGGTGCCCTTCAGCTTGCCCGCCTTTTTCGCGGTCTCAATATCATAAATGCCCGCCTGGCCGTATTCAATCTCCTTTAGGATAGCGCCCAGGACGTCCCTTGCCAGCACCTTTACGTCATTGCCTGCATTGGACGTTATATAAGACAGCAGGTTGTCCGTTATGATCCTGCCTACGTCGGGTTTGCTGGACGGCGGGGTGAAGTCCATGATGGCTATCTTTTTGACGATCCTTTCCTTGATCCCGTCTTTTAAAGACTGGATCTTAAAGACGGCGCCTCTGTGCTTGGGGTTAAGCTCCGCGATCTTTTCATACCATGAAAGCGCATTGCCGAAGTATCCTTTCGCTTCATATGCTTCGGCCCTGGCAGCGATGTCTTCGATAAGGGTATTTACAGCGTCAACCGTATCGCCCGTATCTTTAACGGCAGGATAATAATTCAGAGCGGTCCTTAAATTTGAGTATGCGCCGTAAAGCCGTTTTCCCGAGACGTCCTGTTTGAACCTGCCTATATAAAAGAGTCCCGCCTGCCGTTTTATCTTTTCAAGGGCTTGCCCGATATCGTCCGACAGGCTCATATCATATGCCTTTTGAGCAAGACTTATAGCCGTATCCCACTCATTTTTTGCTGAAAATTCTTCCGCCTTGATGATGTAGTGTTCAGGTTTATTCCTTGCTTTGGCCTCATCAAGGCGGGCCTGAAGGTCCGCATTGTCAGGGGCGATCTCGACTGCCGAAGAAAGGACGTTTATCACCTCAGCCCAATCCTCGGTTTCTTTAAGCCTCTCCGCTTCTTTCAAATAATAATACACTCCATCGTCTGCAACCTGTTTGAGCTTGGCGCTGATGTCGAGATAGTCCGGGTATATTTTGTGAATCTCCGTCAACTTATGAAAACCGTCGGTCCACCTGTTCTCGGTCATTGCCTTCAACGCCTCCGAGTACATGGTTTCAGCCTCTTTTATTATCCGGTCCATCTCAGACTTGATAAGGCTCTTGAGTTTTATTACGTCGGAGTTTTCAGGCGTAAGACGGCTTGCCTTTTCAACCTCCTGATAGGCCGCTTTGGCCTGTTCATTATTCAGCGGGAGCCGGTCCATTATCGCTTTTGCGTTTTGCGCGTGTTTTTGCGACAACTGCCCCTTTGCAACTCTCATCGCGCTCCTGTATTCAACGTTATCGGGCTCCGTAACAAGGGCGTCTTCATACATCGCAATCGCCTCTTCAAGCCGGTCCTGCCTGGAAAGCTCCTGCCCCAGTTTAAAGCTTTCCTTCCCCGGCGTGGCGCAGCCGTAAACGGCAAGCATGATCGCTGCAAGTAAGACAACCTTTTTCCTCATTTTCATCCTCCGTTAAATTTATAATTTTCTTTTCAGCTATTGATCACAGCCAATCTAAGCGCTGCTGAGTCTTTCCCCTCTAAAAAGAGGGGATTAAGGGGTGTGTATTTTTTGTAACCCTCAACCGGCAAAAGATAATAACACACACCCGCCCCCTCTTAATAGAGGGGAGATTTGCCGGCCCTTCTTTATTAGAGAAGGGCTTTACATGGATAATATCTTTATGCTTATAAAGTTGCCGACGGATGACGTTATTGCTATCATTCCCGTATGGATCATTTTGTTGTTCAATTCTTCAGCCGCTTCCTTTACGCCGCCCGTTATCTCCAGATCGAGTTTGGCGAGGCCCCCGCTGTAGCCGCGCTCGGATATATCTACGAGGCCCCGGACGTTCTCCTTGAGAAATCTTTTAAAGTCTGTCATGTCATCGGAAGCAAGCCCCGAGACCACGAGTCTTATGGTTTTTGTTATGCCGGGACGCTTTTTCCATTTTGAAAGCCGGGCCGTCAGCTTGTCGGCCATTTCAGCAGCCGCCTTTTTCAAGGCATATGCGCCGCCTGTGGCTGTGTTTACGTGCGCTGCCACGGCATTGGTTGAAAAAGAGGCGATGACTTCATCGTTGTCGGCGTTTATCACCCTCGCGGAGACGTTCGCCTGACATGAATGTAGGGAGGTTTCCACGATCCTTGAGCCTGCTTTCACAACCGCCTGTCCCGTGATTATCACGTCCGCTTCAGCCATCGACGCAAGCGTCACCGCCGCGTCGGTGTTTAAATTCGGATCAAGATTACCGGCGAACGACGGTTCTTTCTTTATACCCTTGAGAATGACCTGACGGTCCGCTAATGTAAACCCCTTCTCAAATAATTCCTCGACAAGGACGCTTTCAACGGTCCCGGCCTCCAGCTCGCTGCCGGCGCTCCACCAGTATGACGGTTTATCATGCATCATGTCCTGTTCGGAAATGAGCAGCAGTATTTTCGGCTTGCCGCCTCTCTTCAGGCGTATCCCGGCGGCGACGAGGTCTTTTTCAAGGTCGTCCGTTTTGACATTCGCCTCGAGCTTCAATTTGAGGGCGCTCCCTTCGACCGTTTCTTCCAGGACTTTATGATTTTTTATGTACTTAAAAGTCTGTGAGTAAATCTTAGTGCGCAGAAGCTCGGAATTTTTCAAGGCGCTGTCGGCATCAACCATTACCTCAATCAGTTGTTCGACCGCCTTGCGAAAAGCGGCGTTAACGGCCTTGTCTCTTGCTACATCTTTTTTGTCTCCGATCACGACCGCCGACCCCTCCGCCGGGATACGGTCATACGCGCCCGCATATAAGGGACTTGCCAGAATAAAAGATGCGGTCAAAAAACCACAGAGTGTGGATAGATAAATAAATAATGAGTAATGAGTAATGAAGAAATTCTTAATTGTTAATTGCTTATTGGTCATTGTTAATTTAACTTTTTTGCAATCTGCGGCTGATCTCATTTTCTTTTCTATTTCCTCACCTCATACCCCATGGTCTTCTCCGTCCATAAGGACGGGGCCATCTCGGAAAGCTCCCTCATGAGATCGGTGATCATCGGCTCCTGGTCTCCCTTGCCGGGGAGTAAATCAATTTTTTCCTTTGTGGCTATTACCAGAACGGATTCAAGGGCGCGGCTGAGCTTACCCGGGGTTTTCACCCTGATCCTCAAGCCGAGGCTCCTGTATGCGTCATTCGGGAAAACGTACGTCTCACGGGCATGCAAAAGCTCAGCCTTTAAAAATTCATTCGGGAACAGCTTTGACACCCTCCCGTCCTGGCTTACGCTGAAAATATGCAGGTAGGAATCTTCATTGGCGCTCGCGCTTACCTGAAGCTCGTCGTTATCCTGAAACACCGGGGATTCCATGGCGGATTTTTTATCCGGCCTGAAGACCCCGGCTTTAAGAATGCTGAAGCTGCCTCTCTTTTCAGTGTTTATGGGTTTGACATAAGCCCTAATTTTGCAATAGTAGGAAAATTGATTGCCTGTTATTTTCGGAGTTTCTTCGATAACCTCCTCTTTCACAATAAGCCCCTTTGTCGCGGTCTTTACAAGGTCGCTGATAAGGTCGCTGTTATAGAGTACGGTGGAGCCGCGCACTTCAACGCCCACCGCCTGTTCAAGCGCGTTTCTCCTCGCATTGTTCCGCGCCATCGCCTTCCCCTGAGCCGGAGGCATATCGTCGCCCAGCAGGGCCTCGCCTTCGGCGACAACGACCTTCAATCCAGCCTCCGTTACAGAGGGCTGGGCCTGCTCCTGCGCGTACGATAATTGTATGAAGACAAACAAGATGAAAACCAGTATGACAAAAGACGGCTTCTTCATTTTCTCTCCTCGGTTCTTAATGTCAGGCGATATTATCTAATTAGACGGGATGCAGTTACCAATCTCCGCGCTGTCGCGCACATGTCAAACCCCATCTTAAGACGCTCCTCACCGGTTTTTTCCATTATCATCCGGAAGAACCGTTCTTCCATGACAGGATGCGTGTCTTTCATTGCTTCACCCTTTGATAAAGTTTGCGGCTACATCACGCCACCTTTATATTCTCAAGCTCGATCTCCGGCTTCTCCTTCTTAAACCCGAAATGCTCGGATGCATCAAGAATCTCAATGCCTACGATCTCTTCATTTGGCCCCAAATCAACGGCGAGATCCTCTGTCAATCGTATTGTCGTTACTTCTGTTGGCCCCTTTTTGAAAGATATATAAGCTGCGTCAACTTCAGGGTCATATTTTATTTTCATTTTGCACCTCCAATAAAAAACACATAAACAGTTACAACCACAAATCTATCAGGTTCTTCAACAACAATCGGCATCACCTGCTTAGCCTGATAGCGTTTGCCTTTCCACATTGCATCATAGCTAAAATTCTTGCGAAAGGACAATCTGCCTTTTTTTGCTGGAGAACGTTCTCCAGTCCTGATTGTTAACTCCACTTCTTCCTCCGACGCGCCTCTGTCTGCCATATTATCAAGAGCGTGCCGGGAAAATCTTACTGCCTTTTCAACGTTCAAATGATTACCCCACTTCTATTTTAGTCCAACGCCTACCCTGTCAAAAACTACATAACAACACATCCGCCTCTTGTGTAGACAAAAACTGCGGCAACAGCAACCTTACTTCCGTATCTTGCCCTTTATGTCCTGCATCATGTCTTCGAGCTCTTCCTCGGCTGTCTTCAGAAGCGCTTCGTAATCGTATGGGGTCCTCTGAGGCTGATATTTTTCCTCAGGCTTCTCAACCGGTTTTTTCTCCGCCCCCGGCTTCTTTTCTTCGCCCTTCTTCTTTTCCGCTGTAATATCTTTTTGCTTTTCCTTTAAATCCTTATCCGGCTGTTTGGTATCGGCGGGCTGGACCTCTTCCTGTTTCGCCGGTTCGGCCTTTGCCTTTTCTTCTTTTAGAGGTTCGGATTTTTGCTTTTCCTTTGGAGCCGCTTCGTTATCTGAAAATCCCCCTTTATCCCCCTTTTCCAAAGGGGGAGTCTCCGTTACCCTTTTTTCTTCCAGCAGTGATTTTTTGCCGTAGGCGATCATGACGCCCTGTTTTTCAAGCCACGTTTTCAGGACCGATGATTTAACCGCAAAGTTGACGCCCGTTATCGGCAGGTCTCCGGCGCCGAGGCGCGCCATGTTTGAATTTATGCCGATCATATAGCCTCTCCGGTCAAGAAGGGGGCCGCCGGAGTTGCCCCTGTTGACGCTTGCGTCGGTCTGAAAGACGTCCTTGCCTTCTATATTGGTCTGGTTGTCTATCTCCCCGCTTATCCTCCCGTATGTAAGCGTCCAGAGGCCGCCCTGCTCGGGATGCCCGATGGCAACGGCTTCCTCTCCAATGCTGATCTCCTCGGGGTTTGCCATCTCGATTATTCCGGCATCCTGAGAGAGGTCGCTGAGCTGTAAAATGGCGAGATCAAGATCGACGTCATATGCAAGCACCTTCGCCTTGTGCCTGTTTACAAGGTCTTTTTTAAAGTTCCCCGTAACCTTATCCGGCTTCAGGTATACATTGACGTCGGAATAGGGCTTCGCTTTGCTCTTATCGATTATTACGTGGGCGTTGGTGGCAACCATGCCGGAATTCTTTATTATGGAGCCGGCGCCCACCATGCCTGCGCTTTCCTCGCTTCTGGCGATTATCAGGACGACCGATTTCGAAGTCTTGCCGTATACTTCCACTGCCGGGAACTCGGCGAAGACCGGGCCTGCAAATACGATTAATGCTGATAAAGCTAAAAATATCTTTTTCATTTTACCCCCTGTATTGTTCACTTCTCTTCCTCAAGCTGTCTTATTATCTCGTCCGCGGTGCGGCTTATTTCCTTAAGATCGCTTTTCCCCGATCTGCTTAATTGCGCCTCCAGGGATCTTTTATCGAATCTGCGCGGCATGCAGCTCAGGGCATAAGTTACGTTTTTCTTCCCGGATACCGCGCCTTCTTCATCATGCCAGTATTCGATTATCTTTGAATTCTCAACGGCAGCAGACGTCGCCCATGATGAAACCTCCGTTACCGTTGCTTCATCCACACGGCTTCCCCTCTTGGTCCCTATGTCGATCATTATCGTTTTGATATCGACGCTTATGGTCCTTGCAAGCTCTTTCCTCGCGTTTTCCGCTGCATACAGCTTTGCGTCTTCCCTGTAATAAGTCGGCTCGCTTGCGCCGACAGCGCAGATTATGCCTTCAATATTAGGGTTTCTAACGACCCAGTCGGGGGCTGGATTAATCGGCGTCTTGACGCCGCCGGACGTTTGACAGGCTGTTAAGAAAGCAGGAACAATAATTAAGGCTGCAAAAAATTTCATATTAAATATACTCCTTCAATTATCGTCATTCCCGCCCTGACCGGGAATCCGGTAGCGCCCTCATTTATTGGGGGCGTCCTTGCAAACGTCGGGGATAAACCCCGACGCTGCTTTTCAAAAAAATAAACACACCCCTTGATCCCCTCTTATTAGAGGGGAAACTCTTAACTCCTAACTCTTACTCTTAACTTTTAACTTTCGACTTTTAACTTTCTTAATCATTTCACCCTGTTTATCTCCAGGTTCCCGTGTCCGTCGCCTGCTAAATCCGGCAGCAGCACAGGGGTCTGGTCCCTGTTTAATTCTATAGAGGCTGTCCTCGGAACATTCTCTTTCAGATAATCGTAAAGCTCTCCAAGTGCAACAACGTTATTTTTATCACTGTCGGCCTCTCCCTTCATCCCTTTCAATAAATAATACGTAAACAACCCGTGTTTCACTTTGTCGTAATCGGAGCTTATCTGGGTCCCGGTTGACGCGGCAAGCACGGATACCTTTCCCCCGGCCAACACTGGATTCTCTATCGAGATGCTTATCGGCCTTGAGCCCTGTTTCGTAACGCTCCTGTCGCCGGCGCCCGAAAAACACGAATCGAGCATTACGACAACCTGCTCGGCAGGCAGCTTGTTTAACGCTTCATACATCCTTTTGAGCGGATAGAGCCTGGATTTGAAATCGGGATGGCCATCGTAAGGCACTAGGTACGCCTCATTATTTTCAGTATCGGGCGAGCCGTGCCCCGCATAGTAAATGAATACATTGGAATCCTTTTTTACCCTCTTCGGCAGCCATTCCTCAAAATAACTCGACAGGTCGCCGAGCGTGCCTTTTTCATTGGTAAGCACCTTTATGTTCTGCTTCGGCACCCCGCCTACGTTTTCGAGGTACTTTGCGATCATCTGCGCGTCCGCTTCCGCGTATTTTACTCCGGGGATGATCTCATCGCGGTAACGGCTTATTCCGACGATGACCGCATAAGAATTCTCTCTCTTGTAACCGCCGATCTTCGAAGGGACGATGTCGACGTCCACAAGCCGGGACAGCTCCTGTGTCGTCTCTTTGATCTCCGCCGGCTTCAAGGCCGCCGTGAAGGATTTTATTTCAGCGGGAGAATAACCCCGCTGCTCGTTCAATTCCACCGTCAGTTGAGCGGTCTCCGGTTTTATGCGCGTCGGCAAGGTGCATTTTAAAGGCGTCTTCTTTTTACTGCCCGGCTCCATATTGCCGACCGCGCTTTTATTCCCCAGGCAGGTGATCAGGGTATTATTACCCGACAATAAAATCTCGACCCCCTGCGCTGCGCCTTTCCCTTTGTTCTCTATATTAACCGTAACCGTGATAGTCTCTCCGCCCTCGAAGATCCCGTTGCCGTTTGTGTCTTCTATCTTGACTTCGTAAAAAAGCTCCGGAGCGGCGACGACGGGCATTTTGGTGGGTATATCTTTTTCAGGTGAAGGCCTCTGCGCGGGTTTTGTTTCCGGTTTGGCTTCGGCAACGAGGGAGCCTTCGCCCTCAGTAACGCTGCTGACGTCCCAGATAATGACGTTTCTGTCTTCGCCGGCGGATGCAATAAACGTCCCGTCCCTGCTGAATGCGATGGTCGAGACGACGGCTTCATGTCCGGTGAGCGTCTTTATTTTTTTGCCCGTGCTTACATCCCACAGGGCTACGGTCCTGTCCCAGCCGCCTGCGGCGAGGAACTTCCCGCCCGGGCTGAACGCTATTGCATTCACGATGTTCTTAACCTCGCCCAAGGCGCTGACCTTCTCTCCCGTATCGGCGCTCCTTATTATAATGGTCCTGTCCGCGCTGCTTGAGGCAAGCAGCTTTCCATCGGGGCTGAACGCCACTGAATCGACGATATGTGTGTGGTCCTTGAAGGTCCTTACGTTTTCGCCTTTGGCGAAGTCCCATAAGATAACCGTCCTGTCTCTGCTCCCGGAAGCGAGAAATCTCCCGTCAGGGCTGAACGTCAATGAAGTGACAATGTTCGTATGGCCGCTCAGCGTCTTGATCTTCTGCCCCGTGGCGGTGTTCCAGAGTATAATGCTCCTGTCCGCGCTTCCCGAGGCCAGCGTCTTACCGTCGGGACTGAAGGCCACCGAGAATACAATGTGAGTATGCCCGGTGAGGGTCTTGATCTTCTCCCCGGTAACGGCATTGCCGAGAATAACGTTTCTATCCCTTCCGCCGAAGGCGAAGATCTTACCGTCGGGACTGAACGCCCCTGAAAAGGCTACTTGCGGGATCGTGTAGGTCTTGATCTGCTCTCCCGTAGCGGCATTCCAGAGGATGATGTTCCTGTCTGCGCCGATTGAAGCGACCGTCCGACTGTCAGGGCTGAAGGCGACTGAATAAACAGGCTTCAAATGACCTTTTAAAGTCTTGGACGGGATCTTGTCCTCAACCGGGACAACCGCAGGCGCAGGCGTATCGGCATCTATATTTGCAGCCGCATCCGCAGCCGTTTCAGTAGGCGTCTCCTGTTCGGCCGCGTCTTTATCCCTCCCTGCACCGGAGAAAAGCGCGCACCCGGGCAGTGTCAGCGTTAAGAACAATACAAATATAACATAGGTTCTCATCTTGTACTCCTAATCTATTTAATCCTTGTGATCTTGATCTTTCTGCTGCTGTTTTCTTTTACGTCGGGCAATAAAACCGGGGTCTGCTCCCTGTTTAATTCTATCGAGGCTGTTTTGGATACATTGTCCTTCAAATAATCGTAAAGCTCTCCAAGCGCAACTGCGTTGTCGTTATCCTTATCAGCTTCTCCCTTCATCCCCTTTAAAAGATAGTATGTAAACAGCCCGTGCTTGACTTTGTTGTAGTCCGAGCTTATCTGGCTGCCGGTCGCCGCCGCGAGAACGGACACTTTCCCTCCCGCAAGCACCGGGTTCTCAATGGAAATGCTTAGAGGCCTGGCGCCTTCTCTCGCAACGCTCCTTTCGCCGGCCCCCGAAAAACACGAATCCAGCATGACGACCACCTGCCCGGCAGGCAGCTTGTTTAAGGCTTCATACATCCTTTTTAGCGGGTAGAGTTTTGATTTGAAGTCGGGATGGCCGTCATAGGGTACAAGGTACGCCTCGTTGTTTTCGATATCGGGCGCTCCGTGCCCCGCATAGTAAACGAATACCTCCGAGTCCTTATTGACCCTCTTCGGAAGCCAGTCCTCCAGATACGCTTCAAGATCGCTTTTTGTCGCCTTGTCGTCAGTGAGTATTTTTATGTTCTGTTTGGGCACGCCTCCCAGGTTTTCAATATATGCTGCAAAGGCCTGCGCGTCCGATCCGGCGTATTTCACCGCCGGTATTATCTCGTCGCGGTAACGGCTTATCCCGACGATCACGGCGTAAGAGTTCTCTCTTTTATAAGCGTCGGTCTTTGCGGGGATCATGTCTACGTCGCTTAATTCCGAGATCACCTGCTTCGTCTCTTTGATCTCGGCGGGTTTAATTGCTATTGTGAAAGACTTCTTCTCCGCGGGTGTATAGCCCCTGCCTTCCTTGACAATAACGTTCAGCGTCGCGTTGCCGGCCTGGATCTCGGTAGGCAGAACGCCTTTGAATTCAACCGTCTTTTCTTCCGAAGGCGGAATGTCGCCGATATCCACGGTCCTTCCTATCACGTTCAATAAGGCATTCTCTCCTGAAAGCACGACCCCGGCTCCCCTCGCAAGGCC
>JACRHB010000020.1 GCA_016217725.1 Nitrospirota bacterium | reverse complement strand
TCAACTATGGTGAGTTATTCAAATTATTCCTATGAGCCGAGCCTGGGCAGGCGCGTCAGCGCAGGCCGGGAGGAAATTCATGACTTTCCAGTTGCAAAAGCTATCACTGATAAGCTCATTGATATGATGGAAGATATCACATGGATGCAGGAGCAGATGGAGCGCAACAATTTAAAAGCGCAGACCATCAATGACTCCTTTTTCAATTGCAGAAATCATCTTTCACCTGCCTCAGTTGATCTTGTCATTACATCTCCGCCCTACCTGAATAATTACCACTACAATCGCAACACACGCCCCCAGCTTTATTGGCTCGGCTATGCGCACTCCCCTGATGACTTAAAAAAACTAGAGAATATGAACTTCGGCAAGTTCTGGCAGACCGTCCGTGATCTTGACCGGTTAGACCTGACATTCGCTTTGCCTGATACGGATATCGTGGAGCGGTTACAGACTCTCAGGACACTTAATAATGAAAAAGGAACATATGGCGGCAACGGTTGGGCCAACTACGCGGCTGCCTATTTCAATGACTGCCGCAAGTTCGCAGAAGGCATTCACTACGTGCTAAAGCGCGGAGGGACGGCACTGGTGGTCATCGGCAACAGCATACTGCAAGGTGTGATGATACCTACGGATGAATATTTTGGGAAGATCGCTGAGTCAGCAGGATTAGAATTAGTGAAGATCGATATTCCCCGCGCCACACGTGTAGGAAACAGCATAATTCAATCCGATGTCAGGGTAGGCAAAGCCAAATCACACCATCAGCTTTACGAAGCCGTGGTTGTTTTAAGAAAACCCTAACTACTGAGCCTCTTGCAAAAGTCCAACCAATGTCACCCTGAGCGAAGCGAAGGGTCTCATAACATACTGATAAATAAAGATTCTTCACTTCGTTCAGAATGACATAATCAACAATTTGCAGACTTTTGCAAAAGCCTCTACTTCAAGGCATTTTTTATTTTGATCTTTATTCCTTTCAAATCCGGCGACTTCCCTCTGAGTTTTTCAGCCCATGATCTGCCGGGATGAAGCACATCCCATTCGGATTTGGCTTGATCATATCTTCCCGATCCCGGATCATGGTTGCCGAATCCATCGACAATGGTATTCCAAAGCGGCCTGTATTTTCTGATTAATGCAGCCTCTACAATAGTGATCATGCTGCTTTCTTCACCCTTTAAGATCATAAACCGGCACTTAAAATCTTTAATGTCTAACCCTGCGCCCTGTTTGATGCTTCTTGCGTGTTCTCGCAATCTCTGGGTCAGGGTGGCGTCCTCTTCGCTTCCTGCGCGTGCCGTCCGCCAGCCTTTCGGCACAGCTTTTCCAACATAGATCGGTTGAAAGCAATTTGTTACATTGGCATCGGCGATCTTCTTGTAAATGTCATAATCGCCTGAATAATAAAGGCAGTAAACCCCGGCGCCGATGAAAGGTTCAGGAGGCGGTAATTGATATATGGGTGTTTGATTTAAAAATACTATTGCCTCGTTTATTACGGCATGAACCTTTGGAGACTTGAAAATGTGCTTGCCCGTATTGAATTCCATTTGTGGCCTATATTACTACAAATATAATTTGCACTACAAGTAGAAATTCCCCTTTGGAATCAACAGCTGTTACTGGCTTTGTAACGTAGTGGCAACGGGAAGGAAGGGTTTTTATGAGGCAATTTGGTTCGCCGCCGTCGTCTATTGACTAACTCCTTCCCGTTGAATTATATTAATAAACCCGCGGTTATGCCGCTTTGCAGTCCTCGTTTTACTAAATCCAACAGAGGATAAGCCACGTAGGATCTGTGCGCATGACGAATGTGAACGGGAGTTTTTGTGATATTTTGCATGAACGACTTAAATACGACAAATAGCCACGAATGAGCACGAATAAACACGAAAGAAGGCAATGATCTTATTCGTGACAATTCGTGTAGATTCGTGGCTAAACGCTTCGTAGCTTAACAGAAAGGGGGAGTTTGTTATGTCAGGAAAAGCGAAGTCCAAGACTGACGTTTCCGCAAGGGCGGAGTCGAGAAATTCGGCAAAGCTCTGCAGTTACTGCGGAAACAAAGTGGAAGTGGTCATGGCTGTCTCGCCGACAGGGAAGAAAAGCATGAGACGCCTTTGTTGTGAGAATTAATCGGTTGATTCCTGCGGCGGCAGGAAGCTGCCGCAGGAATTATTGATCTCCTATTTTTTCTTCGGTTGTGTTTTGCCTAACTTCTTTTTGGCGAGTTGAGCCTGTTCGGATTTGGGGAATTGATCGAGCAGTTTTTCTAAAATGATCCTTCCCGTCTTTTCGTCCTTTAACGCATAAAACGACAACCCTTGCTTCAGCAAGGCCCCCGGGATTTTATCGCTCTTCGGGTTTTTCTTTATGACTTCTTCGTAGGAAAGTATGGCGTCTTCATAGCTGCCGTCTTTGTAATAGCTTTCGCCTATCCAGAAACGCGCATTGGCCGAATATTCGTTTTCAGGATAATCTTTCAGCACGGTTGTGAATTTTTCCCTCGCTGCCGCAGTCTTGCCTTCCTTATATGCCTGATATGCCGCCATATAAATATCTTTCACGTCCGGCTTGGGGGGCTCTTTTTTAACGTCGGCTTTTTCAGTCCCTTTCTTCTCCGCTTCCTGAGGCTTTTTTACCTCCTCACCCGGTTTAGCTTCTTCTGCGGTCTTTTTTTCTTCAGCCGGAGTGACTTCTTCGGCTGGCTTCTTTTCTTCGACGGGTTTAACTTCTTCCTTCAAGATCGCGGCCGCTTCTTTTTCGGCAAGCTTCTTATTAAGATCATTTAATGCAAGCTCAAGCTCCTTCAGCTTTGAGGAAAGCTTTTCTTTTTCGGAAGTGATCTCGGTTGAGGTTTTTTCGGAATAATACCGGGATTCTTCAAAACGGCCGGTGAGGATGCGGAATTCAGAGGCAAGGGTTTGTATCTGAAGCATCAGGTCGGAAACGTTTTTATTCGTTGATTCCTGCGCAGCCTGGAAGGCTTGTATTTTCTCTTCGAGTAAATCAAGCCTCTCTTTTTGAGCGGCCGAAGAAACTCTCTCCTTTATGTCTTTTATCTCGGATTTTACTTCATTCAGATTATAGCTTACCCTTCCTACGTCTTCTGTTGAAGCGCAGCCGGTGAAGAGAATGAGAGAACAAAGAACACAGAGCGCAGAACACAGATAGGAGGAAATATTTTTTGAATTTGCTGAATACATGTAAATTGTTTGTTGTAGGGGCGGGTTTAAAACCCGCCCCTACGTTTATTTGCAGAAATATATGGGCTTGTCTGCTATTTCCCTGAGACTACAAAGTGCGCCCTTCTGTTTCCCTGCCAGCAGGTTTCGTTATGCTCCGTGCAGAGAGGCCTCTCTTCTCCGTAGGTAACGACCGTCATCCTCGCCGGAGAGACGCTGAGGGAGGCAAGATAATCTTTTGCAGCCTTGGCCCTTTTTTCTCCGAGGGCCAGGTTATACTCGTTTGTGCCCCTTTCATCGCAGTGGCCTTCGATAATGATGTTTATTTGTCCGTTTTTCTTCAGCTGTGAAGCTGCGGCATCCAGAACGGGTCTTGCATCTTCCCTTATGTTATATTTGTCGAAGTCAAACAATGCATCCCGTAGAACGGCCGATACCTCTTCTTTTGCTACAGGCGCAGGAGGCGCTTCTTTCTTTGCGGGCATTGCGATCTCCAAGGGCTTCTGTTCTTTAGGAACTATAGTCTCTTTGACGACTTCCTTCGGCACTTCGGGTTTTTCGGGCCTGGCTGCTTCCTGCTTTACGGGTTCTTTCGGAGCGACCTTCTCCTCCGGAGCCACGACGTATTTCTTTTCACAGCCGATTGCAAGGATCATTAAGAGTGTGATTAATAATTTCTTCATAACTGTTCCCTCCTTTTAAAAATAATTTGGTTTTATTTTAAATAAGGCGACCATTTCGGCGACATGGCCCTTATATGCTTTGGCGTTATCTTTTTCTGCTCTCCTCCGTTGACGCGCATAATGTAAATGCCCCGGCTGCCGTCCCTGTCCGAATCAAAGGCTAAGAACATTCCGTCAGGGGAAAACGACGGGCTTTCATTATTCCCGTCAAATGTAAGCTGTCTGAGCTCGGTTGAATCAGATTTTAGCATGAAAATCTGATTTTTACCATCCTTCATCCCGACAAAAGCCAGCCATTTGCCGTCGGGAGACCACGAAGGTGAGGTGTTATAAGACCCTTCAAAAGTAACCCTTCTCACGAGCCCCCCGTCAGGATCCATTAAATATATCTGGGGCGAGCCTCCCCGGTCCGATACGAAGGCGATCTTAGAGCCGTCCGGGGAAAATACGGGGGAGACGTCTATACCGAAGGATTTTGTAAGCTTCTTCAGATTGCCGCCGTCAAGGTTGACGACGTATATCTCGGAGTTGCCGTCCCTGGAGGACGAAAATGCCACTTCGCCGCGGGCGGAGGCGTTTCCGACAAGGTTAAGTCCCGTCGAGTGAAAAAGCACCCTTTCCCTGAATTCCCCGAGGTCGAAGGCGTATATTTTCCATTTATGGTCCTTCTCCGAAGAATAGAACAGGAGACCTCCGTCATTAGACCATGAATGGCTCGTCATTAACCCTTTGGAGACTATTTTAAGGGGATTGTTACCGTCCCATTCCATCACGTACAGCTCTTTAACGCCGGATGATAAATGCGCCAGATAAGAGATCGCAGTCCTGAAGACACCGTTGTTTCCCGTCACCAGCTTGTAGATCTCATTTGATATGCTGTGGGCTATTGAGCGCATGTTTTTACCGAGGTATTGCTTCTTGAATACTTCCCTGTTCTCAATCATATCGTTTATGGAAGCAAGAACTTTAATCCCGTCCGAAGTGTCGGCCTCAATGAACACCGTCATTTCAGCCCCCGGCACGCCGGGATCGACAAAAGAGAAAATCCCGGTGAATTCGAGGTCGTTCTTTATTACCCATTCCATCGCTTTTGCCTCAAAGGCGCCTTTGGAGGTTATTGATATCGGAAGCTTCCTTATCGCCGGAGAAGTAATGTCGATGTATATCTTTGCAAAGGCTGAGGGCTGAAGGCTGAAGGCTGAAATTAAGAGAAGACCGAAGACAGAAAACAGAAAAAATAGAACAAACGACAGATTCATTCTGTTTGTTTTTCTTCCTTCAGCCTTCAGCCTTCTGCCTTCTTCCTTCACAAACGGAACCTCACTTCTATCTCCTCTTCCACGGGATTAGGGGGCAGGGGGCTGGCTTTTAATATCGCATTTACTGCCGAGCGGTCAAAAAGCCTGTTGCCTGAGGATTTTTCAATCTTGTGGGAAATTACTTTTCCTTCATCGTCGATCCGGAAGGATATGATCGCTTCAAGGCCTGATGAATCGAGCTCAGCCGGATATATCCATTCGTCTTTGATCTTCCGATAGATCACAGCGTAATAGGAATCCAGGTTAACGGACCGCCCACCGCCCTGAACAGACGGTTCTTTGGCGGCGCTTCCGTGTATCTTCTGTCTTATGATCTCTATTTCCTGGATTTTTTCCTCTTCTTTTTTCTTTTTCATTTTTGACAGCATGCTTATGGCGCGCAGCCTCTCTATCTCTTTTGCTACTTTCTGTTGTTCGCCGACTGATTCAAGGGACATGTCGGCCTTTGACGAAGGTTTGGCGGTATCTTTGGAAGGCGCCGTTATCCCGGCCGCTTCTTTCCCTCCTTTTGCCGCAGCATGGGGACTCTTCGCTGAGGGCGATTCCAGGGGGGCGACAAGATCGACGAAATAACCTTGATACTCTTTTTCTTTTGTCTTAAGGGGAACGACTATGAGCGCAAGAAAGATCAAATGCAGCGCTGCGGAGGCGATTATGATCGTCTGGAAGCTCGGCTCTTTGCCGATGTGAAGGCGATGCTTCATTTAATGCGGGCCTTAGGCTCCGTCACCATCCCCAATCTTTCGATGCCGATCTCTCTCAATTCACCCATCACAGCCACTACCATGCCGTAAGGGACGTCTTTATCGGCCTTAAGGAAGACATCCCGGTCTCTTTTTTTTGACAGCTTCGACTGCAAAGACTCCAAAGGCACGGAGGTGTTGTCCAGATATATCTTGCCGTCTTTTTTAACGGTTATGATTATCCTCTCGGCGGGTGTCATTTCACTGCCTTTTGCCTGGGGGAGATTGACGTCGATACCCTGCTGAAGGAGGGGGGCCGTCACCATAAAGATGATAAGCAGGACGAGCATGACGTCGACAAAAGGGGTTACGTTGATCTCAGAAAGAGCCTGTCTGCGCTTCTCCATGGTTCCTCATAATATTTTCTAGCAATTCACGGGAAAAATCTTCCAGCATCATTATGTTCCTGCGCGTTCTGCCGAGGTAGTAATTATAGGCGACAACCGCCGGGATTGCAGCGGCGAGGCCTGCGGCGGTGGCTATCAGGGCCTCGGCAATGCCGGGAGCGACCACGGCTAACGAGGCGGCGCCTATCCTGCCGATGCCCATGAATGAATTCATTATCCCCCAGACGGTGCCGAAAAGACCGATAAAGGGCGTTGTAGAGCCGGTCGTTGCAAGAAATGTGAGATATCTTTCGAGGCGAGCCGCTTCCATGTTTTCCACCCTCTGCATGGCGCTCTTTATCTCTTCAAGGCTTGCGTCCTCAACGGAATATGCAGCCCTGAACATGTTGGCGAGCGGACTGATCGTAAGTTTTTTTGTGGAATTATACAGGACGTCCCACTGTTTGCCCTTTAAAAAAGCCTTCTGGAATTCCGCGGACTCTTTTTCGACTTTCGAGAGAAATCTGAATTTATAAAATATGATCGCCCACGAGAATATCGAGAAAAACAGCAATATCAAAAGGACGAACTTTACGACCGGTCCGGCCTTGAGTATAAGTGTTAAAACCGTATCGCCGCTCATAGTTAAATTGAAGTTTAAAGAAAAAAATTTAAAAAGTCAAAAATGAAAAGGCACTGAATAAAAAGGGACTAAGGCACATAGGGACAAAGGCACAAAGATAGAAAAATAAACTTTGTGCCTATGTGCCTTTGAACCTCTATTTAAATCTAAGCGACGAATTTATGTGACAGATGCACAGGGCGAGGGCGTCGGTGCTGTCTTCGCTGAGGTTGGGAGAATTGAGATTGAGCAGTATCTTCACCATCTGCTGCACCTGTCTTTTCTCCGCCCTTCCGTAACCGGTGAGCGCCATTTTCAATGCGGTGGAATTGTATTCAAAAACCGGGATGCCGTTTTCAGCCGCAAGAAGCAGGGCTATGCCGCGCGTGGAGCCGAGAGCGAGGGCGGAGCGTATGCTCTTGTAGTAGAAGATCTTTTCAATGCAGAGCTGCGAAGGATGGTATTCGTTAATGACCGCCTTGAGGGAATCGTAGAGGGTTTTCAGGCGGTCAGGCAGAGGGTCTTTCGGGTTCATCCGGATCTCGCCGGAAGCGACGTGAATCAGTTCGGATTTACCCCCCCGTAGCCCCCCCTTGTAAAGGGGGGGAGCATTTAAAATCCCCCCCTTTACAAGGGGGGGCGGGGGGGGGTGACTTAACTCTTGACTCTTGACTCTTGACTCTACAATCCCGTATCCGCAGCAGACTGTTCCAGGATCAACGCCGATTATACGCATCAGATTCTATCCACAGATTTCGCAGATTCCACAGATTTTCTATTATTAAAAACAAAACGTTTATATTCTAAACTCTTTGCACCGAAGTTTAATAGAAGGCCAAGTTCTAATCCTGAAGCCTTTAAATAGTTTAAAACTTGTGATTCTTCTTTACCAGACAGTTGATTTATAGCTTTTAATTCCACAATGATACTTTCATAACAAATGAAGTCCGCTTTGTAGCTCGTAGAAAGCACGGAGTTTTTATAACGAATTGGTAACTCAGTCTCTCTATGGAAAGGAATTCTTCTCAGCGAAAATTCAATGCTCAAAGCCTCTTGATAGACAGCTTCGAGAAAACCATGTCCCATTGATTTATGTACTTCAAGAGCCGCACCGATGATTTCATGAGTTCTTGGATCTTTTTCCCTAATATCAATCATCTATTATTTTATTAACAAAAATCTGAGTAATCTGTGTAATCTGCGGATTGTTTTCACTCTGTTTTAGATATTATCTCATCGGGGATATCGAAATTCGCATAAACGTTTTGCACGTCGTCGTGCTCTTCAAGGGCTTCCATTAATTTAAGCATCTTTTCAGCGTCGCGGCCCTCGAGCTTTATATAATTCTTAGGGAGAAGCGTGACCTCAGCAAGGTTGAGAGGGATTTTCTTTTTTTCGAGGAATTCCTTGACCTTGTTCAAATCCTCAGGGGCGGTTATGATCTCGTAATTTTCTTCTTCAGGGTCGCTCTTGAAGTCTTCGGCTCCGGCGTCGAGTGCGTCGGACATCAGG
>JACRHB010000175.1 GCA_016217725.1 Nitrospirota bacterium | reverse complement strand
TCAATGGGTTATATAATTATTGGAAAAATTCGGGAATAATCCGTGGATGTCTTTATTAGGATAACACGTTGCGAAAAATATATTCTCCTTAACCCAATAAGCTTATGAAAACAACATCCTGTTTTTCACCGTGAATTGCTGTTGAAGCAAAAAATTCCCTTTAAAAGCAGCATGCTGATTCCTCGGTTTCCAATTCATCCAGTAATTTTTTGTAAAAACCGCACGCCATACAATAGCTCTGCTTTTCGGCAAGGGCCCCCTGAACGTTGCCGTTACATAAGGTGCCTGAAATAGCCCAGCAAACCCTCCCTCCGTTTTTACCGCCGTTTATGCCGTCAAATTGAGTATAGATCGACGTCAAACATACACCGAGCTCATCTGCATTAGCTCCGCCGGGTTCTCTGCCGCATTTTGTGAATTCCCAGCAATTCGTTTTCCGAGTCATTTTTATCCCTAGCTCCTTCTATGATAATTTTTACCTCTTAAAGCTGCCGAATTTGTCTCAAACGCAGAGAGCAAACAAAGGGGAAAAATTATACACATAAAAAGGAACAAAAGTCAAAAGAGGGGTAAGTTTTGACCGTGTATAGACTCGGTTTAGTCGTCATTCCGGCCTGCCCGTCGGCAGACAGGCTTGTCCGGAATCTTTCTTCAAGAGGGCGCTCAGAACAAACTGAACTTGAAATACTTTCTGGGGTTGTCTTTTACGTCCTTTATCAGGGCGTTGAGCTCCTTGAGCGTGGTCTTGAGCTCTTTTGAGATCTCATCATCCCTTATAAGGCTGCCCGCAAGACCTTCTCCTTTGTCTATCCTTCCGAGCAGCCTGTCGAGCTTTGCGGAAGCGGAGTCTATGTTTTTGTAGAGGCTTTCATCTTCAAGCAATTTGTTGATCGTGCCTTTTGAGGAGGCGAGCCTTTGAGTGAAGGCGTCAAGATTTTCAGAGGCCTTCTGAAACCTGTTGTAAATGGAAGGGTCATTGAGCAATTTGTTCAGCGTGCCTTCCGAATTTTTAAGAGACGCTGCAAAGAGCTTTATATCGCTTACCGAAGCGGAAAGGTCCCGGTAAACGCCGTCATCCCGCAGGAGCTTGCCCATGGTCCCTTCTCCGCCTTCGATCTTTTTTAGTATTACCGTCAATTCCCCGGTCGCAGCTTTAAGATTATTATATACGGATGGGTCTTTTAAAAATTTCGAGGCCGTCCCTTCGCCTTCTTCTATCCTTTTAAGTATTCCTTCAAGCGTATTAACGAAGTCCGATATCTTTGCTATTGAGGCCTGCCCCGTCTGGACTACGTCCTGGATCTCTATGTTGGTTTGCCCTGTAATTATCCCGCCTTCTTTTAATCTCTCGGCGCCTGTGCCGGGAAGAATCTCCACGTATTTATCGCCCAGAAGACCGAGAGTAAGAATATTCGCCTTTGAATCCTGCTTGAGGAGCTTAAGGGCTTCTGATCTGACCGTCATTTCAACCTGAATTTTCCGCAGCGTGGTAAAGCTTATCGATTTCACCGCCCCTATCTCAACCCCGGAAAACCACACGGGCGAGCCCTCTCTAAGTCCTTTTATATCCGTAAACATGGCATATATCTTTACCTTCGGGGCAAAATAATTTTCCAGGTCGCCCGCAAACATGATCACAAAAAATATGATCATGACGGAGACGGTCACGACGATGCCGACCTTCAGCTTCGCCCATCTGTGCTGTGTTACGTAATCGTACATTTGCTAAATAAAACGTTTAGCCACGAATTTTCACGAATTGACTCGAATAAAAAAAACTATTTCTCGGTTCATTGTCTTCTTTCGTGCTCATTCGTGTACATTCGTGGCTATTAAATATCCAGTTTAAAAATCAACGCCCGGTTTCATTGTATTCAAAATACAGCTCATTTATAAAACTCCGCAATTCGGCGTCCTCTGTTTTTTTGAGTGAAACAAGATCTCCATCAAAAATTATATTCCCTTTTCTTATATAAATAAACCTCCCGGCCACCTTTGCCGCATCCGTGACCTTGTGGGTCACTATGATAAACCCCATTCTATCCGGAGGCTCTCCCGTTGAAAGCTCTTTTATGAGATTGCAGATATTATCCGCCGTAAGCGGGTCGAGTCCGGTAGTCGCCTCATCGTAAAGCATCATTTCAGGATCACAACCGGCCAAGGACCTTGCAATGGCGACCCTCCTCTGCATCCCTCCACTCAGCTCTTCGGGCATAAGGTAAACGGCGTCTTCAATCCCCAGTCTGTTAAGCAGCTCTCTCACCCGCTTCTCTATCTTATCTTCAGGATATCTTGTATATTCTCTTAAACAAAATGCGACATTTTCATATACGTTCATCGAATCAAAGAGCGCGCCTTCCTGGAAGACAATGCTGAATTTCATGCGGACGTCCCTCAATTCGGACTCTGAAAGCTCCGTTATATCCTGTCCGTCGATAAAGATCTTCCCCTCATCGGGACGCACGAGTCCGAGTATCAGCCTTAAGATGGTCGTCTTTCCTTCTCCGCTGGCGCCGAGGATGGCTATCTTTTCGTGGAATTGCGCTTTAAAATTTAATTTATCAAGTACAACGTTATACCCGTAAGAAAGCGAGACGTCCCGGAATTCGATCATACCGTCTCCCCGAGAACGAACAGCAGGATCCTTGTCATCATAAAGTCGGATATTATTATCATGATAGTCGATAGGACCACAGCCGACGTGGTTGCTCTTCTCAAACCCCTTGCGCCGCCCTTTGTGGAAAGCCCCATATAACAACTGATGCAGGCTATAAGGTAGCCGAACATAAAAGGTTTTAAAATTCCGGAAAAGAGGTTTTTGAAGTCCATAATATCCCGGATCTGGCTCCAGTAAAAAGAGGCGCTCTGGTGGCTGACGAAGACCGAGATATAATAGCCTCCGAACAGTGATACTGCGTCGCCGATCACGGTAAGAACCGGGAGCATGAATATCGCGCTGACGACCCTCGGCGTCACCAGTTTTTTCAGGGGGTTGACGCCGTGCACTCTCATGATGTCCACCTGATGGCCGAGCACCATTGAACCGATCTCCGAGGCCATGCCGGAGCCGACCCGGCCCGCAAAGCTGAGCGCGATGGATACGGGGCCTATCTCCCTGATTATGGAAACGCCCACTATTTTACCGGTGTACATTTTCAGGCCGAGCTTGGAGAGCTCCGCCGAGATCTGTAAAGACAGCGCCATGCCGATGAACAGCGACACAAGAAAAACAATAAACACTGACCCCGTGCCCATGTAATCCATCTGCTCTATGGTCTCTCTGAAATAAAACGGCCTGCGGAAGATGCCGAGAGGGGCCTTGATCGATAAGATATAAAAATCCTGGAGCCCGGCTATGTTTTCCTTAATGTTCATTTTCTCAATAACGTCACAACGGTCCAGAATAATTCCAAATAAGGAGGCTGAACGCCTCATAAACACAATGACGACACCTTTTAAAAAAGATTCTAACATTCCCGAATCCGGCCGGCAATATGAACTGTAAAGATTTATTTTGCAAGATGTGGTTTGCCATTTCAATCAATCGTCGATTCATTGTGTTTATGAGGCGTTCAGCCTCCTCTCCTTCACCCTTTTCACAACATCGGAAGGCGCCGTCCTCTGCGTTTCCTTTGTCCTTCTTGACTTGAGCTCCACGAAACCTTCTTTCAAGCCCTTTTTGCCGATGATTATCTGATAAGGGATCCCTATTAAATCGGCGTCCTTAAACTTCACCCCCGGTCTTTCGGGCCTGTCGTCCATAAGCGCTTCAACTCTCTCATTTGTCAGGTCCTTGTATATAGTTTCAGCCGTCTTCATTATTTCCCCGTCTCCCAAATCGAGAGGAATTATTTCAATGTCAAAAGGGGCGATGCTTTGAGGCCAGATCATCCCGTCTTTGTCGTGATTCTGCTCAATCGCCGCAGCGGCAATGCGCGCAGGGCCGATGCCGTAGCTCCCCATTATTACCGTCCGGTCTTTTCCGTTTTCGTCGAGGTATATCGCCTTAAGCGGCCGGGAATATTTCGTGCCGAGCTTGAAGATATTCCCTATCTCGATCGCCTTCTCAAGCCTTATTTCAGCGCCGCACACTGAACACTTATCTCCTTCTTGAGCGATATGGATATCATGCCATTCGGCCTCAAAATGGACGCCCGGTTTTATCCCCTTCGTATGAAACCCTTCTCTATTTGCGCCTGTAATATAAATCCCTTCCTTAAGCGAGACGTCGGCGATCTTTTTCAGTTTGTTGTTGTGAGGGCCTATGAAACCTGCTTCCACGCCGAGTATTTCTTTGACTTCATCTTTGCGAGCGGCCCTGAATTCTCCGGCGATCTTTGTGAGCTTCTTTTCATGCAGCTCCCGGTCGCCCCGCACGAGCGCAAGAAAAGGCCCGTCTTCCCCGATTAACAGCAGGCTCTTGATAAAGCATGAAGGGTGCGCTTTCAGAAAATTCGATACCTCGGCAACTGTTCTTTTATCCGGAGTGGGAATATCTTCCAGTCCCCCCTCGCCCCCCTTTGTCAAAGGGGGGATGGGGGGATTTTCAGCGCCTGTGATTTTTTGCGGAGGCGGGACTGATAACGCAAGCTCGGTGTTTGCCGCGTAACCGCATTTGCTGCAGAGAACAATGGTATCTTCTCCGGCGGGACTCGGGGCCATAAATTCGTGAGCGGCTGCGCCGCCCATCATTCCGGGATCGCTTTGCACCTGATAAAATTTAAGGCCGCATCTTGCAAATATCCTGTGATATGCAGCCGCATGCTTTTGATAACTTCCTTCAAGTCCGTCCTCGTCCCTGTCGAAGCTGTAGCTGTCCTTCATAATGAATTCGCGCGTCCTCAGTATCCCGCTTTTCGGCCTCGCCTCATCCCTGAATTTGGTCTGTATCTGATACCAGATCCGGGGCAGGTCCCTGTACGAGCGTATCTCCACTGAAGCGAGCCACGTGATTATCTCTTCATGCGTCATCCCGAGACACATATCCCTGCCGCCTCTGTCCTTGAGCCTGAACATCTCATCTCCTATGTCGGACCATCTGCCTGTCTTCTGCCATATCTCAGCGGGGTGAAGGCCGGGCATGCTTATCTCCTGTGCGCCGACCGCATCCATCTCCTCCCGGATGATCTTATTTATCTTGTTCATTACCCGCCAGGCGAGCGGAAGATATATATAAAGCCCGGATGCAAGCTGCCTGACATAGCCTGAGCGAAGCATCAATACGTGACTTATCGCCTCAGCTTCGGCAGGGGTCTCACGTAAAGTCGGGATGAAAAATTTTGAAAAAAGCATGTGCACCTCTCTTAAAAATTTTTCGCATTGTCAAAATTAACCACGGAACACAAAGTTTTAAAAGCCGCCGGCTAAAAGCTGACAGCAAGCAGCTTCTCAGAGATTCATCCACCGGATTAAAGACGGAAATATTCTATCATACATCCGGTTAACCTGGAAACATTTTCCGGCAGCCGCTGCTGTCCGGAATAATTTCAAATAAGAAGGCTATCCTTCTTGAATTATCTGTTTAGGACGAGCTGCCGGCAGCAAAAAAGTATCCGGATTTTACCCCTTTTAGAACGACTAAGTATCCTAAGCTATTTAAACTACTCCAAATCAGTAAATGCATATTTCTGTTCCTGTTACGATTAGAAATATGCTTATTGTAATAATTAATAACACGGTTGGATAATTTAACAGAAATGAGTATACTACTTACGGGATTGAAAGGAAATTCTATGGACGGCGGCAAAAAAAGAACTGCTGTAGTAATCCTGATCTTGCTCATCCTGTTAACTTTTCTTTCACTTTTTTATTTTCACAGCCCTTTGTCTAAGAAAAAAAATTACGTAATAGGCATCCTTAACCCTAATCCAAAATTGAAACACGTTGTCGAAGGCTTTATCTCCGGCATGTCCGGTTACGGTTATATCGAAGATAAAGAGGATGCAGACGCGATCTTTATCCTCAACTCGCCTTTTATCATTTCAAACATCGACCTTATTTTAAAGAGCGCCATAAAACACGGGCTGCCTACCGCCTCAGGAGCCGGGCAGTACAAAAACGGAGTTTTAATTACCTACGGACAGGATCATTTCAACTCGGGAAAAATGGCAAGCCGGCTGGCCCACGCCGTTTTGCAGGGGGCTTCGCCCGGGGATATGCCTGTGGAGACAACGGAATTTTTTCTTGGTATAAATTTGCAGACAGCCGGAGCAATCGGGCTTGAAATACCCGATAACGTTCTGCAGCAGGCTGACTTTATCATCCGTTAAGTAAGCGACACGTAGGGAAGGCCGATCTTTCGCGGAGAACGGTATCAGGTAAACCCGGTAAGAGATCGCATGAGCTTTAAAAACAGCATTAGAAGACAACTGATCGTCTCATTGGTTTTGCTTGCAATAATTCCGCTCTTTCTGCTTGGCGCGGTGTTGTCATGGCAGAGTTTCGTTACCCAGCAGAGACAGATAATGGATTTGCAAAGAGAGGCCTCGAAGCGCGTATTGGATAAAATTCTTTCCGTAATCCGTGAGCAGGAGATAGTGCTGTCGGCCGCACTGAAGATTAATTACAACATCATGGAAATGGCCCCCGACCGCGGTCGTCTCATTAGCTCGTAAGCAATTTAGTGGAGCATCAGCTACAGGGCCGATTCGAGCTGCAGAGGGACAGAGGGACCAGATTCATCATAAACTTTAAGGAAACCGGGTATAAGAGCAGGATATAATTTAAAGTTGTTAGTTGTTAGACTAAAAACTAACAACTGACAACTAACAACTGAATCAGATGCGACAACTGCTTATTGACAATTTGGACGTGGTGTTTTTCATCTATGGACTCGCCTTCATTGTTATGGGCATTGCCATCCTTTTACAGCCCAAACAGAACAGCGGGCACAGGATTGCGGGCATATTATGGCTGTTGGCCGTATTCGGCATAACCCACGGCGCCAATGAATTGCTGGACATGTGGGCGATAATCAAAGGAAGGCATCATGCGCTCGACGTGGTCCGATGGTTTTTTCTCGCCTTATCGTATTGCTTCCTTTTTGAATTCGGCAGGAGGTTTTTCCGGCTTGAAAGGGCAAAGGCGCCTGCCTGGCAGAAAAAACTCTCAAAGCCGTTCGTATGGTGGCTGCTGCCGGCCATGGGTCTTTTTATCTTTATCACCGGCCTGATGTCTCACGACCTCTGGGAGACGGGCAGTATCCTGACAAGGTATCTTATGGGTCTTCCGGGAGGGCTTTTGATCGGCATCGGTTTTTTAAAAGAGTATGAATACGAAAAAGAATGCCTGGAGCCGCTGAAGGTAAAAAAGTTTTATGTATGCTCGGGCCTCGCTTTTTTGATCTACGGCATACTCGGCGGCATGATCGTGCCGAAGGGGGATTTTTTTCCGGCAAGCGCGCTCAATACGGACTCCTTTTCTTCAACCGTAAAAATACCGGTGCAGGCCTTCCGGGCGCTTTGCGCCCTTGCCGCGGCATGGTCCGTAAGCGGGATACTGAAGATTTTCAATTGGGAGCTTAAGGACAAGCTCCAAAAACACGCCGCCGGTCTGAAGGCGATAAACGAAGAGCTCGAAAAAGAGATCGCCGAGCATGAACGTACGGAGAAGGCGCTGAAGGGATCCCATGAAAAACTCAGGGCTTCATTAGGGGAGAAGGATATCCTGCTGAAGGAGATCCATCACAGGGTCAAAAACAACATGCAGGTCGTTTCGAGTCTTTTAAACCTGCAGGCCGACCAGATAGAAGACAGGAGATACGTCGAAATGTTCAATGAAAGCCGGAACAGGATAAGGGCCATGGCGCTTGTGCATGAGAAGCTGTATCAGTCCTCGGACCTTGCGAATATCAATTTTAATGATTACATCGCAAGTCTGGCTAAAAGCCTTTTGATGTTTTACGGTAAAAACTATGGGGGCGTTTCGATGAAAATAGACGCCCTGGACATCAACCTCGCAATTGACGCCGCGATCCCGTGCGGACTGATCATTAATGAGCTGATCTCGAATTCCTTAAAACACGCCTTCCCGGAAGGAAGAAAAGGCGCGGTGCTGATCTCGTTTAAAAAAACGGACAACGAATATGAGCTGACGGTAAGCGACGACGGCGCGGGAATCCCGGAGGGCTTTGACGTCTCGAAAACGAAATCACTGGGTCTGCAGCTTGTCTCCAACCTGGTCGAGCATCAGCTCCAGGGCCGGTTGGAATTACACAGGGAAAAGGGAACGGAGTTCCGCATCCGCTTTAAAGAATTAATGTACAAAAAAAGGATATGAGGGAGGAAGGAGGCAACATGAAAATCAGGATATTTTTTGTATTCTTGTTTACAGCGCTTATTTATTCGCTGCCTGCCGTCGCCGGCCCCCCGCCGCCGACCGCTTCGGACCCCGATGAAAATCTGCTTTATTCCGCAACGGTAGAGGATTTGCTCGTATTCTGGGAGGAGAAGGATCTCTATGTAGTGACGGCGACAAGACATTTTAAACCGATCTCCCAGGCTGCCGAGAACATCTCGGTCGTTACCGCGAAAGACATTGAGGACATGAACGCGCACACAGTCGCTGAAGTGCTGAGCAGGGTGACGGGCATGTTTCTCGATTTCCAGGGACAGGACTTCGGCAGCGCGGCCTTGCTGTATATTCAGCAGACTGCGGACAGGAGTTCTCCCCAAAGGCACGTCCTTGTACTGCTCGACGGCATCCCGATGAATAATCATAACGGCGGGCAAGCTAATACCGATACAATCCCTATGGGGATTATTGACCGCATAGAAATAATTAAAGGCCCTGCGTCATCAGCATGGGGATCATCTCTTGGTGGGGTCATTAACATAATAACGAAAAAGGCGGGAGACACCGATGCCTCTCACGGCTCCGTGAGCGTATCATACGGGGAGAGGAATTCCCAGGATTACAGGGCTGAAATGTACGGAAAGGCGGCAGATGCCGGTTATTATATATTTGCCGGCCATAAGGACTCGGACGGATTGAGGGATAGGAGGTATTCTCAGGACAATAACTTTTACACAAAACTCAGCGTGCCTGTTTCATCTGCCATAGATATGGGGGTGACATTCGGATACAGCGGGCGTGAATTCAAGGATAACGACTTTCCGGGATCGGACTTCTCATCAATGGGGGAAGATAGCAGGGCTTACGGGACGGTGTTTCTTAACGCGCATGTCATGGAGCGCCTTGATCTGAAGCTGTCTTTTTATTCCCAAAAGGAAAAATTCGACCAGATGAGCATAGGCCTTGGGCTCGGCACGTTCGGCCCTGAGGGGACCTTTGTCAGAAATAGTATATGGATAGACACGACTAAAGGCGGAAGCGGCAGTCTTGTATATACGGGAGAGGTCCATAAAATAGTGGTCGGCACGGACATCATACACGGAACACTTGATCAGAAGATTATAAACGGGGATTTTTTTCAGCAGGTGTTTTTCGCGCCTGAAGCGATCCGGACACAGCCGGATATCGACAAATGGGCGGTATATGTCAACGATACTATAACGCTGGGGAAGCTGTCCGTGACCCCCGGGGTAAGGTATGACCGCAACAGCGAAACAGGCTCCTTTACCAGCCCGAGCCTCGGCGCAACATATAAACTTGCCGAAAAGACGCTCCTCAGGGCATCTGCAGCGCGGGGCTTTACCATACCGCCTCTATCATTTACATCAGGCGGGGGTTGGTTCCTTGACCCCAACCCTGAGCTCAAGCCGGAGAAGGTATGGTCATATCAGGGCGGAATTGAAACAGCCGCGACCGATTATGTATGGCTTAAGGCCGTGGTCTTTCACCATGACATGAAGGACGCCATTGATAAGGATTTGTTTGTCGGGCCCCCTCCTACCTTAAATGACAAGTTTATCAACATCGGCAAAACGAGACGCACGGGTTACGAGCTTGAGGCCGAGACCGCCCCTTTATACAACACCTCTCTCATAGCAGGATTCAGCTCCGTGCGAATTGAACGTATTGAAGAAGACGAACGGTTCACTCCCATTGACGTCAATGAATACACCGATATCTACCAGTACAACCTCGGCGTCAAATATGACGACAGGAAATCCCTGACAGCTCAGTTATTCGGCCGCTACGTATGGTGGGACCTGCCGGTTGACCCGATATTAGGCGAGGCAAAATACAATAACTTTATCTGGGACCTTAACGTTTCCAAAGGCATCTACACCGCACAAAAGACAAAGGCCGAGGTCTTCTTTACAGCGCACAATATTTTCAGCAGCTCGCACTATACGTTTGTTGAAACAAAAAACCCGCAGAGATGGGTGGAGGCGGGAGTGAGGCTTAAGTTTTGAGTTCATAGAGTTCATAGAGTTCATAGAGTTTATAGAGTGATGAAGTCAGGAAGTGAAGAAGGAAAGTAGGGGAAGAATGAAGATAGGCCTTAAACGAAAATTACTTCAGGTGACGGCAACGCTGTTGATTTTTGCGTCCGCCGCATATCCCGCCGACGTGCTTATCGTCGGGGACACCGACCTTAAGCCGGTGTCGGACGTGGTAAAGGCGATAATTGAAGCCGTTCCCGGCGACGTCTCCGTCATGTCTACAAAAGACGTAAAAGAAGACCTGTCCGACGCCGTCCAAAAAGAGAACGCAAAGGTCGTCGTGGCGTTAGGCAAGGACGCGGTTAATGCCGCCGACGCCCTCCCTGAATCCGTTCCGGTAATATACGGCCTGGTGATAAAGCCTCCCGAGACAAAGAGACAGAATATCACCGGCGTTTATATGGCGACCCCCGTAAGCGAGTACGTATCTTTTATAAACAGATACTTCCCGGATATAAAGAAGGTGGGCGTCATATGCGAGCAGAAAAGCCTGGGCTTCATTACATCCTCCGCAAATCAGCCCGAAGTGGAGATCCACTCCGCTGAGAACCCCTATGAATTCGTAAAAGGGCTCAGCTCCTTCAGAGGGAAAGTGGACGCCCTGCTGCTCCTGCCCGAAAAAAACCTTATCTCGAGCAAGGCCGTTGAAGAGGTCTATCTCTTCTCATTTGCCAACAAGATACCCGTAATAGGCATTTCGGAAAAATACGTAAAGACCGGCTCGCTCTTTTCTCTCGTCTTCGACGAAGAAGCCCTCGGCAGACAGATCGGCAGGCTTGTCGTAAACGCGCTTACGCAGGAAGAGGCTTCAAGCGCGCCGTCTCTGCCCCCGGGCAGGTTCAAGCTTTATATAAACAAAAAAACTGCGGCGGCGATGAATATAACGATACCCGCAAAACTCCTGGAAACGGCGCAAAAGGTGTATTAATGGCTAGTGATCTCAAAAAAGTCTTACCCGGCAGGACCATGACCTTCAGGAAAAAGATCCTTCTTGTGGCCGTGTCGGGTCTGATCTCAGCGTCGTTCGTATACACCTTCGAGGCCGTAAGGACCGAGCGCTCCATAATGAGGAGCGAGATAATAAAAAAGGCCGAGGTCGTGACGGAATTAGCCTCCCGGCTGGGAGAGCTTCCCCTTATCTCAGGGAATCCGGAGCTTATGAAAAAAGCCATAACGTCTCTGAAAAACGTTTCGGAGGTGTCGTTCATCGCATTCTATGACAAGGACATGACGCTGCTCGAAAAAGAAGGCGAGGTCCCTCCGCAGCTTCACAAACAATACGGCAGCCTGAAGACGTCTATCCTTGAAGATAAGAATTATTTCGATCTCTGCACGCCGGTCTTTACCGTCAGGTCCGGTGAAGATATCGACATCTTCAGCGAGACGGACAAGGACCTGGAGACGAAGGAAAGCGTCGGCTGGGTAAGGATCGGCTTTTCCAAGGCCTCTATGAATGAAGCCTCAAGCAGGATCATTTACAGAGGGCTGGTCCTGGCCGTGCTCTTTACCGTAATCAGCATTATATTTATATATAAACTTTTCACGGTCGCCGTAAAGCCCCTTACGCTGCTTTCAAAGGCGGTGCAAAGCGTCCGCAGCGGCAGATATCCTGAGATACCCGTTTCTTCCGCAGACGAGCTTGGGATGCTCACCGCGGAATTCAACAGGATGAGCAGGGCCATCAGCGAAAGAGAAGAAATGCTCACGGCGTCCCTCGAAGAAAAAGAAGTGCTGCTGAAGGAGATCCATCACAGGGTCAAAAACAACATGCAGGTCATTTCGAGCCTTTTAAGCCTCCAGTCGGGACAGGTGGGCGACAAGCGTTATGCCGAGATCCTCAATGAAAGCCGCAACAGGATAAGGTCCATGGCCCTGGTTCACGAGAAACTTTATAGGTCTCCGGACCTCGCAAGCATTGATTTCAACGATTACATCAAAAGCCTTTCAAGCACCCTGTTGTCGTTTTACGACAGACACGGCAGCATCTCGCTGAAGACGGATGCGGCGGACGTCAACCTCGCCGTCGACACGGCAATCCCGTGCGGGCTTATCATAACCGAGCTTGTCTCCAATTGCTTAAAACATGCCTTCCCGGACGGCAGAAGCGGAGAAGTGCTTGTGTCTTTCAAAAAAACGGCCGAAAACGACCGGGGAAATGAATATGAGCTGATAATAAGAGACAACGGCGTAGGGATACCCGAAGACCTGGATATCAGAAAGACAAATTCTCTGGGGCTGCAGCTTGTCACCAGTCTGGTTGAGCATCAGCTCCAGGGCCGATTGGAATTAGCCCGGTCTGCCGGAACAGGCTTTTGCATAAGATTTAAGGAATTACGATACAAGAAAATGGTATGAAATGCCGTTAAAAAAACCGAAAGGAAGCTAAGTCATATGGAAGAGAAAGCAAAAATATTGGTCGTTGAAGACGAAGCCATTATAGCCAGGGACCTGCAGTGGCGCCTGCAGCGGATGGGCTACGACGCGCCTTTTGCGGTGGCTACGGGAAAAGACGCGCTTGATAAGACAATGGAGTACAAGCCCGACCTTATATTAATGGACATTATGCTTCGGGGACAGATTGACGGGATAGAAACTACGGAGCGGATACATGCCTCGAGGGACGTCCCTGTCATATACCTTACGGCTTACGCGGATGATGAGATACTGGAAAGGGCCAAGGTGACGGAGCCCTTCGGATACCTGATCAAGCCGATCGAAGACAGGGAATTACACAGCGCCATTGAAATAACCCTCTACAAGCACCGCCTCGAGAAAAAATTAAGAGAAGAGATCTCCGAGCGCAAGAGGTCCGAAGCCCGTCTTATCAAAGCCGAGCAGGAATGGGAGGATACCTTCAATACGATCACCGACATGATAACGATCCATGACAAGGACTTTAATATCATAATGGCGAACAAGGCCGCTCAGAAGATACTCGGCCTGCCGGAAGCAGGCGAGGCCAAATGCTTCAGGTTTTATCACGGCGTCGGCGCCCCGCCCGACGGGTGCCCGAGCTGCAAGTGCCTCAAGACGGAGAAGCCTGCCGCCTTTGAGACCTTTGAGCCGCATTTAAACATGTTCGTTGAGATAAGGGCCATCCCGCGCTTTGACGCGGATAACCGGCTTGCCGGGCTGATCCACGTCGTCAGGGATATAACGGACCGTAAAATGATAGAGGAAGCCATAACAAGGGCCAAGACCGAATTGGAGACGCTCTTCAACAATGCCACGGAGTTCATAATACTGACCGACAAGGACTTCAGGATCACGAGATGCAACAAGAGCTTCGCGGAATTTGTGCGGAAACCCGAGCAGGATATCATAGGCAGTAAATGTACGGACTATATCCCGTTTGATCCTAAACGGCCCGAGCGTGAAAACGTTACGGCCAAGATCGAGATAAATACGGAATCCGGCCGGTGGCTTTATATAAGCTTCTGCCCCCTCATGGATGAAAAAGGCGAATTTCTGCATGCGATAATTATCGCAACGGATATAACCGACCTGAAAAATATACAGCAGAGACTCCAGACGTCCGAGAGCGAGCTCAAGACCAGGGTGGAGGAGCTCGAGAACTTTTACGAGATGGCGGTGGGCCGGGAATTGAGGATAAAGGAATTGAAAAGCCAGATAACAAAATTAAATAAAAAGCTGAAGAATAAAGAGGATGCCGTTATTAAAGAATCCAAAGAGGCATGATTTTTGATTGATAATTTTTTTTGTTGCATGGTATAATGGGTTCGATTACTTTGTCTCAAGGAGGTGTAACTTATGAATTTATTTGAGAAAAAGATAAAATCCGTATTGGATCTTATGGTAAGCAGGAGGGGTCTGCTTACAGGCGGGATCGTAACCATCGCAACCAGTCTTATACCTCGCAAGGCCTTTTCAGCAGTAAAAGACGTCTTATTGGAAACCGAAAGGTCTCTATTTTTATACAATGTTTACACCGGAGAAAAACTCAAGGCCGATTATTGGAGCAACGGTCAATATATCTCAGACGTCCTGACGGAAGTTAATCATCTCTTTCGTGATCATTTGACCGAGGCTATCGAAACCATAGATACCAACCTCTTAGACCTCCTTTATTCCCTCAAGGAGAAGCTCAAGATAAATGAGCCGTTCAATATTGTTTCCGGCTACCGCTCGCCTCAAACAAACGCCAAGCTGAGGAAGTGGAGAAGAGGGGTGGCCAAAAACAGCCTCCACATGTATGGAAAGGCCGTTGATATCCGGGTGCCGGGCTATTCAACCAAGGCTGTAAGACTTGCAGCCATCGAGCTGCAGGGAGGGGGAGTCGGTTATTACCCTCGATCCGGATTTGTTCATCTGGACGTCGGAGAAATCCGTTACTGGTAGCCCGTCCGATTACCCGGTAATCAAGTCACAGCCCGCTCCTGTCGTTATCTTTCAGAATGACGGAGGCAAATCTGTTGTCCGCGTCTATCTCTCCTGCCGCCGTTAGCCCAACTTCCGCACTTTTGAGGCCGGAAATCTGCAATATCAATAAGTTACGGTAGTCTTTAGTCACTAATATTCCCCTTTTTGTCCGTCCAGAACTTCCTGGGTGACATTATTTCAGCAGGTATTCTCAGAAATTT